>DATIUS010000001.1:0-8253 GCA_035466655.1 Candidatus Sulfomarinibacteraceae bacterium
AGGACGCGGATCACGGTGTCCTCGGGATGGAACTCCCGCGATGTCAGCTTGAACGGCCGCGAGATCGGGGTGATCGTCTCCACGCCCGGCAGCGCCGCGAGGCGGCTCATGAGGACCTGCTTGCGGGGACCCACCTCGCCGACGACCGCAATGACGACGCGCTCCGCGCCGGCGTGGTCGTAGGGGGTCATCCCCTCCGCCAGGATGTGGCTCTTGACACCGAGGATCTCGGCCTCGGTGGCGGTACGGGCCATGACAACGAACATCGAGCGACCTTCCTTCGGGACGGCCGGACCGGAAACAAAAAAGCAGAGGTCTGCGCCTCTGCTTCGCCCGGCACGACGTGTGCCCCCGGCTCAGGTGCCGGGAACGATCATGCCGGGTCGGTAAACCAATAGGAGCGGGCCATGTCTGCCCGCGACGGTAGCCGAGGGCACGCCCCGGTGTCAACCGCCGGAGGCCCGTGGTAGCCTATCGACCGCCGCGGACGGAGAGGTCGCATAGAGGCCTAGTGCGGCGGTTTGCTAAACCGTTATGGGGTTACACCCATCGGGGGTTCGAATCCCCCCCTCTCCGCCAGTTCCGCCGGATCGCGTGCGCCCGTAGCTCAGCGGATAGAGCGTCAGGTTGCGGACCTGAAGGTCGTGGGTTCGAGTCCCGCCGGGCGCGCCAGCCTCTTTGAGGTGTGTTCGAACGGGTGCCGAAGCCGGTTGAACAGCGGCCTGATCGACCGCGTCGCGTCCTCGCATGCGACCGGCGCTACGCTCCTCCTCCTGACGTCACCGACGCAGACCCGGGAGGGACACCATGTCCGACCACTTCGACGCCTCCGATCCCCGCACGGACATCTGCGACCTGTACCTCTTCCCCGCCGACCACCGGGACGTCTTGGTCCTGGTCCTGGACGTGAATCCTGAGCCGTCGCGCGAGGTGAATATCGACCCCGGCGCGAGCTATGAGATCAAGATCGACGCCGACGGTGACAAGCTCGCTGACCTCGCGTTCCATGTGCTCTTCGAGGCACATGGCGGCGAGACGCGCGCCAGTGTCTACCGGACTGCGGGTGCCGCGGCCCAGGGGACCGGCCGCGTGGGTGACCCTGTCATCGTCAATGCGCGGGTCTCGCTGGATCGCGACGTTGCGATCGCCGAGGCATCTGGCTATCGCTTCTTTGCTGGCGTCCGGAGCGAACCTCACTTCAAAGATCCGAAGGGACTTCACAACGGCTTTCAGTTCACCGGTGAAGATCCCCTTGCGCAACGGAACGTCTTCGGCATCGTCCTGGAGGTCCCGAGAGAGGCCCTCCCGACAACGCGCCCGATCCGAGTCTGGGCCCGGACGATGGCTCCAGAGGGTGGCGACGTCGTTCAGATGGATCAGGCCGGGCGGCCCGGTGTCAACAACACCTTCAATACCGACGAGGCGGACAACGCAGCGTTCTGTCGCACGGGCCCGGCCGAGCAGGAGGCAGCATTCGGCGACAAGTTCGTCGCCTTCCTGCGCTCGCTTGGCTACCTGGATGCCGAGGCGGCGCGTCTCGCTCGGGACTTCCTCCCCGACTGGCTCATCTACGACCCGAGTGAGCCAGCCGGCTACCCAAACGGGCGGCTCCTCACGGACGATACGGCGGATCTCATCGTGGCCCTTCTGACACGAGGGCAGCTTACGAGCGACGGCGTCGGTCCACACACGGATCTGCTGGACAAGTTCCCGTATCTGGGCCCGCCGCACGAAGGCCTGGGCAGCTGATCCCGAGACGGTGACGCGACGTCGGCGGAGGCCTGGGATGTGATCCACGCCATCTCGGACGCTGGCTCGAACACGTCGTACACGAACTCCCCACGCCCGATCATCCCGAGGTACCCATCTCGAGAGACAGCCCGTCCACCGGGCGGGGCCGGCGGGCAGTGATGCCGCGCAGGCCGCGCCGGTCCCGGCTGGTTGCTGCGAAGCCCACCGATTGTGACCGAGCAGAACTGACCACTGGAATGTCGGCGCCCGATGCGTACGCTGGTGGTCGATGAGAACGCTCCGGTCGAAGCGCTCGGCAGGTCACGCGCGCCAGGTGCCCGACGGGCGGCCGCCGCGGCCGCCAGGATCCGGACGGCCCGCCCGGCGGCTGCCGGTCGGCGCGACACTGCTCGCCCTGATCGCGATTGCCTGCGGGACCGGGGGGCAGCCGGGCTCCGGCGATGGGCCGGGGACGCCCGCGGCCGAACCGAGCGCCGGTCCGCCGTCGCCAGGGTCGCCATCGCTGCCGACCCCCGTCGCGATCAACTTCGGCGTCCCGACGCCCGGCCCGTCCGGAGCCCTTGCCGCGACCGTCGGTCCGTCGTCGCCAGGGTCGCCATCGCTGCCGACCCCCGCCCCGGTCAACTTCGGTGTCCCGACGCCCGGCCCGTCGGCCTCGGTCGCGCCGACGCCGGCCAGCTGGCCGGACGGCCCGCTGACGCGCATCGCCCTCGCCTCCTGCTTCCGGAACTCCGCCGACGGGCCTGCCCTTGTGAACCTCCTCGCCACCGATCCCGATCTGCTGCTCTGGCTGGGCGACAACATCTACGGCGACACCGAGGACATGGCGGTGCTGCGCTCGAAGTACGAGATCCTCGGTGCAAATCCGCGCTTCCGGGCGCTTCGGTCCATCCCCGAGACGATGGCTGTCTGGGACGACCACGACTTCGGCTGGGACAACGCGAACCGGACGTGGCGTCACCGTGACGCGGCGAAGGATGAGTTCCTCCGGTTCTGGGGCGCTCCGAAGGACGATCCCCGCTGGTCGGGTCCGGGCGTCTACTCGGCGCGGTCCTTTGGCAGCGGCGACCGAACCGTACAGGTGATCCTGCTCGATAATCGGTACAACCTCGACCCCTATGACTACGCGGGCACGGATCCGAGTCGCACCATCCTCGGTGCAGCGCAGTGGGCCTGGCTTCGGGATCGCCTCGCTGAACCGGCGACGATTCGGATCATCGGCAGCGGCATCCAGATCCTCCAGGACTACGACATCGACGAGCAATGGGAGGGCTGGGGGGACTCGCCGCTCGAACGGCAGCGGCTGCTCGAGTTGATCCGTCAACTCCGCATCCCCGGCGTCATCTTCGTCTCCGGGGACATGCATTTCGCGGAGCTCACGCGCCTCCCTGACGCGATCGGCTATCCGACGTACGACCTGACCGCGTCGGGTCTCGACCAGGTCGAGACCTGGGCCGTTGGCCAGTGGAACAATCCGAACCGGGTCGGCACGCTCCTGAACAGCGACCGCAAGTTCGGGATCATCGAGATCGATTGGTCAACGTCGGATCCCGAGATCCACCTTCAGATCCGAGACGGGGCGCGAATGCACCTCGACCACACGGTCCCGCTGTCACGGCTGCAGCCCGGCTGACCATTCGTTCGTCCGGCCCGTTCGAACCTGCACCCCCCGGGTCCGTGCCAGGCGAGGGCATCCACCGACCGGCACGGTAACCTGATGCCGCATGAGCGCCCCGTTCCCCCGTCTACGCCTGCGGGAACCGAGCCCCGAGCTGCTTGAGCTGCCCTGGGAGCTGCCCCTCGAGGCCTGGCCCGCTGACCGGCTCCGGTTCCGCGAGCTGAAGGTTGGGCCGTCCCGGCATCTCGTCCGGTTCGTCGTGACGGACCGCGGTCTGGTCGCCCTGAAGGAGGAACCGGTCGGCATCGCCGAGCGCGAATACGAGATCCTCCGCCACCTCGAGGAGGAGGGCATGCCGGCGGTCCGCCCGCTCGGTCTCGCTGTCGCTCCGGAGCGTGACACGGCGATCCTCGTGACTCGCTACCTGCGCAACTCCCTCCAGTACCGGCGCCTGCTGTCGCGGGTGCCACCGGGCCCAGGCCATCTCCGCGACCAGCTCCTTGACGCGATGGCAGGCTTGCTCGTGGAGCTCCATCGAGGCGGTGTCTACTGGGGCGACTGCTCCCTGGCGAACACCCTCTTCCGCCGTGACGGCAACCGGGTCCAGGCCTATCTCGTGGACGCCGAGACGAGCGAGCTCCACCCCAAGCTGTCGGACGGACAGCGGGCCTACGACCTGGAGGTCCTCCTCGAGAACGTCGCGTACGGCTTCGCCGACCTTGCCGTGATGTACGACCGCGCCGATCTCGTCGACGACGCGCTCGCGGCCGCCGAATCCGTCCGGGATCGGTACCTCGCCCTCTGGGAGGAACTCCACGCCGAGGTCGAGGTCGGGGTGGACGAGCGCTTCGAGATGGCCGCCCGGGTCAGGCGCCTCAACGACCTCGGGTTCGCCGTTGACGAGATCGAACTGGAGCCCGGCGACGAGGGCCGGGTCCGATTGCGAGTCTGCGTCACGAATCGCCGGTTCCATGCCGGCGAGCTCGAGCGGCTGACCGGCCTGCGCGCGCTGGAGGGGCAGGCCCGCCTCCTGCTCAACGACCTCCACGAATACGGGGCCTGGCTGGAGCGCTCGGAGCGTCGATCGGTGCCGATCCAGGAGATGGCCACGCGCTGGACCTCCGAGGTGTACGAGCCGGCGCTCGTTCGGCTCGGGGCGGTCGTCGGACCGGGTGGCGACGCGGTCCAGGCCTACTGCGACGTCCTCGAGACGAAATGGCTCCGATCCGAGAAGGAGCGGCGCGACATCGGCCTGCAGGCGGCCATCGATGCCTACGTCGCGACCGGCGTGGCGGGGCCCGAGATCACCGGCACAGCGAGCCTGTCCGCATGACCTTGAGCCCCGAGCCGCTCCTCGGCCGCGAGGCGCTCGGTGATGCCGTCGAGCGCCTTTGGGCGGCCGTCGATCCCCGCGCGGCAATCGACGGCTGGGCGACCGTCGAGCTGGATCGGGCGGTGGAGGAGGTCGCGGCCGCGCACGCGGACCTCGGCCCGCCGCAGATCGGGCCTGCCGGCGATGCGCGCCTGCTCGGCGCCCGGTGCCGGCTCCTGCGGTTCGGCGGGGACCGCGCGGTCCTGCTCCTCGAACCGTCGACCGAGGGTCGCCTGGCCGCCGCGCTCGCACGCTTCGGCGAGGGGAGGGTGGCTCGTTACCTGCTGGTCGACGCGGGTGCGCCGGAACGCGCGCGGCGCGCCGGATTCGCCCTCGGCTCGGAGGGCCGTGGTCCGTTCGGGCCGGAGCGACTGGTCATCGTCGGCCCGCGGCACGGGCCGTTCCTCGTCCTCGCCGGTTTCGACTGACCATCCCCCGCCTCGCGCGCTAGCATCGTCGGCAGGGGGAGTGCTGGAGGCTGGCATGCGCGTCGGGTTCGTCGGGCTCGGGACCATGGGCGGGGCGATGGCCGCCAACGTCGCGCGGGCCGGGTTCGCCGTTGCGGCCTGGAACCGGACGGCCGGCCGGGCTGCCGAGCTCGCCGATCTCGGCGTCCGCCTCGCCGGGAGTCCGTCCGATGTCGCCGCCGAATCGGACGTCGTGGTGACGGTCGTCTCGGACACGCTGGACGTCGAGGCCGTGCTCTTCGGTGAGGGCGGCGTGGCGATCGGCGCCGCCGCCGGAGCCCTCGTCGTCGACATGTCCACGATCTCCCCGTCGGCTACCCGCGACTTCGCGGCTCGACTCGCTGCCCGTGGCATCGCGATGCTGGACGCGCCGGTCTCCGGGGGCAGCGAGGGGGCGAAGAAGGGGACGCTCTCGATCTTCGTCGGTGGCGAGGCCGCGGATCTCGAGCGCGCCCGCCCGGTCCTCGCGGCGATGGGTACGACGATCACCCACGTCGGCCCGATCGGAGCCGGCCAGGCCGTCAAGGCGGTGAACCAGGTGATCCTCGCCGGGACCTACCTCGGCGTCGCCGAGGGGATCGTCCTCGCCATGAAGGCGGGCCTGGACGTTGAGCAGGTCGTCGCCGCGCTGTCGGGTGGCGCCGCGCAGTCATGGGTCCTCGCGAACCGGAGCGGCCGCATGCTCGCGAACGACTACCCGCTGGGGTTCAAGGTCGCGCTCCATCGCAAGGACCTGGGCATCGCCCTCGAGCTGGCCCGCGAGACGGGGACCGCGCTTCCGGTCTCGGCCCTGTGTGAGCAGTTCGAGGCGGGTCTGATCGGCAAGGGTCACGCCGACGACGACATGTCGGCCGTGGCGCGCGCGATCCGCGAGTTGTCCGGCCTCGAGGGCTGAGCTCGTTCGGCTCCCGGCCCTGGCGGCTCGGTCGCCGTGAGCCTCTCAGTCGACGCCGATGAGGAGCATGGGCTCCCCGAGCTTGCCGTCGTAACGCGGCCGGAAGCGCTCGACGTTGTACATGGCGTCGACGTCGACGCGCCGGGCCGCCACGCCCGTCGACGCCAGCTCGACATGCGCGTACTTCCCGTCGCGGATCCCGACCATCTGCCCGAAGACACCGTCCGCGACCAGGTCCATCGCCACGTTCGCGAAGGTCGAGGCGACGATCTGGTCGAGTGCGTCTGGCTGGCCGGACCGGAGGTCGTAGGTCAGCTCGATGGCCAGCGATTCGATGCCCGTTCGGGCGGACAGCTCGGCCGCCAGGACCTCGCCGACGTTCGCCTTGTGGCGGTGCCCGAAGGCGTCGGCCGGACCGAGCTCGGGGATCTCGGCGCCCTCCCAGATCGCGCCCTCCGCCGTCACCACGATGGCGTAGTGGCTGGGTGACGACTGGTGGTCCGCGGCGATCACGTCGGCCAGCCGGCCGATGTCGTAGCGGACCTCGGGGATCACGCAACGGGCCGAGGTCACGTAGGCGGCGAACAGGGCCGAGAACCCCGCATCGCGCCCGAAGATCCGGAAGACGCCGATTCGCTCGTGGCTGCCGAGGGTCGTTCGCTGCCGGTCGATGAGCTCCTTCGCTCGCGTGATCGCCGACGAGAACCCGATGCAGTACTCCGTGCCGGGCGCATCGTTGTCCATCGTCTTGGGAATCGCGACGAGGGGAACGCCCTTCGCCGCGAGGACTCGCGCGAACGACAGGGTGTCGTCGCCGCCGATCGCCACGAGCACGTCGATCCCGAGCTCGTCGAGGTGCCGCATCACGATCGACGTGAGGTCGTACCGGTCCTCGCCGACCTGCAGCCCGCCGGCGACGTCCCCATCGAGCCAGGCGGGCAGTGCCTTGCGCGGCATCCTGACCGGGTTCGTGCGCGAGGTGTGGAGGATCGTTCCGCCGGTCCGGTCGATCGTCCGCGTGTTGCCGCGGTCGAGGACGCGGATGTACTGCGGGTCCAGGACCGGGCCCGGCTGGACGTGGGTCAGGCCTTCCCAGCCGCGCCTGATACCAAGGACCTCGGCGCCACGCTCGGTTGCCCGGTACGTGACGCTCTTGATGACGGAGTTGAGGCCGGGAACGTCCCCACCCCCGGTGAGGATCCCGATTCGTTGCGGAGAAGCCATCACGGTGAATCCTACATCCGGTCGGTGGACCCGCGGCGACGGTGGGTCGATGCGAGCGTTTCCACCGCGCCCGTATGATCCGTCCCATGAACTACGAGCTGTTCATGGGCGAGGCGCTGGCCGAGGCCCGCGCCGCCGTCGCGCGGGGGGAGCGGCCGCACGCCGCCGTGGCGGTGCTGAACGAGGCGATGGTTGCCCGCGGTCACGATCGGGTCGTCGAGACGAACGACCCCACGGCCCACGCGGTGGTCGTCGCCCTCCGTGAGGCGTCGCGCCGCCTCGGCACCTCGCGGCTGCAGGACGTCACGATCTTCTCGACCATCGAACCCTGTGCGATGTGCATCGGGGCGCTGCTCAACAGCGACGTCGACGCGCTCGTCTACGCGGCCCCGAACCGGGAGGACGGCGCCGCCGGAACCGTCCTCCAGCTTGCCGAGCACGCCGCGCTGGGGCGGCGGCTCAAGGTCGTCAGCGGCATCCGGCGCGACGAGGCGGAGGAGCTCTACGCCTCCTTGGCAGCCTCCGGCTGACGCAGGACCCTCTGCTATCCTCTCGCGCGGAGAGGTGTCCGAGTGGTTGATGGTGCCGCTCTCGAAAAGCGGTGTGCGAAAGCACCGTGGGTTCGAATCCCACCCTCTCCGCCACCACTCCGTTCCCTCGGACGTCAGTGGCGGATGCCACGCATCTTGTGCCCCGGAGAGGTCGCCTAGTGGACTATGGCGCCGCACTGGAAATGCGGTTCGGGGCAACCCGTCGAGGGTTCGAATCCCTCCCTCTCCGCCACCCCTGCTAGACTGGCCCCGCCGTGCTAGGCGGGGAACTAGCGGTGCCCTGAACCTGCAATCCGCTCCAGCAGGGCTGAATTCCCTCCCGAGGTCTCCGTTCTCGAAGGCCGCTGTCTTGAGCGACGTTGAGGGCTGGGTCC
>DATIUS010000002.1:0-3656 GCA_035466655.1 Candidatus Sulfomarinibacteraceae bacterium
TGACCGGCCGATCGTCGTCCGATCAGTGGCCCCAGCATCGGAGGCGTTCCCGTCAAGAGCGTGCCCGGTGTTGGTCGGGGCAGCGTGCGCCCACTCGAACGCGATTACAAGGGCGAATTCCCGCTCTGCAAACTCCGGCGCTCGGATCGGATGCCTCAGCGTCCCCGGCGGGACAGGAGGAGCCAGGTGAGGCCGCGGAGCCGGCGTGGGCGTTCGGGTGGATCAACGGTTCCCGGGAAGATCGCGGCGACGGCCGGTCCCAGGACCTCCGCGAAGCGCTCGGTCAGCCGGCGCGCCAGGTCGAGCTCGAGGCGGCTGCCGGGTTCGGGGAGCGCGCCGTCCCAGGCGTCGCCGAGGAGGTCGCGCGCGTTCGTCGACGGGAGGATCCGCGAGGCCATGCGCTTCCCGAGGTAGAGCTCGTGGGCGCCGGCGAGGGCGATGGGGACGATCGGAGCGCCCGTGCGGAGGGCGATGAGCGCCGCCCCGGTCCGGAACGGGGCGAGATGGTCGGGTGGGCCGGCGATGCCGCCCTCCGGGACGAGCACGAAAACGCCACCGTTCTCGAGCACGGCCCGCGCAGACGCGACGTGCTGGTCCACGCCCACGCCGCCGCGCCAGACCGGGAGCATCCCGCCCAGCCGGTGAAGGAGCCACTCCCGCCAGCGCGCGGAGAACGCCGACGGACCGCTGCCGAGGAACCAGGCACGCGGCTCGAGCGGCAGCGCGTGGAGGATGAGGAACGGATCCATCCAGCCGCGGTGGATCGCGGCGACGACCAGGTACCCGCCGTCCGACGGCAGGTGCTCCTGCCCGGAGGTCAAGACGCGGAACCGGAACACAACGAAGAGGAGGAAGCGGGCGAGGGCGGCGAACGCCCGGACCAGGAGGCCGGCGTTCGTCTCCGGCGGCCGCCCGAGCCAATCGAGGCCCTCGCGAACGCCACCGCGCGCGGCGGCGAGCGCCTCGGGGGAGACGCGAGCCCGCCCCGGTCGGGCGCGCCTCGGCGCCGGGCCCGCGGGCTCACCCACGTCCGGCGTCAATCGGTCGGGCGCCCGGCTGTCTCGTGGTGCGCGGCTTCGACATCGTCGCTGGCGTCGTCGACGTCATCGAAGCCGTCCGTGTCGTCGTCCGTTCGAGCCTCGAAGGGGTCGGGGCCCGCATCGGCCGACATCGGCCGTCGGTGGCGGTAGACGAGGATCAGGAACGACCCGAGGGCGAACAGCACCGACACGATCTGGGCGGTCGGGATCCCTCCGACGACCCAGTTGTCCGTCCGGAGCGACTCAAGCAGGAACCGGACCAGCGGGTACCAGATGAAGAAGATCAGGGCCTGGTCGCCCGGCCGGAGCCGGTACGGTCGGCGGCTCGACAGCCAGATCAGGACCGCGGCGCCGAGCACGCCCGAGATCGATTCGTACAGGAACAGCGGGTGGAAGGCCGTGGTCGCCTCGGGCAACGTTGCGCATGGGTAGGCCGCCACCCGGTGCGCACAGTCGATCGCGATCCCCCACGGCAGGCTCGTCGGCGGCCCGTACAGCTCCTGGTTGAAGAAGTTGCCCCAGCGGCCGATCGCCTGCATCGTGAACAGCGCCGGTGCGACGACGTCTGCCCAGACCCAGGGGTTCACCCGGTGGTACCGGGTCAGGGCGATGAACGCGACGATCCCGGTTGCCAGGCCGCCATAGACGCCGAGGCCGGAATACGGCGGCAGGACGATCTTCAGGAGGTCGTGCTCGTACAGGCGCCACTGGTCGATGACGTGGTAAAGGCGGCCGCCGATCAGGGCCGCGACGGCGATCACGATGATCCCGTTGCTGACGAGCTCCGGGTCCTGGCCGAACCGCCGCGCCCCGCGGACCAGGACGAGGTAGCTGACGGCCAGCCCGACCGCGTAGGCAATCCCGTACCAGTAGACGGGAAGCGGACCGAGCTGGATCGCGACGGGGTCGGGCGTGAAGTTCAGCATGGTCGGGGAGTGTACGCGCGCCGCGGGCGAGGGTCGTCCGCGCCGCGCGCGCATGCGTCGCGATGCGCGCCGAATCGCCCGAATCGCTCGCGGGCCCGCCCGCAGGCGCACGCCTCGGGGCGAGGCCCGTACACTCGGCGCCATGCGTCGCACCGCGGTCCCGCGCTGATGGCCGAGTTCCAGTGGTGGCTGCTCGTCGTCGGCCTCGTCGCCGGCGGCGGGCTCGTGGCGGTTGTCTTCCTCGACGCCTCGCGGCGAGAGCAGGACCTCGACGGGGCCGAGCTGCCGGCCGAGGCCCGCTGGATCGCCGGGCGCCTCGCCGATCGCGGTGCGCCGGTCGAAGCCCCCGACGTCGAGGCCGTCCTGCGCGAGCACCGCGAGTATCGCGCGCTGCCGCCGCCGGACCGCTTGGATCCCCTCGACCCCGGGTAGCCCGGAGCCCTCGCGCTAGGGGCGCTCCGCCGGACGCAGGGGACGGCGCTCGAAGGCGGTCGAGAAGACGACGTCCGTCTCGGTCGAGAAGACATGGCGCGTCGCCTGGACCGCCCGGATGACCCGCTCGAGGTCGCGGGTGTCGCGGGCCCGCATCTTCAGGAGGTAGTCCGCCTCGCCGGTGATGTGGTGGCATTCCTCGATCTCCGGGATCGCCCCGAAATCTCCGGTCAGGTCCGTCGCCACCGTCCCGGGAGCCTGGGTGACCCACGTGAAGGCGAGGACGCCGAGGCCGATGGCCTCGGCGGAGACACGCGCGCCGTACCCGGTGATGACGCCGCGCGCCTCGAGCTTCTTCACCCGCTCGTGCGCGGCCGGCCCGCTGATCCCGACCGCCGCCCCGAGTTCCGCATACGGGCGACGACCGTCCTCCTGGATCAGGGCGACGAGCTGGACATCGATCCGATCCAGACCGCTCTTCTCTGCCATCAACCTCAGTCTCGTAAGCAGGACCACTTGTCAGCCTAACGTGGTTAGGCTATCATCCGGTTGCAAGGTCCAATTCGAATGTCGGGACCCGTCGCGCTGCGACGGGATGGGCAGCCACGTCGGCACCGATCCGACGGCATTCGGCGCGCGACAGGTACCCATCATGATCGCCTCTTCCGGCTTCGGGCTCCTGGCGCTGTTCTCGCTGCTCAGCATCCTGCTTGGCGAGGATCGGCGTCGGACCTCCGACCCCTCCGAGTCCTACGAGTTCGGCGCCCGCTGGATCCGCTGACCCAACCCGCTCCTCCTGCACCGACGACGGCCCCCGGTCCCCCGGGGGCCGTCTCGATTCGAGACCGCAAGGGACGAAGCCGCGATCGACCTCATTCATCAACTCGACCGCATTCACGCTCGGCCAGTACGCGGATAGGCAAGGAACGACGTGCGGCCGCGATCAGCCAATGGCAAATTGATGAACCACGTCGATCGGCTGCGGCCGGCGGGGCGGCGCGAGGCGCTGCGAGGCGGTCCCCCGAGCGAGGGCCTGCGCGGGCCGCTCCCGCCCGGGATCAGTCGCCGGACGGGAGGTCGCGGCCCCTGGATCCTGTCACGGCCAGTCCTCCGAGAGCCCCGGGCGACGGTTCCGCCGGCGACGGCTCGGCTCGCGGCTCGACGAGATCGGGGGCAGCCGCACGCCAGGCCGCGTCGGCATCAGCGCCGTTGTGGCCGATCGAGATCGATCCGGTGAGTGCGAGCGCCCCGAGGAGGA
>DATIUS010000003.1:0-6388 GCA_035466655.1 Candidatus Sulfomarinibacteraceae bacterium
CGTGCTCGCCCCCGGTCGGACGTCGGTGCGCTTCGCCGTCAATGGGGACTGGGCCGACGCGACCGCGCCCCTCGCCGACGGCGACGAGCTCGCGATGATCCCGCCGGTGAGCGGCGGGTCGGGGCGGAGCGCCGCTGGCCCCGGCGCCGCTGGCCCCGGCGCCGCTGGCCCGCATCGCATCCTCGAGCTCCGGGCGGAGCCGTTCCCTGGCGGGATCCACACCGAGCTTGCCGCCCGGCTCGCCTGGCCGGACGACGGCGCGGTCGTCGGGTTCCTCGGCATCACGCGGCGCACCCCGGGCACGCCCGCGCCCGGCCAGGAGGCGGCGGCCGCGCGACACGCCGGGCGCTCGGTGGAGGCGCTCGACTACGAGGCGCTCGAGCCGATGGCGCTCCGGATCCTCGGCGAGATTGCCGACGAGATCCGCGCCCGATTCGGGGTGGAACGGCTGGCGATCGTCCATCGCACCGGCGAGGTCCCGCTCGGCGACGCGTCCGTGGCCATCGTCGCGTGCGCACCGCACCGGGAGGCCGCCTTCGCCGCCGCGTCCTACGCAATCGACGAGACGAAGGCCCGTGCCCCGATCTGGAAGGCGGAGCGTTTCGCCGACGGCCACGTCTGGATCGGCGCCCCGCCGCGCGAGGGCCCGCCAACCGGGTGACGAGGAGTGCCACGCGAGGCCCTCGCGCCGCTGCTGCGGCCGGCCGTGCCGATTGTGAGGGCGCCGGCTCACCCCCCACGGGTGGACTGGCAGGCCTGAATCTTGGTAGGCGCAGTCGGGTTCAGGACTGGCAGGCCCGTTTCGGGTGCGGTTTGGCCGCCCAACCGCCCAGTGCGTGTTCGATCCGAGCCTGCTGGTCCATTCGACGACATCTCGGTCCGGAATTCGGGACTGGGAGTCCGATCGATCCCAGGGCGCGCGCGGACCCGCGGCACGGAGCTTCGGATGCGGAGCTGGGGCGACCGTCGCATGACGCCGACGGTCATGCGGAACGGAAGGGTCGTCTTCCGATGTAGGAGCGGTCATGCGAGTGCGGCGGGGGAGAGACGCGGCCTGCTCCCCGGCGGCCCACGCCCGGCGACCGCCGCCGCGCCCGGCCGCCGCCGGCGAACGGCAACCCGTGCCGTATCCTGAACCGCGATGGCGCCGACGCTCGCAACGGGGGACTTCGCGACGGAGCTCGCGCAGCTGCGCGAGCGCGCGGGGGACGTCGCCGCCAGCCTCGGCCGGGCCGCCGAGACCCTTCGCACGTTGGGCCGGGAGCGGGCGATCCTGCGCCTGTTGGGCGTGGGTGGGATCGACCGCGAGGGCCGTCCGCTCGCGGCCGAGGTCGTGGACCGCTACGTCGGGGGTCGCCAAGATCACCTCGCCTCGGGGATCGCGCTGCCGTTCGCGATGGCGCTCCACGTCTATGACGCCCCGCCCCAGCAGCTCGCGCTCGACGTGGCCGCCGGCACGGTGGACCTCGCGATGGAGGCGGCGCTCCTCGCCTCGCCGGACCGCCGCGCCCAGGCGCAGGCTCTCCTCGCGCGCCTCCTCGACGCGGCGGTCGAGCGGATCGATGCCAACCGGACGGCCCGCCACGAGCTCCTCGCGGTGCTCGGCGACAGGGATCCGCCGTGGATCGGGACGACCCTCCTGGAGCTCGGCACGGTCGATGCCATCGCCGAGGCCGCCGACTTCGTCCGAGCCGGCGCCGACCTGGTCAGGGTCGAGGTCCCCGTCGGCCGTGAGCTGGCATTCCATCTGGGCGAACCCGGTCGCGAGGCACTCGCGGCGCACCTTGCCGCCAACGGCGAGCCCGATCCCTCGCCGACCGGCAGCCAGCGCGGTCTCGGCCGCCTCCGGAGCGGCCTGGACGCGGCCGCGGCCGAACGCGGCGCATATGTCCGGCTCCTGACCGTGCCGGCGCCGTTGGCCGCCCCCGAGGGCTCGATCGTGGCCGCCTTCGAGCGGGCGGACATCCTCGAACTCGACCCGATGGCCGAGATCATCGAGACCGGCGTGGACCCGGAGCGGGCGCTCGCCGACTTCTCGTTCGCGGCGCAGGTCGTCCGGCGCGCCGGCACCACCGTCCTCATCGGCGCCGGCCCGCCGGTGGTAGCCCCGGACCTCGACGCCGGAGTGGCCACCGATCCCGCGACGAGAGCCGGTCGCTCGCTCGCGCTCCAGTTGCTCGCGGTCGCGCTGGCGGCACGGCACGGACTGGCCGGCGAGGCCGTGGTCATCGGTGCCGTGCCGGGCTGGGTGGTGGACGAGCCCGATGCGGCCGCGCGTGCGGCCGCGGGCGTCGCCTTGCGCCGCGCGCTCATGCCCGGCCACCCGCTCGCCTTCGTGGAGCCCCGCAGCCACGACGTCCGGGGACGCTGGGCGGAGATCGTCGCCGCGGTCATGCCCGGCCTCGGGACCGCGCTCGTCATTCGGCGGCCCCACGTCGGGATGGCCTTCGAGTCCGGTTTCGCAGCGGTCGCCGCAAGCACCCATGCCGCGGCACAGGTCGCCCGCGAGCTCGACGCCGCGCTCGGGCGCCGGGATCTCACCGGCATCGCCCGTGAGCACGCCGCGGGATCCATCGCCTCGGCCACGCTGACCATGGAGCGGCTGGCCACCGAGGGGTGGGCGGCGCTCACCGGCGCGGCCTCGGAGCACCCGGGCCGCAGCCGGCTCGGTGGAGACGCGGTTGCACCGGCCGCCGACCGCGTGGATCCGGTGGTGAGTGCCCTGGAGATCGTGCCGCCCGGCGGCGCTTAACGGGAAGGCCGGCCGCGGCGCCGGCCGATCAGGCGGCTCTTCGCTCCTCGATCACCTCGATGAGGATCTCCGCGCCGCGACGACAGGCGGCGCCATCGACGTCCAGGTGCGTGACCGCGCGGACGCGCCGCGGCCCGAACGCGACGACGAGGACCCCGCGCTCACGCGCGCGCGCGACGACCGCCGCCGCGTCCGGAGCCCCATCGGCAAGGTCGAAGACGATGATGTTCGTCCGGACGGCGGCCGGATCCAGCCGGACGCGCGGGCTCGCGGCTAGGGCCTCTGCGATCGCCCGGGCATTCGCGTGGTCATCAGCCAGCCGCTCGACGTGATGGTCCAGCGCGTACAGCCCGGCCGCGGCGAAGAACCCGACCTGGCGCATCGCGCCGCCGGCCATTCGCCGGTAGCGAAGGATCGCCGGGACCAGGTCTCGGGGGCCGGCGAGGAGCGCGCCGCCCGGCGCACCGAGGCCCTTGGAGAGCGCGACACCGACGAGATCGAACCCGGCGGCCAGCTCCCCGACCGTTCGACCCTCCGCGACGGCCGCGTTCCACAGCCGCGCCCCGTCGAGGTACGTCGCGACCCCCGCCGCCCGTGCCACCTCGACGATCCGTGCCGCCTCCGCCGGCGGAAAGAGCACGCCGCCGGCCCGGTTGTGGGTGTTCTCGACCTCGACCAGCGTGGTCGGCGGGTAGAGGAGATGGCCCCGAGGCTTGATCGCGGCGGCGACCTGGTCGGCCGTGAAGACGCCCCGTTCGCCGATCGCGGTGAACTGGACGCCGGCGTTCGCGGCGCTCCCGCCGGTCTCGTGCCAGACGGCGTGCGCCTCGCTCGACACGATCACGTCGTCGCCCGGCCGGGTCAGGGTCCTGAGCGCCACCTGGTTGGTCATCGTGCCGGTCGGGAGCCAGACCGCCGCCTCCTTCCCGAGGAGTTCGGCCGCCCGTTCCTGGAGCCGGTTGACCATCGGATCCTCGCCGAACTGGTCGTCGCCGACCTCGGCGGCGGCGATCGCCGCGCGCATCCCGGGCGTCGGCAGGGTCACGGTGTCCGATCGAAGGTCGATCCGGTCCATGGCCCGGATTGTGACAGCCAAGGGCAGCGGCGGGCATGGTCCCGGAGCCACGAACGAGGTTGGCGGCACGACCGAGGTGGCGCGACGAACGAGGTCCCCGGCACGACCGAGGTCCCCGTCACGACCGAGGTCCCCGGCACGAACGAGGTCCCCGGCACGGGCCCGACGCGCCACCCGGGCCGTCGCGTGGGCGCCCTTGCCCGCGGCCTGATCGCCAGGCGGGCATCCTGCCGCCAACACGTCGACAAGGTCCCCCTTGCCGCCAGATTCACGCTCAACGCGAGCTCGCAGCGCACCCGCTCGGGTCGGCCCGGCGGGCTTGGGCCTCCGGTGCCGCCCTAATGCCCCCCTGGCGATCACCGGGGACGCTATGGGGGGCGAGCCAGCCCGGCGAGCCGCCCGACGCGCCACCCCGGCGAGCCACCCGGCGCGCCAGCCCGGCGAGCCAGCCGGTGAGCCCAGGAACGGGCGTCGGGGGGCCGCCGCCCAACAAGCGGAACCGCCAGGCGCACGACGAATCCCGACGGGCGCGACGCCCGATCCGATTTGGCTGCCGCGGCGTAGGACTGATGACACCAACGTTGGCACGTCACCCCATGGAGAATGCCCTCATGTTTCGTCGGCCAGCTGCCCTGCTCGTCATCGCCGCCCTCGTGGTCGCCGCCTGCGGTGGCGGGACTGGCGCGGCCACCCCGGCCTCGGGCGGCTATACGGCGCCGGGCGCCGCGCCCGCTTCGGTCGTGCCCGTTTCCGCGGCGCCGGTGGCTTCGGCCACGCCCGCCCCCGCTGAATCGACCTCGCCTTCCGCGCCGGTTGATCGCGACTACGGCACGGCGACCCCCGCCCCGACGGTTCGGCCCGCGGCAACCCCCGCCCCGACGGTTCGGCCCGTGACGACCCCCGCCCCGACGGCCCCGCCGGCTGCGACACCGGCCCCGACGGCCCCGCCCGCAGGCGGTGCAGTGGCGGTCGCGATCGCGAGCTTCACCTTCGCCCCGGGCAACCTGGCGATCCCGGCCGGGACGACCGTCACGTGGACGAACTCGGACAGCGCCCCGCACAGCGTCAAGAGCACGGACGGCGGCTTCGAGAGCAGTGGCACGCTCGCCAAGGGAGGCACGTACTCGCTCACCTTCCCGACCGCCGGCACGTTCCCCTATGTGTGCGGGATCCACCCGTCGATGCAGGGCACCGTAACGGTTGGGCCCTGAGCGGTCGACACGGACGAGCGTCGGGTCCACTATCCCGCCATGCCACCGCCATGGCCGCCCGACGCGCCCGGCGATGACGACCTCGATGACGACCTCGACGACGGGGCCCTCGTTCGGCGTGTGGCCGGTGGCGACGAGGCCGCGTTCATGAGCCTGTACGACCGCCACGCGGTCCTCCTCTTCGGGACGACCGTGCGATTCCTGCGCGACCGCGAGGCGGCCGCCGAGGTCGTCCAGGAGACCTTCCTCGCGGCGTGGCAGCGCGCGGCCCAGTTCGATGCTGCGCGCGGCTCGATCGCCGGCTGGCTGATCGGCATCGCCCGGAACCGGGCGCTCGACCGGCTTCGCGCGGAGGGCCGCCGCCCGCGATCCGTCTCGGCCGACTCCTTCCGTGCCTCACCCGGCGAGGGGAGCGCCGCGGCGGATCGGGCCGGGCCGGTCGCCGATGAGCCGGAGGCGGCGGCGGACCGACACTGGCTTCGAGCCCTCCTGCGAACCTCGTTGGGCGAGATGCGACCGGAGGAGCGCGAGGTCCTCGTCCTGGCCTATGACCGCGAGCTCTCCCAGGCGGAGATCGCCGACCGTCTCGGGCTTCCGATCGGCACCGTCAAGTCGCGGACGCGGCGAGCGCTGTCCCGTCTCCGCGCATACCTGGCCGACGTCCCGGACCTGCGCGACACCGCGATCGGTCGACGCGCCCCGGGCGGCCGCCACGGATTTGGCCCGTCGGACCGGGCGGCCGCGGAGCCGGACCGATGACGGCGCTCGGGCACGCCGAGGCCCACGAGCGGATCGCCGACCTGGCGCTCGAGCCGGGCGCCCTCGATCGGCTGGGTTCACCGGATCTGGATCCGCTCGCGGCGCACGTTGCCACGTGCCGCGCCTGTCGGGGGGAGGTTCGCGCCTGGCGGGAGATGCACCGCGCCGTCGAGGCGGCTCGGGGGTCCGGGGTGGACCGAATCGACCTCGGCGAGCTCGCGGCCGGCGACGCGACGGACGACGATGCTGCGCCTCCCGTTGGGCTTCGAGGCTCGGTCCTCGACGCGGTCCGGCGACTCCCGGCGGCGGACGGCCGGATCGGCGGGACCGACCGCCCATTCGAGACTGAAACCGAGACCGAAACCGAGGCCGAGACCGAGGCCGAGACCGACATCGTTCCGGAGCCGGCGGCCCTCGAGTCCCGTCGCCGCGTCCGCCTCCGGCGCGATCGGCTCGCCCGGCGGCTTCTCCCGCTCGTTGCGGTTCTCGGGATCGTTGCCGTGAGCGCGGGGCTCCTGGTGGACCAGTCCGTCCAGATCGACCGAGCGCGGCAGCAGACCGCCCGCCTCGCGGCCCTGGCCGTGACGGTGG
>DATIUS010000004.1:0-1748 GCA_035466655.1 Candidatus Sulfomarinibacteraceae bacterium
GGCGAACGCCTCGTTCAGCTCGACGAGGTCGAGGTCGCCTGCGACGATGCCGGCCCGCGCGAGCGCCTTGCGAACCGCCGGGATCGGGCCGGCGCCCATGATCGCCGGGTCGACCCCGGCGACCGCGGTCGAGACGATGCGCGCCATCGGCGCGAGACCGAGGGCGCGGGCCCGTTCCGCCTCGACGAGGAGCACCGCCGACGCCCCGTCGTTGATCCCGGAGCTGTTGCCGGCGGTGACGCTGCCGCCGTCGCGGAAGGCGGGCCGGAGCTTCGCCAGGGCCTCGGCGGACGTGTCCGCCCGAGGATGCTCGTCGCGGGTGACAAAGACCGGGTCGCCCTTCTTCTGGGGGGCGGGAACCGGCACGAGCTGGCCGTCGAACGCCCCCTGCTCGATCGCGGCCACGGCCCGCTGCTGGCTCGCCAGCGCGAAAGCGTCCTGTCGATCGCGGCTGACGGACCAGCGATCGGCGACGTTCTCGGCCGTCTCGCCCATCGAGTACGGGTAGTGCGATTCGGCGAGCCTCGGGTTGATGAACCGCCAGCCGAGGGTCGTGTCCTGGAGTTCGCGGGACCCGCGGTCCCACGGCGCCTCGGCCTTGGCCATGACGTACGGCGCCCTCGTCATCGATTCGACACCACCGCCGATGAAGACGTCCCCGTCGTCGACCGCGATGGCATGGGCGGCCGAGTTGATCGCCTGGAGACCCGAGCCGCACAGCCGGTTCACGGTGAGCCCGCCGACCTCGACCGGCAGGCCGGCCAGCAGGAGTGCCATCCGCGCGACGTCGCGGTTGTCCTCGCCGGCCTGGTTCGCGCAGCCGAGGATCACGTCCTCGATGATCGCGGGGTCGATGCCCGTGCGATCGACGACGGCCCGGATCACGAGCGCGGCAAGATCGTCCGGGCGAACCGCCGCCAGCGCCCCGCCATACCGCCCGATCGGCGTCCGGACGGCGTCGACGATCCAGGCCTCGCGCAGCGGGCGGTGCGGGTCACGGGTCACGGTCCGGATAGTAGCGGGCAGCCGCGGCACCGACCGCCCGTGGGACTCGATCAGGCGGCCGTCGCGTCGGCGGGCAGGATGCGGAACGGGCGCCCGCCCGGTCCGAGGACAGCGCGGAAGTGCCGCTCATCGAGCGTCAGAAGGTCCAGCGTGTCGTGCCGGCGGGCCAGGACGACGACCGAGGCATCCGCGAGCCCGAGGTCGAGGTCTCGGTACTGGTCGAGAATCGTCAGCGCCTCGCGAACGTCGTCGGCCGTGAACGGCTCCAGGCGGTAGACCCCGTCGGCGACATCCTGCAGGAAGGCACGCTGAGCCCGGCCTCCAGCCCGTGCCGCCAGCAGGTAGTCAAGCTCGGCCAGGATCATCGGTGACAGCAGGCGCGATCCACGGCCCTTCAGGACTTCGAGGGCGGCCCGATGATGCCGCTCTCCGGAGTCCAGGGCAGCGAGGATCCCGCTCGCGTCGACGAGGATCATTGCTCGCCGAAGCCCTCCATCAGCTCATCGACCCGGGAGGCGAAGTCCGGGTCGCCACTGTTGAAGAGCGGTGCCGTCGGTTCACGGACGGCGTGGCGCTGCGCCACGACGGCCACGCCCTCGCGGATCAGCTCCGCCTCGCTCTTGCCCTCCAGCCGGGCGGCGCGGTCGAGGGCACGCTTCAGGTCGCTCGGCAGGTAGACCGTCGTCTTCTCCATGCCATACATCATACCATACGTCGGTCGGCGGACCGCTTTCGCGGATCGC
>DATIUS010000005.1:0-2403 GCA_035466655.1 Candidatus Sulfomarinibacteraceae bacterium
AAGGCCGCTGCTCGCGGTGAACGTGACCGCAAGGGTTCCCTCGAGGGTCGCCAGGCCGGTGGCTGGCGCGATCGAGTAGACCGTAACGGTGGCCGTGCCGGGCGCCGAGGGGGCGCGCAGCGTGATGGTATCGGCGGCGCCAAGCGCGGCGGCAAGAACACCCGTGGTGGCCGTGCCACCGGCGAGCGTGAACGCTCCACCCGCCGCGATGATCGACGCGCCGGACGCGGTGACATACAGGCTCACGCCCGTGGCGCCCGTGGCGTCGCCCGCGAGTCCGACGGTGCTGATTCCGTCGGCGACCTGCGAGCACGTCGCCAGCGAGGCGACGACTGCGACGGAACAGCCGAGGTAGTCCGTCTGGTCTGACTGGCCGGCGGTGCCCTTCGTGGCAAACGCGGCCGAGGCCGTGAGGGAGGCGAGCAACGCGGCCGATAGGGCTGCGCTGAGTGCCTTCTTCCAGATATTCAAGGTGCTTTCTCCTTTGATTTGGGCTTGACGATTCCGGCCCGCAGGCCGGGGTCCGGGATGACGGTCCACCCTCCTTCAGTGGTTCCCGGGCTGACCTTGGTTGAAACAACAGCCTTCCGGAAGGCCCGGAACGGCAAGACGGGCACTGCCCGCCCTGCTGCTACGGCGATGGGGTGACGTCCGCCGTCGGGGCGGGCGTTTCAATGGGTGGGGGCGGCGGCGTGCGCCGCGGCTTGTCGGTGGGTGCAGGTGTCGGGATGGGCTCGAGCGTCGGCCCCGGCGTAGGTTCGGGAGCGAGCGTGAGCTCGGGAGAGGGCGTTGGTTCCAGGGTCGGCTCCGGCTCTAGGGTTGGCGCCGGAGTTGCCGAAACGGCCACCGGGCCCTGGGTCCTCGTCGGGACGGGCGTGGGCGCGGCGGTCGGGAGCGGCGTCGGCGCCTGCGTCGGCGTCACTTCGGGCGCCACTGTAGCACCCGGAGTGGGGAGAAGTGCAGTCCCGGCGAGGAAATTCCCAGCCGCGAAGACGAGCGCCGCGCTCAGGAGAGCCACCGAAACGAGCGTCACCACCAGGGTCCCGGTCGTCCGCATCGCCCCCCGGAAGACGAGCCGCGGCAGGTCCTGGAGCCACGAGTGATGCTCATGGCGACGGCGCCGCTCGGCGATGGCGGCGAGGATCAGGCGCTCGTCCAGGTCCGGCGAAGCGGCCGGCTCCGGGAGGGTGGCGACGAGCTCGATCAGGCTCGCGAAGCCGCGCAACTCGACGGAACAGGCGAGGCAGTCCGCGACGTGCCGCTGGAGAGCGGCCGTGGAGGCCGCATCGAGTGCCCCCAGCAGGTACGCGTCGATGAGGAGCTGCGCGGAGGCGCAGTCAAGCGGCATGCCGGGATCGATCGGCTTCACACTCACCTAATGACCGGCGCTGCCCGGAAAGTTGCAGCGGGGCCTCACTTCGGCGCGACCGGGTCGCCGAACGACGATGGGCGAGCCGTCAGGATCGCCGCGGAGGCGTTGACGCCGACACGCCGATCCCGGTCACGACCGGCGCGGTTCGATCGAGCTGGGGCTCTGGCGTCGACGTCGGTGGCATGACGGGCCCGCGGCCCGGTAGGTCGTCGCCCGGAGCCGTCTCGAGGTGATGGGCCAGGTCGGCGCGCAGCAGCTTTGTCCCGCGGAGGAGGTGGCTCTTGAAGGTGTTCAGCGGCACGTCCATCGATTCGGCGGCGGCGGCGTAGTCGAGGCCGGTCACGAACCGGAGGACCACCGCCGCCCGGTAGTTGAACGGCAGTCGCTCGATGGCGGCCGCGACCTGGGCACGCAGCTCGGCGGACTCGGCGGCGGCCACCGGGTCCCCGTCGACGAGGGGCCCGGGGCGCGCGCCGGCGAAGGTCGCCGGGTCGCCGGCTTCCGTCGCCTGGTCCAGCGAGGTGTTCGTGCGCGCCCGCGCGCGAGAGGCCGCGCGCTTGGCGATCCGGACGGTGATCGTGTTCAGCCAGGCGGACAGCGACGGCTTCGGCTCGAACCGGTCGATCGCCTTGAACGCCGCGAGGAAGGCCTCCTGGACCACGTCCTCCGCGGTGGCGCGGTCCCCGGTAAGGCGATGAGCGAGGGTATACAGCCGCGGGCGGTGCTCACGGACGAGCACGGCATACGCAGCGTCAGAACCTTCCCTGCAGCGCCGGATGAGCTCGACCTCGTCCAGCACCCAGTCGGTCACCACACCTCCGGTCGATCGATCGCGGGCGGGTGAGCCCGCGGCCCCCGATCCGGGCGTATTCCGCGCGACCGGGGACAAGACGCCTCTGGTCGAGGCGCCGCCGCCAGTCTGCCACACGCCGCCGGCACGCAGCCACGGTCGGCCGTTCGATTTAGCCTGCTCCACTCGCGTACGATCGCGCGGCGAGGGGTCCACGCGCAACAGGACGATCGGGTGATTT
>DATIUS010000006.1:0-3428 GCA_035466655.1 Candidatus Sulfomarinibacteraceae bacterium
TGCCCTCGTGACCCGGCAGGTCCACCTCGTGCGTGCGGCCGACACGGTGGACGCGGCCGCGGTGCGCCTGGACGGCCTGGCCGACCGCCTGGCGGCGGCGATCGAGGAAGCCGCCGCGAGCGGCAAGGACGTCACGGAAGCCCGTGCCCACCTCGGAGAGATGCGCGCGGCGATCGACGCCGCGCAGGCCGAGGTTGCCGGCGACGCCGACGCCGTGCTCGCGCTCACCCCGGCCGGCTGGAATGCCGGCACGGCCAAGCCGGTGCTCGATGCCGCGCACCGATCGGTCGTGGCGGCGCGCGCGGAGCTGAAGACCGCGCTGGCCGAGGCCCGGGCCGTCCGCGCGGCGCTTCGCTGAGTTGGCCGGCACGTCCAGGTGCCGCAACCGGCGCCCGTCGACCCGCGGTCGACGGGCGCCTCGCCACGGGTAGACTCGGCATCCGATGAAGACGATCCTCGTCGTCGACGACGCGCCGAACATCGTCGAGCTGGTCCGGCTCTACCTCGAGGGAGCCGGGTTCGCGACGGTCGTCGCGACCGACGGGCCGTCCGCCGTGGAGCTCCACCGGACGCATCGTCCGGATCTCGTGATCCTCGACCTGATGCTGCCGGGCATGGACGGCTTCGAGGTCTGCCGGGCGATCCGGCGCGAGGCGGACACCCCGGTCCTCATGCTCACGGCACGGACGGACGATGTCGATGCGATCGTCGGCCTGGAGCTCGGAGCGGACGACTACGTCACGAAGCCGTTCAATCCGCGAGCCCTGGTCGCCCGCGTGAAGGCAATCCTTCGGCGCACCGACGGGACGGTCCGGCTTGGCCGCCCGATCGAGGTCGGGACCTTGCGGATCGACCCGCGGCGGCGCGCGGTCGCCGTCGGCGACCGGGCCGTCGAGCTGCGGCCCCGCGAGTTCGACCTGCTCGCCGCGCTGGCACGGGATCCCGGGGTCGTCCTCAGCCGCGAAGCGCTGCTCGAGGATGTCTGGGGCACCGACTTCGCCGGGGAGACCCGGACCGTGGACGTTCACGTGTCGGAGCTGCGGCGGAAGCTCGGGCCGGACGGACCGACGATCGAATCCGTCCGAGGCATCGGCTATCGGCTGATCGCCGATGCCTGACCGCGTCTCGACACGGATCGCCGCCGCCTTCGCGATCGTCGGGCTGGCCGTCGCGCTGACGGTCGGGGCCGGGCTGTTCGTCGGCCTCCGGACGCTCCACCGGGAGGCAGCCATCGCCGGTCTCGGTGACGTCGCCCAGCCGGTCCTGGCCCGTGTCCGTGCGGTGAAAGCCATTGCCGACCTGCGGCCCGTGCTGATCGCTCTGCGGTCCGAGGTTCGCACGGACCTCGGGATCTACGTCGTGGTCGGGGATCGCGTCGTGACGGCCGAGGCCGGTGAGGCGCCGGTCGAGGTGGGGTCGATCCCGCTGGGGCGTGGCCTGCGGGTGGGGGAGACCGTCGGCGGTGACCTCATCGCCCGCGACGGCACGCGGGTCCTCTACTCGGCGACCGTCGTTCGCCGCGAGGGCGTGCTCACCGGCCCGGTCGCGCTCGTCCTGACGACGCCGGATGCCTCGGGGGCGCTCGCGCTTCGCGATCTCGTCCGGGTGCTGCCGGCCGTCGTCCTCGTCACGGTCCTGGTCGCCGTCCCGATCGCCTGGCTGCTGGCCCGGTCGATCACCCGCCCGCTCCGCCGGCTGGCCGAGGCGACGACGACCGTGCCCGCCCCGGGCGCTGCGACGACGTCGCCCCTCGTGCCGGAGGGCCCGCGCGAGGTCCGCGACCTCACCCATCGGTTCAACGCGATGACCGGGGAGCTGGACCGGATCCGGAGTGAGGAGCGGGAGCTGCTGGCAAACGTGCGTCACGACCTCCGGACGCCGCTCACGGTCGTCGCCGGGTTCGCCGAGGCCCTGCGGGACGGCACGGCGACGGGGGACGGCGTGGCGGCCGCCGGTGATGCGATCGCCCAGGAGGCGGCACGGATGGGCCGGCTCGTGGACGACCTCCGCTCGATCGACGAGCTGGGGAGCGGCGGTCTCGCGCTCCGCCCCGAGGCGCTCGATCCCGGGACCATGGCCGCCGAGGCCGTCGCGCGGTTCGCACCGCGCGCCGCCGCCGCCGGCGTCGAGCTGCGCGCGGGCACGGATGAGGGGCTGGCGCTCACCGCCGATCGCGCGGCCGTGGAGCGGATCCTCGGCAACCTCATCGAGAATGCCCTCGCCGCGTCGCGCTCGGGAGGGCAGGTGCTCGTGGAGGCGCGGGCCGCGGCCGGCGCCTCCGGGCGCGCCGTCGCGTTCCGGGTGAGCGATGACGGCCCCGGGTTCCCGCCGGGCTCGCTCGAACGCGCCTTCGACCGGTTCTACCGCGCGGACTCGGCACGGGCCGGCCCGGGCACGGGCCTCGGCCTGTCGATCGTCCGGGCGCTTGCCCGCGCCCACGGCGGCGACGCCGTCGCCGAGAACCTGGCGCCGTCCGGCGCCCGCGTCACGGTCACGCTGCCGGAAGTTGCCTCTGGGGCGTGAGTCCTCGGCGCCGGTCCTCGGCTGGGCGACTCAGCTCGCGAGGACGACCTCGCCCGACGCATCGGTGGCCGGCTCGACGCGCCCGACGCGCCAGTACGGAACGCCACGGGCGTCAAGATCGGTCTCGACGGCCGCGAGCACCGCCGGTTGGACCGCCGCGAGCAGGCCGCCCGAGGTCTGTGGGTCGTGGGCGAGCGCCACGAGCTCCGGGGCGACGCCGTCGGCCACCGTCAGCGACAGCGCCACGAACCGCCGGTTGTGCGCCGCGCCGCCAGTCTCGATCCCGGCGCGCGCGAGCTCGAGGGCGCCTCCGAGGGCCGGCAGCATCGCCGCCTCGAAGACGAATCGGGCACCGGAGGCCCGGGCCATCTCGAGCCCGTGCCCGAGCAGCCCGAAGCCGGTGACGTCCGTGGCCGAGCGGACTCCGTGCGAAACGAGCACCTCGGCCGCCGCGCGGTTGAGGGTCGTCATCGCCTCGATCGCCGCCTCGAAATGCGCGTCTGCGGTCCGGCCGCCGCGCCGCCCCGAGACCAGGAACCCCGTCCCGAGGCGTTTTGTCAGGAGGAGGATGTCGCCGGCCTGCGCACCTCCCTTGCGGAGCAGCCGGTCCGGGTGGGCCGCCCCGATCACGGCCAACCCGTACTTGGGTTCCGCGTCTCGGATCGTGTGGCCGCCGGCGAGCGTGCCGCCCGCCTCGCGAACCTTGGCGGACGCCCCCTCGAAGATCGCCGCGAGGGCATCGCGTGGGAGGTCCTCCGGGAAGGCCGCGATCGAGAGCGCGAAGAGCACACGACCACCCATCGCGAACACGTCCGACAGGGCGTTTGCGGCGGCGATCTCCCCGAACGTCCGCGGGTCGTCCACGAGCGGCGGGAAGAAGTCGAGGGTCCCGATGATCGCGAGGT
>DATIUS010000007.1:0-8421 GCA_035466655.1 Candidatus Sulfomarinibacteraceae bacterium
CGGCGGGCCTCGCCATTCGACGAGAAGAGACCGGCCGACGCAAGCGCCACCGCCGCGCCGGCCTCGGCGGCGACCGGGTCCAGGTTGAAGCCGCCCACGGAGCCCCACAGCCGAGCGAGCAGCGATGGATCGCGGATCGGCTCCGGAGCGAACAGGGCGACGGAATCAGCGGCGACCTGTGCGGCGACGTCCGCTCCGTGCGTGCGAGCGGTGATGTCGAGCGCGAGCGAGCGCTGGGCCGCCCGCGCCCCCGGTCGCGCAGCGACCTCGCCATCGAGCGCCTCGATCTCGTCCGGCAACATCGTCGTGAACCAGCGCAGGTAGACGCCGACGTCCCGGTCGTCCGTGTTGAGCCAGTGCTGGTAGAAGGCGAACGGCGACGTCATCGCCGGGTCCAGCCAGACGGCCTCGCCGACCTCGCTCTTGCCGAACTTGGCGCCCGACGGCGACAGGAGGAGCGGGTAGGCCAGGGCGAAGGCCGGCTCGCGGCCTCCGCGTCCTTCCCCGTCCCCGTCACCGGGACTTGTCCGCCGGATGAGCTCCAGGCCGGCCGTCATGTTCCCCCACTGGTCGGCGCCGCCCATCTGGAGCTCCACGCCCATCTCGCGATGGAGGTGGGCGAAGTCGGCCGACTGGAGGAGCATGTAGCTGAACTCGGTGAACGACAGGCCTCGATCGAGGCGGACCTGGACCGAGTCCTTGGCGAGCATGTACGGGACCGTGAAGTGCTTCCCGACGTCGCGCAGGAAGCCGATCACCGTCAGCGGCTCGAGCCAGTCCAGGTTGTTCACCATGACGGCCCCGCCCGGTCCCTCGAAGTCGAGGAAGTGCGCGAGCTGGGCGCGGATCGCCTCGGCGTTCCCGGCCAGCGTGTCGCGGTCGAGGAGGTTCCGCTCGCTCGACCGGCCAGACGGATCGCCGATCATCCCGGTCCCGCCCCCGACGAGCGGGAAGGGCCGGCCGCCGTGCCGCTGGAATTGGATCAGCCCGAAGATCGGGACGAGATGGCCGATGTGCAGCGACGGGCCGGACGGGTCGAAGCCGTTGTAGCCGGAGATCGGACGGCCGGTCGCCAGGCGCGCCTCGAGGCCGTCCGAGGCGGCGTGGAACATGCCGCGCCAGCGCAGCTCGTCGAGGAGACCGGCGGGGCCGGGATCGAACGACGTCACAGGGCGCGGGCGCGAGCCGTCAGGAGGCGCGCCGGAGCAGGGGGAAGGACCTCCACGGCCCCTATGGTATCGTCGGCCGAGATATGCAGACCAGCCTCGCACGGCGTCAGCGACACCGCCGCAGTGGTGCCGCGAGACGCGGGCGCGGCGGCGGCTCCGCCAGCCGGGCCGCCCTTGCGATCCCGATCCTCCTGTTTGGCAGCTTCCTCGCGCTGGGTGGCGTCGTCCTGATCGGTGCGGTCAGCGCGTACGCCCACTACAGCCGCGACCTCCCGGACCCGAAGAAGGCCTTCGAGGACCTCGGCTTCGACCAGCCCTCGATCATCTACGACCGGACCGGGACGGTGGAGCTGGCCCGCCTCGGCGAGCGTAAGCGGGAGCTCGTCGCCTTTGACGAGATCCCGCCGGAGATGATCGACGCCACGACCGCCGTCGAGGACAAGGACTTCTGGAGCAACCCCGGCTTCGACCTCGGCGGCTTCCTGTCCGCCACGCTGGACACGATCGCGGGGCGGCCGCGTGGCGGCTCGACGATCACCCAGCAGCTCGTGCGGGCGCGGCTGCTCCCGCCCGAGGCGTTCGAGGGTTCCATCTTCGAGCGCAAGGCTCGCGAGATCATCCAGTCCATCCGACTGACCCAGGCCTTCCCCGGCCAGGAGGGCAAGGAAGGGATCATCACCGCGTACCTCAACCAGAACTTCTACGGCAACCAGAGCTACGGCATCCAGGCGGCCGCGAAGGGCTACTTCGCGAAGGAGCTTGGGGACCTGACGCTTGCCGAGGTCGCAATCCTGGCCGCCATCCCCCAGTCTCCGACCGAGTTCGACCTGGTCAAGAACGCGGTCGGGGAGTGCACCGTCGAGATTGCCGACGGCGAGGAGTGCCCAAGGTCGAAGGTCCGGCTCGTTGTTCCCGCCAGCAGCGCGATCGTCGTTCGCCGAAACAAGGTCCTCGAGCTGATGGAAACCCGGAGCGTCCTGTCCGGGGCGAGCCACACGCTCGCGGAGTACGAGGCCGCGAAGACTGAGGATGTCGTGCTCGCGCCACAGGGCTCGGCCCCCTGGAAGGCGGCCCACTTCGTCTGGCAGGTCAGATCCCAGCTCGGCGCGATCCTGTGTGGCGAGGACAACGCCGATACCTGCGAGAAGGTCGATACGGGCGGGTATCGGATCGTCACGACCCTCGACTGGCGGATGCAGCAGATCGTCGACAAGTGGCTCCTGGCGGCCGCCAGGTCCCCGAACCTCAGCAACCCCGAGCGCAGCCTCGAGGCGCTCAAGATCCCCGAGAGCGAGTGGCCCTGGCTCCTGAAGCTCAAGGATCGCAACATCAACAACGCGGCTGCGGCGGTCGTGGACTACCGCACAGGGGAGGTCCTCGCCTACGCCGGCAGCGCCGGCTACTACGCGATCGGTGAGGCGACCTTCAAGCCCCAGTACGACGTCCTCGAGGACGGCTTTCGCCAGCCCGGCTCGGCGATCAAGCCGCTCAACTACATCACCGGAATCGACGATGGCACGATGACTGCCGCGACGATGTTCATGGACGTGACGACCGACTTCGGCGGCCAGAAGCCGTTCACCCCGACGCAGGCGGACCGGCTCGAGCGCGGTCCGGTCCGGCTTCGCTCGGCACTCCAGTTCTCGCTCAACATCCCCTCGATCAAGGCGGGACTGATCAACGGCCTCGACCACCTGCTCCAGCGGATGAAGGACTTCGGGCTGCGGTTCCCGAACGGGACGATCCCGGTGACCTCGATGTCGATCGGCACCCTCGATACCCACGCGATCGACATGACCAGCGCGTACGGGGCGATCGCCAACGGCGGCGTCCTGATGTCGCGCGAATACATCCTCGAGGTCCGCAACGCGGCCGGCGAGATGATCTTCCCGACGGAGACTGGCACGGGCCTCGGGAAGCGGGTGGCCAGCGCCCAGGCGGCCTACATCATCACGGACATCCTTCAGGGGAACACGATCCTCAACTCGAACCCGTACTGGGCGAAGTGGCGGATCGTGCAGGAGGACGGCAAGCGGCGGCCGGCCGCGTACAAGACCGGCACCACCTCCGACAACAAGGACGTCCACGCCTACGGCTACCTCGCCCCGCCCGAGGATCCGGCCGAGCCGGCCCTCGTGGTCGGGGTCTGGATGGGCAACTCGGACGCCACCCCGAACAGCGGCAGCCTGTCCCTCGATTCATCGGCGCCGCTGTGGTCCCGGATCCTGACGGAGATCAGCCTGCCGATGCCGGTCGCGAGCTTCGTGAAGCCGGACGGCCTCGTCACCGCCGAGGTCGACGCGTTCAGCGGCCTGCTCCCCGGCCCGTACACCGTGAGGACAGTGAAGGAACTGTTCATCGAGGGGACCGTTCCGACCCGCCCCGACGATCTCCACGTCGAGCTCGATATCGACCAGGCGACCGGCCTCCTCTGGCAGGACGGCTGCACCGGGCCGATGGTGAAGGCCGGCTTCCTCGACTTCAGCGCCGTCGAGCAGCGCTTCCCCGGTTGGCAGCAGTACACGCAGGATTGGGCGGCGCGAGCCGCCCAGGGTCCCGGCACGCCGGGGGGTCCCGACGAGGAGCCGACCAGGACGAGCTACTTCTACAACAACAGCTTTGCGCCGTACGGCGCCACCTGGGGCGGCACCTTTGCGCCAGTCGACGTTTGCGCGCCGATCCTCCCGCCCATCTGTGCGCCCGGGACCTCGTTCGATCCCTTCGCGACACCGGACCCGTTCGCGACGATCGATCCCTTCGCGACGCTGGACCCGTTCGCCACGCCGGCGCCGACACCGTGCATCCCGCCGACTCCCGAGCCGACCCCGACGGTCGGGCCCGGCGACAGCGGGAGCGGTCCCCCCGGCAACGGCAATGGGCCGCCGACCGCCCTCCCCGAGCCGACGCCGAAGAAGAACTGAGGCGGGCGCCCTCAGCCGAGGGTGACGATCGTGGCCCCATCGCCGCCCTCGCCGCGCTCGCCGGCCCGCACGGTCTTGACGAGCGGATGGGCCGCGGCGGCGGAGCGTACCGCGTCACGGAGGGCACCGGTCCCGAGGCCGTGGATCACGGTCACCCGCTCGAGGCCGGCGAGGGACCCGTCGTCGAGGTAGCGCTCGAGCGCGTCGAGCGCCTCCTCGACACGGGCGCCGCGGAGGTCGAGCGACGAGGGTACGGTCCGGGCACGCGACAGACGGATCGCGTCGACGTTCGAGGTGGCCCCGAGTCCGCCGCGGGTCTGGCCGCCAGGGGCGGGACGGGCTCCGTTGGCGCCGGCGTCCGGCGTCAGGGCCTCCGAAAGATCGGCGGACGGGACGCTGACGCGCATCCCCCCGGCCTCGAGCGTGACCCGGCTGCCATCGCGATCCAGCGCCGCGATCCGGCCCTCCCAGCCGCCCGAGCGGCTGCGCGCTCGCTCACCGACCCGCCACGCACGGGGGCCTGCCGGCGCCGGCTCCGGCGGTGCGGCCGGTGACGGCGGGAGCCGGTCCACCTGCCGCTCCAGGTCCTCGAGCGCCGCGTCGAGAGCCGGCGCCGCCACGGGCCCGCGCTCGAGCGTCCGGTGCAGGGCGGTGACCTCCGCCCGGACCTCATCGAGGATCCGCTCGGCCTCCTCGCGGGCGCGCCGGGTGATCTCGTCGCGCTCCCGGCGGCCGCGCCGGCGTTCCTCCTCGGCCTCGCGCAGGCGCTCGGTCGCCCGGGTTTCGGCGCTCCGCGCCCGCGTGAGCGCGTCGACCGTCGCACCCTCGCTCTCGCGGATCTGGGCGAGCGTCGCTTCGAACGCCCGCTGGGCGTCCGTGAGCCGGGAACGCGCATCGGCCACGATGACCTCGGGCAGGCCGAGCCGCTCGGCGATCGCGAAGGCCTGCGAGCCGCCGGGCAGCCCGATCGTCAGCCGGTAGGTCGGGCTGAGCGTCTCGAGGTCGAATTCCACCGCCGCGTTGGAGGCGCCGGCCGTTGTGTGGGCATACGCCTTCAGCTCGGCGTAGTGGGTGGTCGCCGCGACGAGGGCACCAGCCCGGATGAAGTGATCCAGGAGTGCCTGGGCGAGGGCGGACCCCTCGGTCGGATCCGTGCCGGCGCCGAGCTCGTCGAGCAGGACCAGCGTGGACGGGCCCGCGGCCGCCACGATCCGGATGATCGAACGGAGGTGGCCGGAGAATGTCGAGAGCGACTGGGCGATCGACTGCTCGTCGCCGATGTCCGCGAACACGTCGCGGAAGACCGGCAGCCGGCTTCCCGCCGCGGCCGGGACGTGCAGGCCGGCCTGGTGCATGAGGGCGAGGAGCCCGAGGGTCCGGAGGGTGACGGTCTTGCCGCCGGTGTTCGGCCCGGTGACGACGAGCGCGGTGAACCCGTCGCCGAGCCGGACGTCGATCGGGACAACGCGGCCGGTCAGCCCCGGATGGCGGGCGGAGAGGAGGACGACCTCCGTCCGCTCCGACGTCTCGGCGCGAACGCCGTCCATGTCGGCTGCGAGCTGGGCCCTGGCGGCCCAGAAGTCGAAGGTCGCGAGCGCTCCGAGGGTCTCTCGGAGCGGGCCGGCATGCGCCGCCACGAGGGCGGACAGCTCGTCGAGGATCCTCCCCACCTCCTCCTGCTCGGCGAGCTGAGCCTCGCGCCAGGCGTTGCCGAGCTCCACGACCACGAGCGGCTCGACGAACAGCGTCTGGCCCGAGCCCGACGAATCGTGGACGATCCCCTTGACCCGGGAGCGGGCGTCGGCCCGAACGGGCACGACGTAGCGCCCGTTCCGGAGCGTCACGATCGGCTCCTGGAGCGCACCTGCCAGCTCCGATCCGACGATCGTGTCCAGCCGCCGCCGAAGGCGGTCGTAGGCGATCCGGACGGCGGCGCGGAGCGAACCAAGCCGGGCCGACGCGGTGTCCAGCAACTCGCCCGCCGGATCGAACGAACGGGCCAGGGTGGACCGGATCGCCGGGAGCCCGTGGAGGTCGCGCGAGAGGGCGCGCAGCAGCGGCCGGCGATCCTCGGCCAGCGCGGCCTGGAGCCGGGTCGCCCCCTCGAGCGTGGCGGAGATCTCGAGGAAGTGGGCCGGGTCCAGGCGCCCGCCGCGCGCGGCGCGCTCGATCCACGGACCGATGTCGTGCGCGCCGCCGACCCCGACGCCGGGACGCTCCTCGAGCAGCGCTCTCGCCTGGTCGGTCTCGTCGAGGCCGCGAGCGACGAGGACGGGGTCCGATGACGGGACGAGCCCCTCGGCGAGCCGGCGGCTCGGCGGGAACGAGGTGTGCGCGGCGAGCCGGTCGCGGACCAGCGGGAACTCGAGGATGATCGTCGAGCGCTCGTCCACGTCAACGGGCCCGGGTGATGGACGGGCTCGACAGGTCGACGAGCCGGAGCGGCAGCTCCGTCCACGGGAGGCCCGCGTAAGCAACTCCGATCCGTGGGCCGGCCGCCATCGACACCGGGCGCGCATCGGAGCCGGGCAGCTCCAGGTGCACCGGCGACGCGAGGTTGCACAGGTCCGTGCCGGTCACCTGCCGGTCGACCGAGAAGCAGGCCGCGACAAGGCCCGGACCCGCCGCCAGGCGGTGGTCGGGCACGTCCCGTGCCGGTCGCGAGGGCGTGGGCGTCCTTCGTGCCGCTTCGCGATGGCGCGCCGCGGCCTCGCGCATCGCCGCCGCGCCTTCGATCGGCTCCACCGCCCGGATCAGCACGGCACCGGCCTGCCCGTCCGGTTCGGTGACCACGTTGAGGCAGTTGTACATCCCGTAGACAAGGTACACGTAGGCCACGCCGGGCGGTCCGAACATCGGGGCCGTGCGGGGCGTCCGGCCTGCGCGCGCGTGGGACGCCAGGTCCTCGGGCCCGAGGTACGCCTCGACCTCGACGATCCGGGCAACCCGGCGCCCGGCGACTTCCGATCGCGATCGGACCAGGAGTGCCCCCAGGAGGGCCGCGGCCGCGTCGCGGGTGGGTCCGGCGAGCCGTGCGCGCGGGAAGGCGACCGTCGCCGCCGGTAACGGCCTGCTCAGGGCGCGAAGACGTCCCGTACCGTGGGCGGGAAGAGCGCGCCGAAGAAGAGGAAGATGAACGGCACGATCCGGTCCCGGGCGATCGACGCGGTCAGCGACCCCTGGAACGCCTCGTGGATCTGCCGGACGAACGGGAACTCGTTCGCACCGGTCCCGGGTCCCGGCGTCAGGAAGAACGGGTCGGTGACGATGAAGAAGGCACCGATGATGAGCGCCCCCTGGATGACGCCGAGGACGCCGCCGATGACCTCGTCGATCCACGGGTACTCCGCGAAGAGCGGGATCGGGCGGAAGAAGAGCTGGATCGCGATCGTCGAGGCGATGCTCCCGCCGAGGAAGATCGTGCCGAACGCGATCATCCGGTTGTACTCGGGCGGGTACTGCGTCCAGTTCGCGGCGAGGAAGTCGCCGAGCGGACCGCGGATCTGGGCGGCGATCAGCAGCGAGATCAGGATCGAGGCGATCCCGAGCAGGCGCCGGATGATCCCCTGCATGAAGCCGAGGATCCCCATCCCGAACAGGGCGAAGAACATCAGCAGGTCGATCGCCTCGATCGACGTGATGGCCCCTACGATATCCACGGTGGTCCTGCTCCCCGTCTCGGCGCATCGTGCCCGCCGGCGGCCGGCGCCCATCCGGGCCGCCACAGGGTAGCAGCGCCCTTTCGGGGGCCGCAACCGGACATTCGGCGTATTCGGTGGGCCCCGGCTGCGGCCGTCGGTTGCGCGACACTCGGGATCCGCGTCGGCCGGCCGGCGTCAGCTGCGGATCCGGCCCCCGGCGGCTCCGAGCTCGGTCATGACGGCCGCCATCGCGCCATCGAGCTCCGCATCGGTGAGCGTCCGGTCCCCGGCCGTGAACCGCAGCCGGAAGGCAAGGCTCACGGTCCCGACCGGGAGCGGCGCACCCCGATAGACGTCGAACAGGCGGACATCGCGGAGGAGCGGACCGGCGACCTCGCGGATCCGAGCGGCCAGCTCGCCGCTCGCCTGGTCCTCGGCCACCACGACGGCGACGTCGCGCTCCGCATCCGGGTGACGCGACGGCGCGACGGCGCGGGGAACCGGGAGGATCCCCGAGGTGAGGCCCCGGATCGACAGCTCGGCCACGATGACGCGAGCGCCGCCGATCTCCCACGCCTCGGCGAGACGGGGGTGCAGCTCGCCGACCCTGCCCGCCAACCCGATGCCGCCGGCCGCGTCGCGCGCGACGACGGTCGCCCCGCGCCCGGGGTGCAGGTTCGGCTCGGTCGT
>DATIUS010000008.1:0-2370 GCA_035466655.1 Candidatus Sulfomarinibacteraceae bacterium
GCGGCGCGGATCCTCGACGACGGCCGATCTCGAACGGTCGAGGTGGGGGGTCGAGCCTGGTTCGTCGAGGCGTTCCCGGTCCGCCCCAGGCTCGTCGTCGTCGGCGCCGTGGAGGTCGCCCGGTCGCTCGTGCGCTACGCCCGCGAGCTCGGGTACGAGACCGTCGTCGTCGACGGCCGGGCTGCCGTCGCCACGCCGGCCCGCTTCCCGGACGCGGACCGGATCGTCGTCGCATGGCCGGACGAGGCGTTCGACGAGCTCGAGGTCGGACCGAACGACGCCGTCGCGATCCTCTCCCACGACCCAAAGTTCGACGAGCCGGCGATCGTCGAGGCGACCCGTCGAGGTTGCCGGTACGTCGGTGCGGTCGGCTCGCGCAAGACGCAGTCGGATCGGCGCGAGCGGCTCGCCGGTGCCGGCCTGACGGCCGACGAGATCGACCGGCTGCGGGGCCCGATCGGCCTCGATCTCGGCGGGCGCGATCCGGCGGAGACCGCGCTCGCGATCATGGCCGAGATCGTCGCCGCACGGCGCGGTGGCTCCGGCCTCCCGATGCGGGAGCGCCTCGGGCGCGAGCTCGCGACGGGGTGAACGGGCCGGCGACGGCGATCGTCCTCGCGGCCGGCGCCGGGCGGCGGTTCGGCGGCGGCAAGCTCGCGGCCGGGCTCCAGGGGCGGCCGATCCTCCAGCACGTGCTCGACGCGCTCGCCGCGGCCGGCATCGACGATCCGGTGGTGGTCGTGGGGGAAGATGAGAAGGCGCTCGACGCGGTCATGGACTGGGGCGCCGCCCGCCGGGTCCGCAACCCGGATCCGGGGCGCGGCCTGTCGAGCTCGCTCAGGCTCGGCTGGGAGGCGGCGCAGGCGAGGACGCCCGGGCCTTACGCCACGCTCGTCGTCCTCGGCGACCAGCCTCGCCTCGATCCCGTCGTCGTCCGAGCGCTCCTGGCGCAACCGGCGGATCCGGGCCGGCCTGTCGTCGTGGCGCGACACGCCGACGGAGCGCGGAACCCGGTTCGGCTGGAGCCCGAGGCCGCGGCGCTCGTCGCCATAGCGGCCGGCGACCGGGGCCTCGGGCCGCTCCTCGACGCCCGGCCGGAGCTGGTCCGGACAGTGGACGTCGCAACCGGAAACCCGGACGTCGATGAGCGCGCCGACCTCGTCGCCCTGCTCGCCGAGGCGTGGGCGGCCCGCGTGCGTGCCAACGCCGCCCAGGTCGAGACGATCCGCGAGGTCCCCGACGGGCACGATTTCTACGCCCCGGTCCGGCGCACGTTCGTCGCCGATCCGGCCCGCGCCGACGATCCGGTCCTCGAGGACCTGCTCGCCCGCGCCCGCGCCGACGAGACGTGGCTGGACATCGGGTCGGGCGCCGGCCGCTACGCGCTGCCGCTCGCGCGCCGTGTTCGGCGCGTCATCGCCGTCGATCCGTCGCCAGGAATGCTCGAGGCGCTCCGTGCCGGGATGGCTGCGCACGGGATCGGGAACGTCCAGGTCCACGAAGGCACGTGGCCCCCCGACGCCTCGCTGCGTGCGGCGCTCGGCACGTTCCCGGTCGCGGACGTGGCCATGATCGCGCACGTGAGCTACGACATCGAGGCGATCGTCCCGTTCGTCGAGGCGATGGAGTCGGCGGCTCGCCGGGAGTGCGTCGCCGTGCTCATGGAGCGGAACCCTGCCTCGGCGGCGGGCCCGTTCTGGCCGCCCGTCCACGGCCTGGAGCGGGTGCCGCTGCCCGGCCTCGGAGAGTTCACGGAGCTGCTGGCGGCTCGGGGAGTGAACCCCGAGGTGATGCGGCTCGCGACCGCGCGGCGCCGCTGGACGGATCGCGACGAGCTCGTGTCGTTCCTCCGTCGCCAGCTCTGGACGGCTCCCGGCAGCGCCGCCGACGAGCGGCTCATGGCGGCCGTCGACCGCCTCGCGACGACCGACGACGACGGCCGGCTCGTCGTCTCCGGCCTGCCGCCGGTCGCAATCGGGATCGTCGCCTGGAAACCCGCGGAATCTCGTTGACTGGGACAGCAGCGCGGCGGATACTCCGCGTTCAGCCGCCCCCCGGACCAGGGATCGGGGCCGCCCGCGTCCCCCGTCTCCTGGTTCGATCGTCATCCAGGCCTCGCCCGTCGCGCCGGACGGGTCGCGTCCCTCCGCGTCGGAGGGCACAAGGAGGATCGATCGAGCAATGATCCCCGCTGCGTTCGACTACGTCCGGCCCGCCGACCTCGGGGAGGCCCTCCGGATCCTGAAGGACCGTGAAGGCGAGGCGAAGGTCCTCTCGGGCGGCTTCAGCCTCCTGCCCCTGATCAAGCTCCGGCTGGCACAGCCGGGTCTCCTCGTGGACCTGCGCGACATCGGCGGGCTCGACGGGATC
>DATIUS010000009.1:0-1812 GCA_035466655.1 Candidatus Sulfomarinibacteraceae bacterium
GACCGTCGCGATCCCCTGCCCCACGCCGATGCACATCGTGGCGAGGCCGTAGCGACCGCCGCGGGCCCGGAGCTCGTGGACGAGCATCGTCATCAGGCGCGCCCCGCTGGCCCCGAGCGGGTGCCCGAGGGCGATCGCGCCACCGTTGACGTTCACCTTGTCCGGGTCGAGGCCGAGCTCGTCGATGCAAACGACCGACTGGCTGGCGAACGCCTCGTTCAGCTCGACGAGGTCGAGGTCGCCTGCGACGATGCCGGCCCGCGCGAGCGCCTTGCGAACCGCCGGGATCGGGCCGGCGCCCATGATCGCCGGGTCGACCCCGGCGACCGCGGTCGAGACGACGCGCGCCATCGGCGCGAGGCCGAGCGCGCGGGCCCGCTCCGCCTCGACGAGGAGCACCGCCGACGCCCCGTCGTTGATCCCGGAGCTGTTGCCGGCGGTGACGCTCCCGCCATCCCGGAAGGCCGGCCGGAGCTTCGCGAGCGCCTCGGCGGACGTGTCCGCGCGCGGGTGCTCGTCACGTGCCACAAGCACCGGCTCCCCCTTCCGCTGCGGAACCGGCACCGGAACGAGCTGCCCGTCGAAAGCGCCGCGCTCGATCGCGGCGACGGCCCGCTGCTGGCTCGCCAGGGCGAACGCGTCCTGCCGTTCACGGCTCACCGACCAGCGCTCGGCGACGTTCTCGGCGGTCTCGCCCATCGAGTACGGGTAGTGCAGCTCGGCGAGCTTCGGGTTGACGAACCGCCAGCCGAGGGTCGTGTCCTGGAGCTCGCGGGCCCCGCGGTCCCACGGCCCATCCGCCTTGGCCATGACGTAGGGTGCCCGGGTCATCGACTCGACGCCGCCGCCGATGAAGACGTCCCCATCATCCACCGCGATCGCATGGGCGGCCGAGTTGATCGCCTGGAGCCCGGAACCACACAGTCGGTTCACGGTGAGCCCGGCCACTTCGGACGGCAGCCCCGCGAGGAGGAGGGCCATCCGGGCGACGTCCCGGTTGTCCTCCCCGGCCTGGTTGGCGCAGCCGAGGATGACGTCCTCGATGAGCGCCGGGTCGATTCCCGAACGGTCCACGACGGCCCGGATCACGAGGGCGGCGAGATCGTCCGGGCGAACGCTTGCCAGTGCCCCGCCGTAGCGCCCGATCGGTGTTCGGACGGCTTCGACGATCCAGGCTTCGCGCAGCGGCCGGCCGGGGTCTCGGGTCATCCGGGGATTGTAGGAGGCCGTCACGCGTTCGGCCGGCGGCTGCGCGAGGGACAGGTTCGCGTCAGGCGGCCGAGGCGTCGGCGGGCAGGATCCGGAAGGGCCGTCCACCCGGCCCGAGGACGGCCCGGAAGTGCCGCTCGTCGAGCGTGACGACTTCGTGGAGGCCGTGGCGCTCGGCGAGGACGACGATCGAAGCGTCCGCGAGCCCGAGATCAAGATCCTGGTACCGATCCATGATCTCAGCGGCTCGGCCGACGTCGTTCGCGTCGAACGGCTCCAGCCGATAGGCACCGTGGCGCACTTCGTCGAGGAATCGTCGGGCGGCTCGCGGGCCGACCCGCCGCGTCAGCAGGTAGTCCAGCTCCGCAAGCACGAAGGGCGACATCAACCGCGGGCCGCGACCGTTCAGGAGCACCGCCGACGTCCGTCGCTGGTCCGGATCGTCCGCATCCATCGCGCTCAGGAGCGCGCTGGTGTCCACGAGGATCACGACTCCCCGAACCCCTCGAGGAGCTCGTCCACGCGCGAAGCCAGGTCGCCCGTGCCGCTGTTGAACAGCGGGAGGATCGGCTCAGCGACGCGGTGCGGTTCGACCACGACGGC
>DATIUS010000010.1:0-11735 GCA_035466655.1 Candidatus Sulfomarinibacteraceae bacterium
CTCGGGCCCGGTTCGAGCGCCCGATCGCGGTGGAAGATCGGCGCCAGCGCCGGATAGAGCTCCCGGTAGACGGCGTGGGCGTCGGCGTATGCCGTCCGCCCGGGGCCGACCGACGCCGCTGGGCTGGTCTGCACGAGCGCCGCCGCCGCTGCTGGGACATCGGCGAACCAGCCGGCCCCCACGGCCCCGAGGATCGCGGCGCCGAAGGCCGCACCCTCGGTCGTCGAGGTCGTCACGAGGTCCGCGTCCAGGACGTCCGCGAGCACCTGCCGCCAGAGCGGGCTCGCGAGGCCACCGCCGGACGCCCGGATCTCTGCCGGGCGCGGCATGCCGGCGGCGAGCATGAGGTCCAGGCCGTCGCGCAGCCCGAAGGCCACGCCCTCGAGGACCGCCCGGGTCAGGTGGCGCCGGTCGTGGCCGAGCGTCAGCCCGACGAACGCGCCGCGGGCACGCGGGTCCGGGTGAGGGCTGCGTTCGCCGGTCAGGTAGGGCAGGAAGAAGAGTCCGTCCGTCGCCGCGCGGACCTCGCCTGCCGAGGCCGTGAGGTCCGCGAACCCATCGCCCGGGGCGAGTGCGTCTCGGAACCAGCGCAGGCTGCCGGCGGCGGAGAGCATCACGGACATCAGGTGCCAGCGGCCCGGCACGGCGTGGCAGAAGGCGTGAACGCGGCCTCGTGCCTCATGGAGCGGTGCGTGCGTCGTCGCGAAGATGACCCCCGACGTTCCCAGCGAGAGGGCGACCGTCCCCTCGGCCACGACCCCCACGCCGACCGCGTTCGCCGCCTGGTCGCCGCCACCGGCGACGACAGGTGTTCCTTCCCGAAGACCGGTCGCGGCGGCCGCGCTCCGCGTCACCGTGCCCGTCACGGCCGGTCCCTCGAAGGTCGGAGGAAACCAGGCGGGATCGAGCGCCAGTGCCTCGAGAACCTCGCCGGACCAGGTGCGCGCCGCGAGGTCGAACAGGAGCGTTCCGGCGCCGTCCGCCTTGTCCATCGCGTACTCGCCGGTGAGGCGGAGGCGGAGGTAGTCCTTCGGGAGGAGGACGTGGGCGAGGCGGGCCCAGGCCGCGGGTTCATGCCGCCGCACCCACAGGAGCTTCGGCGCGGTGAAGCCGGTGATCGCGTCGTTGCCGGTGATCGCGATCAGGCGCTCCGGGCCGACCGCGGCGCGGATCTCGTCACACTCCGCGCCGGTCCGCTGGTCGTTCCAGAGGATCGCCGGCCGGAGCACGGCCCCGGTGGCGTCGAGGAGGACGGCGCCGTGCATCTGGCCCGTGAGCCCGACAGCGTCGACGTCCGCCCCGCTCGTGCCGGTCGAGGCCAGGACGGCCCGGATCGCCGCCTGGGCGGCCACCCACCAGGATTCCGGCGACTGCTCGCTCCAGAGCGGTTGCGGGATCTGGAAGTCGTACTCGGCCGTGCCGATCCCCCGGACGCCCCCCGCGGGATCGACGAGGACGGCCTTCGTCGCCGTCGTGGAGACGTCGATCCCGAGGACGAGGCCCATCGCGGTCCTCCGGAGTGTCGGCGTGCCAGGGGGTCGAGCTGACGCTTCAGTCCGTCGGGCCGGCCCCCGCCGCCTGGGCCGCCTCGGCCGCGTCGACCGCCCAGATCCCCCGGTTGACGATGTTCTCGAGCAGCTCCTGGCGGCCCGAGACCGGCTTCGGATCGAGCTCGCCGGTCAGGACCCGGCCCGCGAGCATCTCGAGCAGGGCGTCGCCCGAGACGATCGATCGTCCGAGCTCGCCGTCCCAGCCGGCGTAGCGCGCCGCTCGGAGTCGCTCGAGGTCGCCGTGCTCGACCAGCGCCGCCGCGACCAGGAGCGATCGGGCCAGCGTGTCGATCCCACCGATGTGGCCGTGGAAGAGGTCGGTCCGGTCCATGCTTCCGCGGCGGAGCTTGGCGTCGAAGTTGAAGCCGCCATTCGTGAGCCCGCCGCCGCGGAGGATCTCGTACAGGGTGAGCGAGAGCTCGTCCACCGAGTTCGGGAACTGGTCCGTGTCCCAGCCGTTCTGGTAGTCGCCCCGGTTCGCGTCGATGCTGCCGAAGATGCCGAGCGAGAACGCGGTGGCCACCTCGTGATGGAAGCTGTGCCCGGCCAGCGTGGCGTGGTTGGCCTCCAGGTTGACCCGGTACTCGCCCTCCAGCCCGTGGCGCGCGAGGAAGCCGTAGACGGTCGCGCTGTCGTAGTCGTACTGGTGCTTCGTCGGCTCCTGCGGCTTGGGCTCGAGGAGGAGGGCCCCCTTGAAGCCGATCCGGTGCTTGTGCTCGGCGACGAGGCTGAGGAACCTCGCGAGCTGCCGTTCCTCGCGGGCGAGGTCGGTGTTGAGCAAGGTCTCGTAGCCCTCGCGTCCGCCCCACAGGACGTAGTTCGAGCCACCCAGGCGCTGGGTCGCCTCCAGCATCACCTTCACCTGGGCCGCCGCGTACGCGAAGACCTCGGGATCGGGGTTCGTGGCCGCGCCGGCCGCGTAGCGCGGGTGGCTGAACAGGTTGGCGGTGCCCCACAGGAGCCGGACGCCCGTCCGGGCCATGTGCGCCTCGGCGTCGTCGAGGATCGCGTGGAGGTTCGCGGTCGACTCGGCGAAGGTCCGGCCCTCGGGCGCCATGTCGCGATCGTGGAACGTGAAGAACGGGACGCCCAGCTTGTCGAAGAATTCGAAGGCCGCCTCGAGCTTCGCGCGGGCGGCGATCATCGGGTCGAGGCGCTGGTCGTTCCACGGCCGGTCGAAGGTGCCCGAACCGAACACGTCCGAGCCCGGCCAGTTGAACGAGTGCCAGTAGCAGACCGCGATCCGGAGGTGGTCCTCCATCCGCTTTCCGAGGACGAGCCGATCCGGCTGGTAGACCTTGAACGAGAGGGGGTCGTCCGAGTGGACGCCGCCGAAGGGGATCCGCCCCTGCACGTCGGCGAAGAAGTCCTGGCCCATCTTCAAGAACCTCCACGATCAGCCACGTCGCGCGAGGCTGATGTCATAGCCACCCACCGAGGACGATGAGCGTAGCACACGTTTGTGTGACACCAGCACAAATCCGGTCCGGCCCGCGGGCCGCGTCGGTGCGGGGTCAGCCGGCGGCCTCGGCGGCGGCGAGGTAGCGCGGGTCGTCGCGCCGGATCGGGTCGGGGTTGACGCCGCGCGCGATCGCGAGGCGCTCGGTCAGGAGCTGGAGCGGTGTCGCGCTCGCGAGCAGGGCCGCGACCGGAGCGGCGAGCTCGGGGGCGTCTGGGGCGGCGATCCGGCCGGCCGGGGTGAGGGCCGGGTCGATCTCCTCGGCGACGACGTCGGCGAGGATCGCGCCGACCCGGACGCCGATCTCGCGACAGGCGCGCAGGGCGCCGAGCGCCCGGGCGGTCCGCGCGCCGCGGTTGGACCGCTCGGCGAGGATCAGGACGAGGCCGGTGCGCTCGTCCACGCCGGCAAGATGGCCGTGGAGCATCGTCTCGACGTCCCGCATCGCGGCCGGCAGGTGGGCGCCCTCCTCGACCTTCAGGGCCAGCTCGCGGGCGGCCATCCGGTCGGTGCCCGATCCGAGGACGATCAGGCGATCCATGCCCGCCAGGTTTCGGGCCATCTCGTCCGCGGCCGCGCTCTGTGCTGCGTCCAGCCCGTGGGCGAGGAGGCGCGTCGCGGCCGCGATGCCGCCCGCGCCGAGCGGCCCCCCGGCCAGGTGCGCCCCGACCGCCGCCGCGGCGAGGATCGGCGAGACATAGCCGACGGTATGGCACCAGCTCCGGTCGAGCTCGTCGGTCGTGACGACGATATCGGCGAGCGAGGCGCCGGGCGACGCGGCGCTGACGGTGACGAGCGCAGTGGTCGCGCCCGAGGCGCGGGCGGACTCGAGCATGCGATTCGTCGCCCAGGTCGAGCCCTCGTGGCTGATCGCGATGACCAGTCCGCCGGGGCCGGCCTGGCTGAGCTCGAGCGAGGCCTCGAAGGCCTGGACCGCGATCGGCGCACCCCCGGCACCGAGCGCCGACGGGAGACCGGCCGACCGACAAGCGTCGCGGAGGATCTCGGCGGTCGCGAGCGCGCCATGCTCGCTCGTGCCGCAGCCGACGACCTGGATCGGCCGTCCGGCCGCCGCCGTGGCACGAACGGCCGCCGCGAGCCGGGAGGCGGCGCGGTCCGGGGCCGTGAGCTTCCGGAGCAGCCGCGCGGCCATCGCCGGCTCTACTCGGATCATGTCGGTCATGTGGAACGGCGGGCCGTCCCGCCGCGAGGGCATGTCCGTGCTGGCCCAGGGCTGCGGGGGACCGGGGAGCGGCGCGTCGGGGTCGAAGGGGTCAGTCATGGCCGGAGGATAGCGGGCCACGCGGCGCGCCCCTCCAGACCGCCCGCACCGCCGGCGCAACTGCCAGTTGCACATCCTGACGAACGAACACGGCCGACCCCGCGATTCCGACAGGATCTGCATGTCCGCGCACATGCCCGCACTCGTTCGTCAGATTCGCGCACTTCACGGTTGCACAGCCGGGTGATGCGGCGGCAGGCGCCCGATCCGGCCGAACGGGCCGTACCGGAACCACGCCCGGCCGACGAGCAGGTCAACCGGCACGGGACCGAAACGGTTCGAGTCGATGGGCGCCCCGAACCCCGCGGCGCCCGTGGTCTCCGGCGTGGCGTCCGCCTCCAGCCAGGCCTCGCCCGTGCCCAGGACGAGGTACCCGCCGGCGAACGGGATCCGGGCGCCGGCCCGACCGGCGACCCGCTTCACGGCCAGCTCACCCGTCTCCGGTTCGTGGAAGACGACGATCGAGCCGACCCTCGGCCAGCGCCGCACCGTCGGGTCGACGAGGAGCCAGTCGCCCGGCGCGATCGCCGGCAGCATCGACCCCTCGGCGACGGTCACCCGCCACGGGCCGCGAAGCCGCTCCCGAAGCGGCGCGCTCCGGACCTCCGCGCGGCTCAGCCGGGTCGACCCGCGACGCGCGTCTTGCCGGGGCCCCCGGTCGCCTTCCACGCGGCATCGACCTGGTCAACCAGCTCGAGGAGCTTCTTCGCGTCGACGAGATCGACCGACGCCTTGACCTTCGAGACCTGCTTGTTCGCCTGCCAGAACAGGTCGTGCAGGTTCGGGACGGCGTCGAGGTGTTCCGGCTTGAAGTAGTCGTGCCAGAGGACGTCGAGGTGATGCTTCACGAGGTCCGCGCGGCCCTCCTTGATCGCGATCGCGCGGGTGCGGAATGTCGGGTCCTCGCTGGCGGCGTACTTCTCGACGATCCGGTAGCAGGACTCGGCCTCGATGCGGGCCTGCTCTGGGTCGTAGACGCCGCACGGCAGGTCGCAGTGGGCGCGAGCGATCGTCTTCGGGGCAAGGATGGAAGCGGCGGTTCGTCGGATCGACATGGGACTCCTCCGGGGCGCTCTCGAGTCGCGTGGTCGCGTCCGGTTGAGTGTCCGGAGGCAGGCCGAGCCTGTCAAACGGCTAACGCCGATAGGTTTGAACAGAGGGATAGCGCCTCCAGCGCCCGGGCGCCCGCCGGGAGCATGATGCGGGCTATGCTCATCCAAGCGCTCGAGCAGGCCGAGGTGCTCTCAGAGCTGTGGGCTGCGGCGTGAACGGTCGGCGTGCTGATCGCGCCCGGGCTGCGCCCGGCCGGACTCCTTGTCCTGTTTTCGCGTCCGGATTGGCCCGAAATGGACTGGCAAGCCAGACCCTGACCTGAATCGAGGTCCGCGCGAGGCAGACGCCGCCACGAACGGGACTGCTGGTCCTGATCCGTGCACGGCCGTCGAGGTATCGGGACTGGCCGTCCGGTTGCACGTGGCTGGAGCCGCATGGAGGACCGGAGCTGGGCGGTTCCCGCTAACCCGGCCGCCGTATCATCCGATCCGATGACGGACCGTGGGCTGCCCATCGTCGACGGCGCACCGGCGTGCCCCTTTGTCGCCTTCGACGACGATCGGGATGCCCGGGACACCGCACCGGACCACCGGCACCGCTGCTACGCGGAGGTCAGGCCGGCGCCGCGGGCGCTGGCCCACCAGGAGGCGTACTGCCTCTCGTCGGCGTTTCCGGTCTGCCCCACGTTCCAGGACTGGGCCCGGCGTGAGGCCGCCCAGGCCCGGACTGCCGGCACGCTCGAGGGGTCCGACGGGGTTCGAGACGCCGATGCCGGTTCGGCCGACCGGTCGGGGCCGGTCGGCGGTTCGCCGGGCGTCCCGGCCCGGAATCCGCACCGCGACTGGGCGGCCCCTCCGCCCTGGCTGAACGACCGCGGACGCGAACCCGAGGAGGGCGACGAGGCCGAGATCCAGCCGCGGTCGCGCACCGCCGGAGGCGGGCTGGTCGGCTCCTATGCCGACCGCCTCGTCGGTGGATCGACGTCTCGGCCCGGAATGCCCCCGGCCAGCCGGGACGCCGACGCCTTCGAGAGCGATGACGACGGCGACGAGGCCGAGGACAACGAGGCCCCCGCGCCGGCCCGGCGCGGGCTGCCGCCCACCCGCCCGAGCCGTCCGGGCCCTGCCTCCCGGTCGGCCTCACGAGACCGGGGTCGCGGCGCCGGCCATGTGTCGACCGGCGGCACCGCCCCGTCGTGGGAGCGGCCGCGCCGGCTGGAGGCCTACCCCACGCTCAGGACGCGCCTGGGCCTTCCGGCCTTCACCGTCCCGCCGATCCTCGTCGGTGTCGCCGCGGTCGCCCTCGCGGCGGTCGCGCTGTTCTTCCTGCCGGCCCTCCTCGGGATCGGGAATCCGCCCGATTCCGGCGCGACCCCGACTCCGGGCGCGAGCGCGAGCGCCGGCGCCTCGGGGACCCTCGCGCCGCCGACGCCGACGCCCGGCCCGACGCTCCAGGTCTACGTCGTGGAGTCGGGCGACACGATGTCGAGGATCGCCACCCGGTTCGGCATCCCGCTCTCGGTCCTCATCGAGGCGAACGCGGAGACCATCCCGAACCCGGACCTCCTGAAGCCCGGCGACCAGGTGATCATCCCGTCGATCGCGCCGACGTCGCTCCCCGATGCCGGCACGGTGACCGAGGCGCCGACGACGACGCCCTGAGCGGCCGTGCTCCGGAGCGGGTACGGGTCCGTTTTCCGGGCACCCACGGCCCGCCCGGCGTCAGCGCGGGGCGAGGTTGATCGAGGTGATCTTGCCGGCCTCGACACGGAAGGAGGCGTCGAGGTGCTGCGAGAGGGCGCCCGGCCGGACCGTGATGACGTCCGCCTGCCAGGTGCTGCCAAGGTCGCGGATCCCGCCCGGGATCATCTTCAGCCCCGTCTCGGCCCGCAGGAACCAGCCCCCGACCTGCTCGACCCCACGGAGCGTCCGTGCGTTGTCGCCGACGTGGATCCGCATCTCGACGCGGTCGTCCATCAGCGCGACCGCGCCGGCTCGATCACCGCCATTCAGCAGCTCGAAGAAGACTTCCATCGTGTCGACGGCTCCCATGGACGCAGTGTACGGGCGAACGGCGCGGATGGCTCCGGCGACTCGAGCGGACGCCTGCGGCGTGCCTCGTGCCGCGGTCAGAACCCGCCGCCGGCGCCCCCACCTCCGCCACCGCCGCCGCCGCCGAACCCTCCGCCGCCCGAGCCGGACGAGGTGGCCGCGCTGCCGATCGAGCCCATCGCGGCCATCATGCCGCCGATGCTCGGGACCCCCGAGCTCGAGAAGATGCCACCCCCGCCGCCGGTCGCGCCGCCGGCGAGACTCGTGCCGTCGCTCCCGCGATACCAGAGCGGGAAGTACCCGGCCTGGATCCCCGTCGAGCGGGTGTCCTCCATCGTCCGCTCGAGGACGTCCTCGACCTGCCCGGAGAGGCCGAGCGCGGTTGCCCAGACGACGGCCTGGTCCGGCGTCTCGAGCCACGACAGCCCGGCTTCGCGGACGACCTGGTCCATCGATCTGGCCCCCTCCATCGTCTTCGACAGCGTCCGCCGATAGGCGAGGAGCCAGGCCTTCTGCATCGCGCCGGCCATCGTCCGTGCCGGCATCGCGCCGGCGAGCACGAGCGTCACGACCCCGGCCACGAGCGTCGCCCCGCCGAGGAGCGAGAGGCCGCTCATCGGGATCGCGAACCCGGCGGCGATCAGCCCGCCGCCGACGATGCCCTCGCCGAGGCCGAGGAGCCGCCACCGGCCGGTGACCCTGGACGGTCGCTCGGCGAACCACTTCTGGCGGACCGCCTCGTCCTCGACCTGGCGATCGAAGACCGGGACGTCCTCGGCGAGCCTCGGGAGATCATCTGGCTCGATCGCGTCGGCCGGGCCCCCGATCGACTCGAGCCGCTGCCGGAGGAACGTCTCGGCCGGGCCGAGCGGCCGCCGATCGACGAGGCCAAGCCTGGCCGAGGCGATCGCGTGGCGCTCGGTCGGGTCCGCCGTCGTGGATCGTGCGCGCTCCGCGTCAACGACGTCGGACATCGCCGCGGTCATCGCCCGCGAGCCGAGGTCGATCGCCAGCTTCCGGCCGATCCCGAGCAACCCGTGCTCCTCGCGGAACGCGACACGGCCGCGGCTCGCGAGGTCGAGGAGGGCCGTCGTGAGTGTTCGCCGCGAGACCGTGCCGTCGAAGACCATCGTCGCGGTGGCCGCCGTCATCCCGGCCGGCGGCGCCGGCACGAGCACCGATTCCGAATCCGTGTACTCCGGGTCCCGCCCGAACCGGAGCCAGTGGAAGACCGCCCAGCCGATGAGGCCGAGGAGCGCGAGCGACCCGCCGACGAGCCCGACGACCGCGTTCACCTGGCGCGCCAGCTCCAGCGCCCGGGAATGCTCGGTCGTCGCCGCCGCGTCGATCCGCGCCATCGCCGCGCGCAGCGCGCCGTCGAGGTCGCCGGCCACGAGCCGCGGCAGCATCTCGTCGTCGAAGATGCGCTGGCGCTCCGCGTCCGTCAGGAACGACGAGCGGAAGCCCGAGCCGGCAAAGAGCTGGACCTGGCCGTGGACCAGCGACGGATCGAGGTCGAACAGGATCACGAGGCCGTCGTCGAAGCCCTTCCGCCCGACGCCCCACTGGTCCATGAGTGCCCGCGCGTTGTCGAGGGTCTGCTCCTCGCTCAGCTTGACCGGCCAGACCTGCGTATAGACCACGACCTCCGCCCCGGTCCGCGCCTCGATCTCGTCGATCGTTGTCTCGACCGCTTCGACCGTGGTTCGGCTGAAGACGGCGGCCGTGTCGTAGACGGCCCGGTTGAACTCGGGGTTCGGAAACGGCGGCCCGGGAGCGATCGGGTCGGCCGCGACGGCGGCGAGGGCCGGGATCAGGGTCAGGAGGCCGGCGGCGATGGCCGCCCGTGCGACGCGGAACGGGGATGCGGCGGGTCGTCGACGGTGCTGCATCCGCCCAGCCTACCGCTCAGCCGAGGGCGGCGAGCGAGCCCCGCCGCCGGCCGACCGTCAGCCGCCCGTCCGACTCCAGGAGCAGCTGCGGCGCTCGGGGCCGACCGTTGTACGTGGAGCCGAGCGACGCGCCGTACGCGCCGGCGTCGCGGATCGCGACGAGGTCGCCGCGCCGGAGCGGAGGCAGGCGATGCTCGCCGAGGTGGTCCGTCGATTCGCAGATCGGTCCCTCGACGCGCGCCGGCGTGAGGTCCGCGCTTACCGCTCGGGCCGGGCCTCTGGTGCTCCCGCCCGCGACCGGCCGCCCGAGAGAGGTCAGCGCGACGATCTCGTGATGCGCGCCGTAGAGCGCCGGCCGGATGAGCTCCGTCATCCCCGTGTCGAGCACGACCTGGCGCCCGTCCCGCTCGCGAACGTGGAGGACCCGCCCGACGAGGATGCCGGCGCGGGCGACGAGCGCCCGACCCGGCTCGATCGCCAGGCGCGTCGGCCGGCGTTCGGCGGGGATCGCCTCGAGCAGCGCGGGGAGCTCCCGCGCGAACCGTGCTGGGTCGGGAGCCGCCTCGCCGTCGGGGAGGACCGGGAACCCGCCTCCGAGATCGAGCGTGTCGAAGGCCGGCCGCGATCCCCGGATCAGGGCGAGCAGGGCCAACCCGCGCCGGGCGCCGTCGCGCCAGGCGTCCACCGCCCGCAGTTGCGACCCGACGTGGAGGTGGACGCCCCGGGGCACGAGCCCGCGCCCGGCCGCGACGAGCGCGATCGCCGCGGTGAGTTCGTCGGCGGTCATCCCGAACTTCGAGGCGCCGACCCCGACAGCCAGCCCAGAATGGGTCTCGGGCGCCACCTCGGGGTTGAGCCGGAACAGGACGTCGAGGGACCCGTCGCCGATCTCGGCACCGGCGATCCCGACGAGCGCCGCTGCCTCGTCGAGGGACTCGATCGCCAGCCAGCGCGGCGCCATGCCGTCGCGGGCCGCGTGGACGGCGGCCCGCAGGTCGCCATCGGTCTTGCCGACGCCCTCGATCGTCACGCTCGCGTTCGGAAACCCGGCGCGGGTGGCCACGGCCCACTCACCCCGGGAGACGACGTTCGCCCCGAATCCCAGGTCGGCGATCCGGGTGACGATCGCGGCGACGTCGTTCGCCTTGAGCGAGTAGGCGCGCAGCCAGGGGTCGGGGAAGGCATCGCGGACCGCGGCGGCCGCCGCGACGAGGGCGCGCACGTCCGTGACGGCGACGGGCGTCCCGAATCGATGCGCCGCAAGGCGCAACGCGTCAGCGATCTCCGGCAATCGCTCGTCGATCATGCCGGTTGCCCGCGGGATCGCGCCCCGGTCGCCCGATCCGGCGCCGTCGGTCAGGCGACCACCTTCCGGCCCGAGTTGATCATTCCGAGGAGCGTGGAGACGATGCTGATGACGATCGCGCCGAGGAGCGCGCCGACGAAGGCGTCAGCCGTGAGATCGGGCGGGAAGCCGCCGATCGAAAAGCCCAGGCCGAGCTGGTCGGAGACGAGCGCGACCAGGAGCAGAAGCAGCGCGTTCAGGATGAACGAGAAGAGGCCCAGTGAGAGGAGGGTGATCGGGAAGGACAAGGCCTTCAGGATCGGCTTCACGTACGAGTTCACGAGGGCGAGGATCAAGGCGACCGCGAGCAGCTTCCACCAGTCGTCGCCGAACGCGAACTCGATCTGCGGGATCACCTGGATGGCGGCGAACACGCCCACCGCGTTGATCAGGACCTTGACGAGGAGATCGATCACGGCGTTGCCTCCCGAGGGGTTGCCGTCCGAATCCGGCCCGGCCAAGCCGATCATCGCAGATGTGCGCCACGCTGGCGCCTGCCTCAGCGGAGCAGGAATCCTGTTCCGAGCGGGTCGTCGGGATCGAGCTCGAAGGCGTGACGCCCGGTCCGATATGCCGAGCCCTCGATCTCGGTCAGGACCGTTGTCCGGTCGCCGAGTGCCGGCCCGGTCTCGATGACCCGGCCGGTGAAGACCGAATCGACGATCGAGCGGTGTCGGAGGGTTGCCCCGCGCGCGAGCGGGCCGCCGGCGCCGGGGTCGAGGAGCGCCAGCCGGGCCGAGGTGCCGCTGCCGCACGGCGAGCGGTCCACCTCACCGTCGGCGAACACCGTGACGTTGCGCTGGACGAGGTCCGCACCGGGTTCGTCCGGCTCCGCCTGCCAGAAGATCACGCCGTAGATCCCGGCGAGTTCGGGCTCGTCGGGGTGGCGCGGATCGAGGAGTCCGTCGAGCGCCGGGCGGAGCTCGCGCTGGACGGCGATGAGCGCCGGCAGGCTGGCGCGCGAGACGTCGAGGCCGATCGAGCGTGCCTCCACCGACCCGTAGAACGCACCGCCGTACGCCACGTCGACACGGATCGGCCCGCGCGAGGTCTCGATCGCCGCATCCCGAGCGACGACCCAGGACGGGACATTCCGGAAGGCG
>DATIUS010000011.1:0-8225 GCA_035466655.1 Candidatus Sulfomarinibacteraceae bacterium
GAGCCGGGTCAGCTCCAGCTTCGGGCGGTTGTGGTCGCCCGTCTCGGCGTTCCGGCCCGCGGACGCGATTCCCCGCTCCATCGAGCGGATCCCGGAGTCCAGGTAGAGCTCCGCGGCCAGCGTCTGGGCCGGGAAGAGGTCCTGCGCCAGGTGCGGGTAGAAGCGGCGGGCATCCAGGAAGATCGCGTGGCCGCCGATCGGTCGGACGATCGGCACGCCCCACTCCTCCAGGAGCTCGCCGAGGTAGCGGACCTGCCCCACCCGGCTCCGGACGTGCTCGTCCTGGACGGACTCCTCGATGCCGATCGCGAGCGCCTCCATGTCCCGGCCGGCCATCCCGCCGTACGTGTGGAGCCCCTCGTAGACGACGACGAGGTTGCGCAGCTCCTCGAAGGTGTCCCAGTCGTTGACGGCCAGCCAGCCACCGATGTTGACGAGGTTGTCCTTCTTGGCGCTCATCCAGGCGCCGTCCGTGTACGAGCAGAACTCGAGCAGGATCTCGGCGATCGACTTGCCCGCGTAGCCGTCCTCGCGCTCCTGGATGAACAGGGCGTTCTCGACCATCCGGGTGGCATCGAGGAGGAGCCTGATCCCGCGCGGCTCGCAGAAGGCGCGAACCGCCCGGACGTTCGCCATGCTGACCGGCTGGCCGCCGGCCATGTTCACGGTGCCCGCCAGCGAGACGTACGGGACCTTCGCCGCGCCGACCTCGTCCACGAGCCGCTCGAGCTTGGCGAGGTCCATGTCCCCCTTGAACGGGTGGAGCGACTCGGGATCGTGGGCCTCGTCGATGATCACGTCGTGGAAGGTGGCGCCCGCCAGCTCCTGGTGGAGGCGGGTGGTCGTGAAGTACATGTTCCCGGGCACGTGGTCGCCCGGCTTGATGAGCGTCTGGCTGATGAGGTGCTCCGCGCCACGGCCCTGGTGGGTCGGAACGATGTGGGCATAGCCGTAGTAGCGCCGGACCGCCTCCTCGAGGTGGTAGTAGTTCCGGCTCCCCGCGTAGGCCTCGTCGCCGAGCATCATCCCGGCCCACTGCCGGTCGCTCATCGCCGAGGTGCCCGAATCGGTCAGCAGGTCGATGTAGACGTCCGCCGAGCGCAACAGGAACGTGTTGTAGCCGGCCGTCTCGAGCGCGGCCTGGCGCACCTCGCGCGTGGTGACGGCCAGGGGCTCGACCATCTTGATCTTCCACGGCTCCGCCCAGCTGCGGCGGCCGTGCTGCTGGCCCATGGTGTGCGGCGGCTCGTGTGCCATCGCGATCGAGTCCTCCTTTGGCACTGTGAGCCAAGGGTATCCCTCGGAGTCGTCTCGGGCGTGGAGCGAACGTGTCCGGGCCGCGGGCTTCGACCTACCGAGGGGCGGTCTCCGTGTTCAGCGCGGCACGGGTAGCCGGGTCGGGCCGCGCCGTGTCATCGTCGACCTTCACGCCCGTTCCGATGCCGGTGGCCGCTTCCGCCGCTGCGTCTGCGCGGGCCATCCGGCCTCGCGCCGTCACGATCATCGCCACGGCCAGCACGATGACCGCGGACGCCACGAGGATTCGCGGGGTGATCGGCTCGGCCAGGATGAGGCTCCCGAGGGCCACCGCGACGACCGGGTTGACGTAGGCGTAGGTCCCGACCAGCGACAGCGGGGCGTTGCGCAGGAGCCAGGCGTACGCGTTGAAGGCGATCAGGCTCCCGATGACGATCAGGTAGAGGAGCGCCCACACCGAAGCCGCGGAGATCGCCGCCGGGTCGAAGCGCCCGAGCTCGCCGGTGAGCGCGCCTTCGCCGAAGAGCGCGACGGACCCGGCGAGCATCTGCAGGCCGGTTGCCATGAGCGGTCGCCTCGGCAGCTTCGCCTTGTGCGCCGAGTACAGGGAGCCATGCGCCCAGCCGATCGGCGCCAGGATGAGGAGCGCGACCCCGAAGAGGTCGATCGCGACCGAGTCCCCGCCGAACGGCCAGACGAGCAGCACGACCCCGCCGAGACCGATCGCGATCCCGACGACGACGAGGCGAGGCAGCGGCTCCCCGAAGTAGGCGCGCCCGAGGACCGCGAACCAGAGCGGGATCAGGGCGATGAGGATGGCCGCGATCCCCGATGGGACGGTCTTCTCGGCCAGGCCGACGAAGCCGTTGCCGATCCCGAGGAGGAGGGCGCCGACGATCGCCGAGTCGAGCCACTCGCGGGCGCTCGGAAAACGGAAGCCTTGCCCGGCGCGGAGGACCTCCCAGGCGAACAGGACGCCCCCCGCGATCGCGAACCGCGCGGCCAGCATGAGGAACGGCGGGATGGTTTCGATCGCGATCGCAATCCCGAGGTACGTGGAGCCCCAGACGACGTAGACGGTCGCCAGGGCCGCCCAAAGGGCGAGGCCGCCGGTTCGCTTTGGCATAGTCGAGTGGTCCAAGATTGCGGGAGTGTATCGGGCGCCGGCCCGCCGGGCAAGACAGCCGCTATGCCGCGAGGGTGGCGCCCGACGCCGGCCGGCATTCGCGGCAGGCTCGATAGCCCGCCGCGGCCGCGTCGGCCAGCGAGCGGAACGGAACCCGGTGCCGGGGCGTGATCCGCCTCGCGTTGTGGCAACTCGGCAGGCAGACGACGTGGGTCGAGTCCGAGCCGAGGTAGCGGAGCCCGGACCGGGCGCCGGCCTCGAGCTCGTCCGGGTCAAGCCCCTCCGCGGCGAGGACCGCCCGCTTGGCCGCCGGTCCGCCGAGCGAGTACTGGCCGATGCTCCCGTCGCTGCGGACCACGCGGTGGCACGGAACGACGAGCGGAACCGGGTTGTGGGCCAGCGCGGTCCCAACGGCGCGAACCGCCCGGGGCCGTCCGATCTCCGCGGCGATCCAGCCGTACGGCCGGACCTCCCCGCGCGGGATCTCGAGCGCCTTCATCCAGACCGCGACCTCGAATTCGGTCCGGCCGCGAAGGTCGAGCGGGACCCGGACCCGCCGATTGCCCGCGAGCCTCGCCGTGACCGCCCGGACGAGATCGGCCGGCACCGCGTCGGCGGCCGCGAGCGGCCGACCCACGCGCTGCGCGAACCGCCGCTCGAAGTCCGCCAGGTCGTCGGCCCGGTCCACCCACGAGATGCCGCGCCCGTTCCAGGCCACGACGATCGATCCGATCGGCGAAGGCAGCTCGGCGTATCGGTCGGCCAGGCCCACGGCCACCAGCGTGGCAGCCGCCAGGGACGCCGGCGCCTTGACGGCGAGGCGGGCCAGGCCGGCCTCGAGGGCCGGATCGACGCCCGGCGCACCCCGAGGCTCGACGCCCGGCTCGACCCCCGGCGCAACCGCGGGCCTGGCTCGGCGCTCAACCGAGCGCTGGACCCGGGGGGACGAAGCTCGAGTGGTCATGCGGACAGCTCCCTTCGGACGGGTGCGAGGTCGGGATCGGTGGCGAGATGGAGCCGGAGCCGGGCGAGGCCGCGGCTCGCGTGGGCCTTCACGGTGCCCTCCGGCCGGGCGAGCGCGTCGGCGGTCTCCGCGACCGACAGCCCGACGACGTGACGGAGGATGACGGCGGCCCGCGGACCCGGCGGCAGCTCCAGGAGCGCGAGGGCCAGGTCGCGGATCGTCTCCTGCCTGGCGGCCAGCTCGTGCGGTCCACCGCCGGTCGGCGTGCGCGGCTCCAAGCCGGCCTCGACGATCGGGTCGAGCTGGAGCGGTGGCGTCCGCTCGTCCCGGCGCCTGCGCCGGTTCCGGGACAGGTTCACGACGATCGACGCCAGCCAGGGGCGCAGGCGGAGCGCGCGGATCCGCTCGGCGTCGTACACCGACATCGCCCGGTAGGCCCGGACGAGGGCATCCTGGGCCACCTCCTCGGCGTCCCGCGGGTCACCCAGCAACCGGAGCGCGATCGTGTAGAGGCGATCCTGGTGGGCCGCGACGAGGGCTCCGAAGGCGCCGTCGACGTCGCCGGCGAGGCGGGCGAGGAGCGCGGCGTCAGGGTCCATCAACCCCTACAACACGGTGGTCGCGAGATCGGTTGCATCTTGACGCACCAGTCGCTTGTCTGGACCAGCCCGGCGTCAGGAAGCGGCAAGGACCTCGATCTCACCGGTCGGCTGGACGAGGAAGATCCAGACATCCCAGGCGACGTGGCTGACGATGAGAGCCCCGAGCGGCATGCCGGCCGCGTACATGGCGCACCAGTGCGCGCCGGCGACGCCGGCCGCCCCGAACAGGGTGAAGTTCCCCGACGTCACGTGGACGCCGCCGTATGCGACGGCCGCGAGGGCCGCGCCACGCCAGCGCCCGAAGCGGCGCATCAGGGCGGCCTGGATGAGGCCGCGCCAGAAGAGCTCCTCGGCCGGGCCGATGACCGTGGCGAGCCGGGCAGCGATCTCGGCCCGCGGGCGAAGGGTGCGGAGCGCGTAGATCTCGCGGATCTCCCCGTCTCCGCCGGGCACGAACCGCCGGGCGAACCGGTCGCCCACCTGGAACGTGACGTACAGGAGTGCGGCGGAGAACAGGCCGAGCGGCAGGTGCCGGGGACGGAGGCGGACGCCACGCGACCGGCCGGACAGGAGCACGGCCAGGCCCCCGAGGCCCAGGCCGGTCCAGGTCATCCGCGTCCAGAACGCATCGCGCGGGCCGCGGAACGTCGCCGTGAAGGCGAGGCCGGCGGCCGCGAGCCCCACCGCCAGCGCCGCGAGCCCGGGGTCATCGTCGGCAGCTCCCGCCCTCAAGCCGGCCCGGCCCGAGCCGTCCGGGTCGTTCCGGGCCGTGTCCCGGCTCGACGACCCGTCGGAGCGCGCGTCAGCCACGGACGGCCGACGCCAGCAGGAGCCCGAGGACGAGGAAGGCCCCGAAGGCCAGGTGGAGCCGCGCCGTCTGGAGGTCGATCATCGCGATCGCCCGGGCCTGGCCCGTGGCGCCGAGCTCGGCCGACCGGACCACCTGGGCCAGGAAGGGCAGTGACAGGATGGCCAGAACGACCTGCGGCGGGAGGAGCGCGAACGCGACCGCCACGCCGAGCGTGATGTACGCGCCGAGCACGAGCGCGACGTACCCGTAATGCGCCCATTCCTTCCCGACCCGCGACGACAGCGTCACGATCCCGGCCCGCGTGTCCTCGCTGATGTCGCGCCATTCGTTGCCGTGGAGGATCGCGGCGACGAGCAGCCCGACCGGAACGGACAGGACGAGGGCCGTGGCGCTCCAGCCGCCGGTGACGGCGAAGTAGGTGCCCTCGACCATGAGCGGCCCCATGAGCAGGAAGACGAGCGGCACGCCGAGCGCGCGGTACTTGTACTGGAGCGGCGGCGCGGTATAGCCCCAGCCGCCGACGAGTCCGAGAATGCCGAGACCGGCGATCGCCGGCCCGCGAAGGGCGAGGAGGTAGATCCCCACGCCGACGGCCAGGGCGAAGGCGAGGCCGGCGACGGCGAACGCGGCCCGCTCGCTCATCCGTCCCTTCACGATCGCGTGGCTGGCTCTCGGTGAAACGATCGTGTCGATCCCCTGGCGGACGTCGTAGATCTCGTTGACGACGTTCGTGCCCGAGTGGAGCAGCACTGCCCCCAGGAGGGCCGCGAAGAAGGGCAGGGCCTCGAATCGCCCGTCCATGCCGGCCAGGGCGGCTCCCGCAAGGACCGGGATCACGGACGCGGTGTAGGCGAACGGGCGGAGGATCTCCCACGTGGCGCCGAGCCGTCGTCGTGCGGCCTCCAGGGGCCCCAGGCGCCGGTCGTCGGCGAGCGACCCGGCCGGACGGGCCGCGGGGATCGTCGCCGCGTCGGCCGGGCCGGCGGTGCCGGCGCTGCCGGCGTCAACCGCCGCGACGAGCGCGTCGCCCGCGGCCGGTGCCACCCATCGGGCAGACGCCGGCAGCTCCGCGTAGAGCGCTGCCGCGGCGATCAGCTCGTCGATCTGGCGCTCCTCCTGGAGGACCGGCTGAAGGAGGGGCAGGCCAAGGCCCGTCTCGACCGCGAAGGCGAGCGCCTTCGCCGCGACGTCCTCGCGGGTGCCGCACAGCATGAACGCGTCGAGGAGCTCGTCGGGAATGAGGTTGCCGGCAAGCGTGAAGTCCTCGGCCCGCCAGGCGGCCGCGATCCGGTCGCGGAGATCGCGATCGAATCCCGCCCGCCGCAGTGAGATGTCTCCAAGGACCGACATCATGTAGATCACGAACGGCTCGCGCTTCGCCCGGTTGAGCGCCTCGCGCCGGGTCCGGTCAACGAGCGAGAGCAGATACCCCGCCGACTCGATGGCGGCGGGGTCCCGACCGGCGGCTGCGGCTGCGGCGCGGAGCCGCTCCAGGATCCCGCGCAGCGAGGGAATCGATTCGGCCGGGCGGGCGAGGTACCCGTCCGCCTTCTGCCCGGCGAGGTCAACGAACTCCCGCCGGTAGGCGGCAACAACGAGCGGGATCCGGTGCGTCGGCGGGAACATCGGCTGGATCGGCGGCAGGCCCGGCGTTGCCGAGGGGAGGCGCTCGCCGGCCCACAACGCGCGGATCTGGTCCATCGCGGTCGACACGCGCTCGACGGCCGACTCCGGCTCGTATGGGATGCCCATCTGCTTCAGGCGCAGCGGGAGGCCCGTGCCGATGCCCATGACGATCCGGCCGGGCAGGATCTCGTCCAGGGCAGAGCCGGTCATCGCCAGGACGACCGGATGGCGCGTGTACGGGTTGACGGCTCCGAGGGCGACGCGGAAGGTGCCGGCGTCGTCGTCGCGGGCCAGGCCACCGGCCACGGATGTCGCGAACGAGATCGCGTCGCGCTCGAAGTACGAGTCGTGGATCCAGACCGAGTCGAGACCGGCATCTCGGGCCCGGCGGGACCAGTCAAGGACATCCTTCGGGTCACCGCGGGCCGCCAGGCCCAGGCCGATCGGGCGGACGAGTGTTCGCATCGATGCTCCAGGGTGATCGCTCGGCGATGGCGGGGCCGGCAGCGAGCGGCCACATGCTACCACGGTGTAGCCGGTTATCCCGCCCGCCCGCCATGCGACAATCGGGGTGTGACGCGCCTTGACGACCGCTACGAGGACCTGGTCTCCGACCTTGGAGGCTTCTATCGCGCGTGGCTGGTCTACCTCGGCCTCGAGCTCGGGTTCTTCCGCGCGATCCGCGACGCCGGCGAGGCCGGCCTGTCCGCCGCCGGGCTCGCAAGTCGCACCGCGACCGACCCGAAGGCCGTTGACACGTGGGCCTGGGCGGCCGAGGCGCACGGGCTCGTCGCGGCGGTGGACGGTGCCGTTCGCCTCGACGACGAGTCGGCCGCCTTGCTCCTCGACGAGCAGCGGCCCGAGTACCTCGGCGGGCAGTTCGTCCACTCGGTGGTCGCCACGATGGACTGGGATCGGATGGCCGGGTTCTTCCGGACCGGGGTGCCGGTCGGTGCTCGCCCGGACCGCTACCGGGCGGCGATCGAACAGGTGACCCGCCAGGACATCGCCGTCTTCTTCGCGGAGGGGCTCGCGGCGCTGCCCAATCTCGTCGCCCGCCTCGTGACGGGCGGACGCGTCCTCGACGTCCATTGCGGCGGTGGTCGCTGGCTCGTCGCAATGGCCCAGCGATTCCCGGCCCTCCAGCTGGTGGGGATCGAGGCGGAGCCCGACTCACTCGCCCGGGCCAGGGCCCTCGTCGCGGAGGCCGGCCTCAGCGACCGGATCCGGCTCGAATCGGTGTCCCGAACGGACGTCAGCCGGCCGGGGCGTTTCGATCTCGTCTACTACCAATACGCGCTCCACTTCCTGCCCGACCCGCCGGCGTCGCTCCGGGCGTCATGGGACGTCGTCGACCCCGGGGGAGCCCTCCTCGTCCTCGACTGGCTGCTCCCGACGGATCCCGATGAGATGCGGACGATCCAGGGCGAGCTGACCGCCGGCGTCCACCTGGACGAGGTGTTCATGGGCGCGGGGCTCCAGGACCGCGCGACGTACCGGCGCTGGTACGCCGAGGCCGGTATTCCGGCCCCCGAGGTCATCGAGCTGCCGTCCGGGGCCACGCTCTTCGCCCTCTTCCGTCCCTGATCGGACGGTGCTGGACCCCGTCGTCCCGGGTGGGGCGCTCGCGCGCCGGCTCGCCCGGCACGAGGCGGCCGTGCATGCCGGAGGCGGGCGCGAGCTGCGCGAGTTGACGGACGCGGTCCTGCTCCACGATCCCACCGACGCGGAGCCGTTCTGGAACCGGATCGCAGCCCCGGCCTGGCCGGAGGCGAGTTCGGCGTTCGACCGCCGCCTGGACGAGGCGGTGACGCTCTTCGCAACGCTGGGCCGGCTGCC
>DATIUS010000012.1:0-4692 GCA_035466655.1 Candidatus Sulfomarinibacteraceae bacterium
TGACCGGCACGCAGGAGAGCGTCACGCGCGAGGAAGTCGCGGCGCGGTTGACCGGTGCTTCCGGCTAAAGCGGTGCTTCCGGCTAAAGCCGGAAGCTACAGTTAGGACAGGTAGCTTCCGGCTTTAGCCGGAAGCACAGGACTTATGAACATCGTTCCTCTCGGAAAACTCGCGCGCACCCACACCGCCGGGGAGCTGACGGCGAAAGACGTCGGCCAGGCGGTCGTCCTGCTCGGCTGGGTGCATCGCGTGCGCGATCTCGGCGCGCTGCTCTTCATCGACCTGCGCGACCGGCACGGCATCACCCAGGTCGTGGTGGACGCCGCCGACGCTCCCGAGGCGCACGAGCAGGCCGGCCGGGTGCGGTCCGAGTTCGTGATCGTGGTCGAGGGCGAGGTCGCGCTCCGCGAGGCCGGCCAGGAGAACGCGAAGCTCGCGACGGGTGCCGTCGAGCTCCAGGCCCGCACGGTGACCATCCTCAACGAGGCGAAGACGCCGCCGTTCTACGTCAACGACCCCGACGCCACGATCGACGAGAGCCTGCGGCTCAAGTACCGCTACCTCGACATCCGCCGCGAGGCGATGCAGAACCGGCTCCTGCTCCGGAGCCGGCTCGTCCAGGCGATCCGCGAGGTTCACCACGCGAGCGGCTTCATCGAGGTCGAGACGCCGAACCTGATCAAGAGCACGCCCGAGGGTGCCCGCGACTTCATCGTCCCGTCTCGGCTCCAGCCCGGGGCGGTCTATGCGCTCCCGCAGAGCCCGCAGCAGCTGAAGCAGCTGCTCATGGTCGCCGGCGTGGACCGCTACTTCCAGATCGCGCGCTGCTTCCGGGATGAGGACCTGCGGGGCGACCGCCAGCCCGAGTTCACCCAGCTGGACCTCGAGATGAGCTTCGTGGACGAGGCCACGGTCATGGACTTCGTCGAGCGGATGGCGATCGAGGTCAGTCGCGCCGTCGTCCCCGATCGGCCGATCCTGGCGGTGCCGTTCCCGCGCTTCACCCACGCCGAGGCCATGGAGCGGTTCGGGTCGGACAAGCCGGATCTTCGGTTCGGGATGGACCTCGTGGACCTCGCCCCGGAGCTCACCGGGGCGGCGGGACCGGTGGCGTCCGGCTTCCGCGTCTTTGACGACGCCATCGCCGGTGGGGGTCGGGTCAAGGCGATCTGTGCCCCGGGCCTCGGCGACGCGCCGCGCAGCCGGATCGACGAGCTGACCGAGACCGCAAAGCGATTCGGGGCGAAGGGCCTGGCGCACCTCGCGGTCGAGGCCGGCGGCGCCGTGAAGGGGCCGATCGTGAAGTTCCTCGGTGACGACCTCGCGGAGCGGCTCGCGACCCGTGCCGGGGCGGGCCCGGGTGACCTCGTGCTCATCGTGGCGGACTCGACCGCGATCGCCAACGACGTCCTCGGGCGCCTCCGCGCCGACCTCGGCACGCGCCTCGGCCTGGCCGACCCGAACGTGCTCGCGTACGGCTGGGTCCATCGCTTCCCGATGTACCAGTGGGATGCCGAGAACGGCCGGTGGGACGCGACCCACAACCCGTTCTCCGGGGTCGTTCCGGAGGACGAGGACCTCCTGACCACGGCCTCGGGCGACCCCGCGTCCCCGACCCCCGGCGACCCGGCCGGGCGCGCCCGCGCGATGCAGTACGACGTCGTCCTCAACGGCTGGGAGCTCGGCGGCGGTTCCGTCCGGATCTGGCGGCGTGACCTGCTCGAGCGGAGCTTCGCGCTCCAGGGCTACTCGCTGGAAAGAATGCGAAACATGTTCGGGGCGATGCTCGAGGCGTTCGAGTACGGGGCGCCGCCCCACGGAGGGATCGCCCTCGGGATCGACCGCTGGACCGCCCTGCTCGCCCACCAGACGAACATCCGCGAGGTCATGGCGTTCCCGAAGACCCAGTCGGGGAGCGACCTGATGCTCGAGGCCCCGTCCGAGCCGGATCCGGCGCAGTACGCGGAGCTGGGCCTGCGGTTCGTCGGGATCCCCGGCAAGCCACCTTCCGGCGCGGGCGAGACCCCAAATTCCTAGGCGGGCGAATGGCCCTCCTCGACGCGATTGCGGCGCGGCCGCGGACCGCCGCCCTGCTCGGAGCGCTGTGCATCGCGTTCTCGGGGATCTTCTACCGGTACGCTGAGGTTTCGCCCTCGACGGTCACCGTCTTTCGATGCCTGTACGGCCTCCCGGTGCTCGTCCTCGTCGCCCTCGTCGAGCGCCGCCGGTACGGGCCGATGCCCCGGCGAACGATCGGGCTCGCGATTGCCGCCGGGGTCTTCTTTGCCGGAGACCTCCTGACCTGGCACCACGCCGTGGACGCCGTCGGCGCGGGCCTCGCGACCGTGCTCGGCAACCTCCAGGTGCTCGTCGTCGGGTTCGTCGCCTGGGCCGTCCTGGGCGAGCGCCCCCCGCGCCCGGTGATTGCGGCGACGCCGGTGGTCCTCGCCGGGGCGGTCCTGATCTCCGGCGTGATCGGGTCCGGGGCGTACGGCGCAAACCCACCGCTCGGCGTTGGCCTCGGACTCCTGACCGCGCTCTGCTACGCGGGGTACCTGCTGGTGATCCGGCGCGGCTCGCATGACATCCGCCGGCCGGCCGGGCCGGTCGCGATCTCGACGGCCTCGACGATGGTCGTCGCGGCGATCGCCGGCGCCGTCATCGGAGACCTGGACCTCGCACCGTCATGGCCGAGCCACGGCTGGCTGGCGCTCGTGGGCGTGACGTCGCAGTCGGCCGGCTACCTGCTCATCTCGATGTCGCTGCCGCGGCTGCCGGCGGCGCTCGTTTCGATCATCCTGCTCGTCCAGCCGGTCGCCACTGTCCTCCTGGCTCGGGTCCTCCTCGAGGAGATCCCGTCGGTCTTCCAGGCTGGGGGTGTCCTGCTGATCATCGGCGGGATCGCGCTGGCGACGCTGCCTGTCGCGCGGATCCGGGACATGGCCAGCCGCCGCGCCGCCAGCTGACCCGAAGCCGCCGCGCCGCCAGCTGACCCGAAGCCGCCGCAGGCCGCGACCAGGCGGGAGATCAGGCCCGGTCGGCTGGCGCGATCGGGGGACCGGCGAGTGGTGCGTCGTCCCGCGTCGCGGCGGCGACCGCGCCCCATTCGTACCCGCGCGCCGACGCCGGCGGAACCGGGCCCTCGTACGGCGGGAGCTGGTCGCGAGGGGTTGAGCCGTCGAGCACCGCGCCGGGATCCCCGAGATCGAGTGCCCGCACTGCGGTGCCGCTCGCGACCAGGGCGTCGACGAGCTCATCTGGCATCAGGGCGGGGGAGAGGAGCCGGAAGGCCGGCACCGCGGCGACGGGGAGGAGCACCGGCCACCCCGCGTCCCCGCGCCAGGCCGGGCGGAGCAGGACGCCCGAGTCGATCCCGTGCGTCTCGATGAGCGACGTCGCGGTCTCCGGGCCGGCCCAGCAGATCCGTGCCGGCCAGACGAGCACGGCGTCCGTGCCACTGTTCTCGGCAAGGGCGACGTCGATCCCACGGGCGATCTGCCCAACCGGGCCCCCTTCATGCGCCGCCGGTGCGGCGAGCGTCACCGGGGCGCCGGCGAGGGCAGCGGCGACCCGTCCAGCGGGGTCCGGCGCCACGACGACGATCGGCGTGGCGCCGCCGGCCCAGGCGGCGTCGGCGATCCGGCGGACACGGGAGACGCCGGCGGCATCGGCCAGGGCGGCCGCCTCGGTGGCGGCGAGGATCACGGCGGCGACGGTCACCCGTCGATCGTAGCAGTGCGGAGAGATGCGACGATCGGCTCTAGCCGGATCGGGAGGCGGTCGTCGATGCTCGGCGCAAGGAGGCTGCCCGATGGGGACGCAGTTCGTGGTCCAGATCGAGAACCGGCCGGGCGCGCTGGCCGAGATCGCCGAGCGGCTGGGGGTGGCCGGCGTCGACATCCACGGGCTGCTCGTGGTCGGCCGGCGCGGTTCGAATGTCCTCGTCGCGGTCACGGTCGACGACGACGCTGCGGCCAGGGAGGACCTTGACGCAGTCCCGGCCTCCGCCTGACTTGCCCGCGGGACGCCGTCGCGACGGGTCGCCGGGCGCACCTGTGCGACAATCCGCCGGCCCATGACGAATGCCATCCGCTCCACGCTGCCCGGCGCCGGCGCCGGCGTCGCGTACGCTCGGCCCGCGGCGGCCGACGCTCCCGTGACGGTCGCCCGGGAGGACCTGCGCGACGTGGCGATCGTCGCCCACGTCGACCACGGCAAGACCACGCTCGTGGATGCGCTCCTGCGCCAGACCGGTGCGTTCCGGGCCAACCAGGTCGTCGCCGACCGGGTCATGGATTCGATGGACCTGGAGCGCGAGAAGGGGATCACGATCCTCGCCAAGCAGACGACCGTCGACCATGACGGGGTTCGCCTGAACATCGTCGACACTCCCGGCCACGCCGACTTCGGCGGCGAGGTCGAGCGCTCGCTCCTCATGGTCGACTCGGTGCTGCTGCTGGTCGACGCCGCGGAGGGCCCGCTGCCCCAGACCCGCTACGTGCTCCAGAAGGCGATGGCGCGGCGGCTGCCGGTGATCGTGGCGCTCAACAAGATGGACCGCGGCGACGCCCGCCCGGCCGAGGTGCTCGACGCGGTCTACGAGCTGTACATCGACCTCGGCGCGGACGACGACCAGATCGACTTCCCGGTCGTCTACACGAACGCGAAGCTCGGCACCGCGACGCTCGACCT
>DATIUS010000013.1:0-7554 GCA_035466655.1 Candidatus Sulfomarinibacteraceae bacterium
GCCGGCATCGCGGCCAGTCGAGCCGCCTCGCCGAGGCGCCGGAGCTTGCGTTCTGCGTGTTCCCATGAGAGTCCGGCCAGGGAGCCGGCCGTGGCGAGGCCCACCCGATCCGGCCCGCGCCCGTTGGACGAGGCCGCGTAGGCCGCGGCCCACAGGAGCAGCTCGGGGCCGTCGTCGCTCGGGTGGCGCGGGGACATCGCGCCGGCGACGATCCCGCGGTCGCCCGGGACGTCCCGGACGAGCCGCCAGTTGTCCGGCCCGTCGACGAGGTCGACGGCGAGGCTCGCATACGGGGCGGCGAGGATCGTCTCGATACCGGCGCCATCGGCGCTGCCGCCGACGATGGCGAGCGACAGGTGGATGCCGGCGACCCCGTCGGCGAGCGCCAGGTGCGCGTCGCGGAAGAGCCGCCGCTCGGCCTCGTCGTCACCGATCAGGGCCGCGTCCCGCTCCTCGATCTCGACGAGGGGACAGCCGGCCTCGGCAAGCGCGAGGACCTCGGACCGGAGCGCCGCGGCGAACGCCATCGTGAGGGCGGGGCGCCCGAGAACCCCGCCGGAGCCGGCGGAGTCGGCCGCCACCGCCCGGCGTCCGAGGCTGTACGGACCCGGCAGGGCCTGCTTCACCATCCGCGTCGTCGCTGCCGCCGCAAACCGCCAGGCGCCGGTGCTCAGCGGCTCGGTCCACGTCGGGAGCGCGGTCGCGGTGACGCCAGTGCCGTCCTCGGCCCGGCCGAGCCCGTCCAGCGCGCGCATCGGCCCGGCGAGCCCGCGCCAGCGGAGGCGCCCGTCGGTGATCGGCTCCAGGCCGGCCGACTCCTGCGCCTCGATCGCCCTCGCGACGAGGGCGTCGAGCCACCTGGGATCGGCGGGTGCCTTGCCGGCGGGTTCGGGGAGCGGCGGCCGCGGGAGGCCGCCGAGGAGGGTCGCGAACATTCGGTGCCGGATGCTAGCACCGGGCCACGGTGCCGCGGCCGGCAGGTCTCGGCCGGCGGGCGCCGACTTCGACCCGGGGTCAGAGCGTGAGGCCGCCCTGCAGGAGGCCGGCGGCGATGGCCGCGATGAGTGCCGCGGTGCCGATGACCGCGGTGAGCATCGGCGTCCGGCCGGTGGACCCTTGATCGCCGCCCCCCCAGAAGGACCGAAGCGTGCGGACACGTCCGGGGGGCACGACCAGCCCGAGCCAGAGGCCGGCGACGAGCCCGCCGATGTGGGCCGCGTTGTCGATCCGCCCCGCCATGAGGAAGCCGAATGCGAGGTTGATCACGACGATCGACCCGAGCTGCGGGATGATCGACCGCGCCCGGCGATCGAGGACAGGGTTGTGGAACCGCGTTCCTGCCAGCAGCACGCCGACGAGGCCGAAGATCGCGCCCGAGGCGCCCACGCTGCTGCCCGGCGAGACGACGAAGCTCGCAGTCGAGGCGCCGGCGGCCGTCAGGAGATAGAAGATCGCGAACGTCTTCGTGCCCCAGATCCCCTCCACGAGCGGGCCCAGGAGGTACAGCGCGTACATGTTGAAGGCGAGGTGGAGCAGGTTCGCGTGGACCAGCGTCACCGAGACGAGCCGGTACAGCTCCCCGGCGGCCAGGAGCGCCTTGTCCAGCTCCAGCGCCTGAAGGTACGGCAGCCCGTCCGCCGACAGGGCAATGAACGAGACGATCACCGTCAGGCCGAGGACCACGTACGAGAGAGGCAGCGCCGGCCCGTCGCCCCGGCTCCGGGCGAAGTACCGGCGCGCGAGACCCTGGTCGCCGGTCTCCTTGGCCAGCCAGCCGAGCCGGGCGGCGATCTCCGCCTTGTCCTCCGCCGGCGCCCGCCGATCCGCCTCCCGATAGGCGGCCATCGCGCCGCGGAGGTCCTCCCCCCGGACGCGGGCCGCCGCCACGTTCCGCCATGCGGCGTACGTGCTCGGCGTCTCGGGCAGCGCCAGGACCGCCTGCCAGGCGCCGAGCGCCTCGTCCTCGAGATCCAGCCGGTAGAGCGCCTCGCCGAGGCCCAGGAGCGCTGATGCGGTGACCGCGGGGTCGTCGAAGCCGGTGACCCGCTGGAAATGGCGCGCCGCCGGCTCGAACTCGCCGGCGCTCAGCAGCTCACGACCGCGCTCGACGAGCCCGATCGCGGCCGGCCACCCGAGCGGCCCGACCGAGCGCAGGGCGGCTTCGAGGTCCAGGGGGGCATCGCCGCCGGGCCGTTCGTCCATCCGGGGGACGATACTAGACCGACGATGTGTGGACGATTCACCCAGGAGCGCCCGACCTCGGAGCTCGCCGAGATCTTCGAGGCGCAGGACCTCGTGGGTGCACCGGGCGAACGCTACAACGTCGCTCCCACATACGAGGCCGCGGTCGTCGTCCAGCGCGACGATCGGCGCGCCGTGACCGCCTTCCGCTGGGGCCTCATCCCCCACTGGGCCGAGGACCCGAAGATCGGCAACCGGATGTTCAACGCCCGGGCCGAGACACTGGCCACCTCGCCGGTCTTCCGCGAGGCGCTCCGGAAGCGCCGCTGCCTCGTCCCGGTGGATTCCTTCTACGAGTGGCGGCGCGAGGGGAAGGTCCGCCAGCCGTTCCGGGTGGTCCGGAGCGACCGGCGTCCGCTCGCGCTGGCCGGCCTCTGGTCTGGCTGGCGGGATCCGGACACCGGCGAGGTTCGGCGGACGTTCACGATCGTCACGACCGGCCCGAACGACCTGATGCGCCCCATCCACGACCGGATGCCGGTCGTCGTGCCGGAGGAGGGCTGGGATCGCTGGCTCGACCCGGCGCACCCTGATCCGGGCGAGCTCGGGGGCCTCCTCGTCCCGGCGGCGGACGGCCTGCTCGAGGCCTACCCGGTATCCCGGGCGGTGAACCGCGTCGGAAACGACGGGCCCGCCCTCATCGAACCGCTCGACCTCCCGATCGACGCTCCGGTCGACCTCCGGCTCCAGTCCGTGTCCGGACAGCTACCCGAACCAGCGCGCGACGCGGAACGCTAGACCGGATCGACCGCGAGCTCGCGCGTCGTCGCGGCCCAGGCGTCGGCCGGCGTCGCGCCACCGTCGAGGCGGGCCGCCAGCGAGCCGACGAACCCCGCGAAGGTCCCGTCCGGGTCGCTCGCCGGCGCCTCGAGCGCAATCGCGCCTTCGGGAAGTGCGCCGACCTCGGTCCCGTTGCCGGTCGATCCGGGGCTGTTGACCACGATGAGCGTCGCGCCGCCCCACGTCGCACGCTCGGCGGCGCTCGCAACCGCGGCCCCGGCGAGACCCACCGTCACGACGACCCGCACGTCCGCGAGATAGCGCAGGGCGAGATCCACGTCCGCCGCGTCGAGGGGGCGCATCGGCCCACGGAGCACCGCCGCGTGCCCGACCCGGGCCACCACCAGCTCATGGATCCGCCGGTCGCCCTCGGCGTCGTCCGAAACCACGCCGACCGCCTGGACGGCGACGCCGGCCCCCACGGCGCGAGCGGCCAGGCGCACCACTGACACCTGTCGGGCAGGTCGCAGCGCGAGATCACCGCACACGACGATCATGACCGGAGGGTACCTCCATATGCCGTGCCGCCGTCAGGGTGCCGCCGCGTGGGGTGATGTCGCGCCTGGCGCCCCACGCCCACGATCATGACTCCCTGCCGTCTTCCGGTGCCGGTGTGCACCGGTAACCGCCGCGAGTGACCCGAAAGTACTGGACGAAAGGTCCCATGCAAAGTCACCCTGCAATGGTTGCCGGGGCTCCGAGGGCATGCGTCCCAGCTTCAACGACGATGAGACCGGGGTATGCATCTTCTTCGCGTCGCGAACTTGCCGCTGTCAAGGCGCCGAGCGCCCGGGCAGTCGCTTGTCGAGTTTGCGGTCATTCTTCCGGTCATCCTCCTGCTTCTGGTTGCCCTCGCCGACCTGGGGCGCCTCTATACGAGCGCGGTCGCGATCGAATCCGCCGCCCGCGAGGCCGCCGACTTCGGCGCATTCGATGCGTCGTACTGGACGGAGGCCAACTTCGCGACGACGACGGCAGCGATGGAGCGGCGCGCCTGCACCGCAGCCGCGGGCAGCCACCTCGAGGACTACGAGACGACCGACCCGGTCGACAACACGACCTGCACGAACCCGACCTTCGAGTGCTTCCTCGAGCGTGACGGCCCGTCGGCGGGATGCCTGAGCTCCCACGGGTTCACGAATGGAATCGACTGCTCGGCCGCGGCCACGGAGCCGCCCTGCACCGTCCACGTCCGGATGACCTACCAGTTCAGGCTGTTCCTGAACGTCCCACCGCTGCCGGCGTCGATCCAGGTCACCCGGGACAGCTACTTCCGGATCTCGAACCTCAAGCCGGCAGGCCCGTGATGCGCACTGCGGGCGTGGACAGCGGTCTTGGAACCAGGCGGAGCCGCGGTCAGGCGATGGCCGAGTTCGCCATCGTCGCGCCGATCTTCTTCCTGATCGTGTTCGCGATCATCGACTTCGGGCGCTACGTCTACTACGTCCAGGTCCTGAACAACGCGGCGCGGGAAGGCACGCGCTACGCGATCGTCCACGGAGCCAATTCGCTGTCACCGACCGGGCCGCCCCACGACCCGAGCGGCGCCGCCGTCATCGAGACCGTCCGCAACTATGCGATCGGCGTCGTGGGTGCCGAGGATGCGAGCACCCTGACGATCACGCCGACCTGGGGCACGCCACCGGCCGTGCCCGATAACGACCGGGAGACGGCCGTGACCGTCGAGGTGACCTACGCCTTCCATTCCGTCATACCGCTCGTTCCCCTCCCGCCGATCTCCGTGAAGGGAGCGTCGACCCTTGTCATCAACAACTGAGCGGCGGCACGCCGAACGCGGCCAGATCCTCGTCGTCTTCGCCGGTGGCCTCGTGGCAATCTGCGCGGTGGCGGCGCTCGTCTTCGACGTCGGCCAGAACCTGCTCGATCGGCGCGCCGAGCAGAATGCGTCCGATGCGGCCGCCCTGGCCGGCGCTCGCTACGTCGTCGGTGCCGCCTACACGTTCCATGGCGGCTGTTCGACCCCACACAGCGGGCTCCCCGCGATCGAGGCGGCCTGTGACGTCGCCGCCAAACACGGCTACGTCGATGGGCAGGACGGCCGGACGGTCCGGGTCGACATGCCGCCAGTCGCGCCCTCGAGGAAGGCGGGGTTGCCGGAGCACATCGAGGTCACGATCGGCGCGACACGGACATCGTTCTTCATGGGCATCCTCGGCTGGCCCCAGCAACAGACGGGAGCGATGGGCGTCGCCACGAACCAGAGCGACATCGCGCTGCCGTATTCACTGCTCGCGCTCAACCCGCACGATTGCGGCGCCAACAAGATCACGGGAGCGCCCGGGACGGTTGTGGAGACGAACGGAACGGTCCATATCGACTCGGACTGCGCCACGAACCCCGGTGCCATCCAGCTGGCCGGCAACGGTGTCCTGACCGCACCACAGTGCGACGTCGTCGGCCTGATCGTCGAGTCGGGCGGCGCCACGAACAACTGCACGACGGCCCCGGCCGGGGTGCTCGTGTCTGGTGACCCGCTGCGCGATCTGGCACCGCCGCCGCAGCCAGCGGCTCCACTCGCCGTCCAACCACTTGACGTCCTGGACCCGGGACCGATTCCAGCCGCGTGTCCGGGTGGTGCCAGCCCGGCTACCGACGCCGCACCGGCAACGTGCGCATTCTCCGCGGGCAGCATGGCCGGCAAGACCTATCGGATCTTCCCCGGTAACTACCCAGGCGGGATCTCGACGAGCAAGGCGATCCTCTTCCTGGAACCCGGCGTCTACTGGCTTGGCGGGAGCGGCCTCCAGATCCAGTCGGACGGGGCCGTGGTCAGCAAGGCCCCCGGGGACAATACGGGCCTCGCGCCGTCCGGGGGCGTTCTCATCTACAACACCGTGGATCCACTTCCCAGCAGCGGCTGCACTGGTGCCGGCTGTTACGGACCGATCAGCATCAACGGTGGCGGCGGCACGCCGACCCTGGCCCTCGAGCCGATCGAGAACGGTCTGTACACGGGCATGGTCATCTTTGTCGATCGGGATGCGGCCGGCGGCGGAGGCTTCGACATCGACCTCAACGGCGAGAACTCCGTGCTCAACGTCACGGGAACGATCTATGCCCCGACCGCTTCCGTGCGGTTCAACGGGAGCGAGACCGACGTCCTCTCGGCCCAGCTGATCTGCTACGACTTCGTGGTCAACGGATCTGGTGCCGCTTTCAGCATCAACTACGACCCGGCCAATCTCTTCCACGTCAAGGGTGTCGGCCTCGTCGAATGACGTGGAGGCCGGGTCGAGCGTCCGCCTCGATTGTCCGCATCTCTGCCGGCCGATCTCAGCTGGGCGATTCGGATGGCTTCGGCGTGTCCGAGGGGTCGGGCGTGTCGCCCGGGTCGGGCGAGGAAATGTCGTCAGGGCTGGGTGAGGGCGACTCGTCGCCGTGGCCGTCACTGGGTTCGGGCGTGCGCGTCGGACGTGGCGTGGCGGTCGGGCGTGGGGATGGCGGCGCCGACACGGATGGCGACGGCTCCTCGCTCGCGCTCGGCGCAGGGGTCGCAGAGGGCTCGGGGGTTCGCGTGGGCTCGGGCGTCGGGGACGGCTCCGGCGTCTCGGTGACGATCGACGGGGACGGCGAGGCATCGCCGTCCAAGAAGCCGAGCGCACCGGCAGCCCCGTAGGCGGCGATCCCGCTCAGCGACGTCGCCACGACCACGACCGCCAGCACGTAGGCGAGCGCGAGGCCGCGCGCGGCGGCCGGGCGACCGGGACCGCCGGCGACGACTCCCCATGCCTCGCGCACGCTCGCCACGAGGCCGGCCAGACCGGGCCGGGCGCGCAGCGCGTCGAGGAATCCGGCACGGCGAGGAGCCGGCGCCAGCGCGACCGCCGCCATGACCCGGTCCGTGAACCCGGATGACGGGGGCACGCGCTCGGCTGGCAGGGCGGCTTCGAGCTCGCGGGCCATCGAGAATGCCGCTGCGAGCTCGGCGTCGCTCGGGACGCGGTCTCCGCCGGCAAGCTCGCCGGGGCGGAAGGAACCCGGCGTCAGGCTCATCGGGCGCCTCCATCGTCGAGCCGGCCGCGGAGCCGGATGAGGCCGCGGTGCAGGTGGGTCTTCACGGTGCCGAGCGGCCGGCCGGTGATGGTCGCGATCTCGTCGAGGGATCGCTCCGCGAAGAAGCGCAGGGCGACGACCTCCCGGTACGGTTCCTCGAGCCGGGTGACGGCGTCGCGAACAGTCCGCTGGCGCTCGCCGCGAAGGACCAGGCCCTCCGGGTCGGAACCGCGTCCGGCCGGCAGGGCCTGGATTCGCGCGTCGTGATCCTCGCCGTCCGCGGGCCGGGCCCACGCCACGGTCTTCCGCTTCGACGCCTGGCGGACCGCCAGGCGAACCGCAATGCGCGACAGCCAGGCCCCGAAGGGACCGTCGGCGCGCCAGGTGGCGAGGGAACGGTAGGCGATCACGAACGCCTCCTGGGCGACGTCCTCGGCCTCGGCGAGGTCGCCGAGCACGCGATGGCAGGCCCGCACGATGGCGGCCGACTCGCGATCGACGAGGGTTCGGAATGCATCA
>DATIUS010000014.1:0-3745 GCA_035466655.1 Candidatus Sulfomarinibacteraceae bacterium
GACGGTCGAGGCCTTCGCGAGGACCGGCTGGTCCAGCCCGCGTTCCCGGAGAAGGCGCGCCTCGGCGCGGTGCCAGAGCGGCTCCGAATCGACGAGCAGGCCGTCCATGTCGAACACGACGGCCCGGAATCGACCGGGGAGGCGGGGGGTCGCCTCACGTCCCCAGCTCCTGAGTTTGTCAGCTGGCACGAAACCTCACTCGGGCGGGCGCTCGGGTCCTTCGGCATGTTAGAACGGCAGGCCCGACACCCGCCCCTTCGGCGGGGCATGATTGACCGATGACGACGACCTCACGCGACACGATCCGCCGCCGAATCCTCGATGGCGAAACCCTCTTCGGCGCCTGGACGGACATGGCGTCACCGCTGGCCACCGAGATCACCGGCCGGGCCGGCTACGACTGGCTCGTGGTGGACCTGGAGCACGGCGCCGGGACGGAGGCGAGCCTCCTCTCCGTCCTGCTTGCGGCTGAGGCGAGCGGCGCCGCCGCCTTCGTCCGGCCGCAGTCGGCGGAGCGCCTGCGGATCGGGCGAGCCCTGGACCTGGGCGCCGCCGGCATCGTGGTTCCGCGGCTGGACACCGCTGCCCAGGCCGCCGAGGCGGTCTCGTTCCTGCGCTACCCGCCCGGCGGCGTTCGAGGCGTGGCGCTCCGGACCCGGGGTGCCCGCCTCGGCACCGTTGGGCATGCCGAAGTCGGGTCGCTCAACGCCGGGCTCGTCGGGATCGTCCAGATCGAATCACCGAGCGCCCTCCGCGAGGCGGACGATATCGCCGCGATCGAGGGCGTGGACGTCCTGTTCGTCGGCCCGGCGGACCTGTCGCACTCGCTCGGAATCCCCGGGCAGTTCGCGAACCCCACGTATCTCGCGGCACTCGACGCGGTCGTCGGCGCCTGCCGCCGCCACGGCAAGTCGCCGGGGATTCTGCTGTACGACCATGCCTCGTTCGGACCCCACCTCGCTCGCGGGTTCCGGTTTGTCGGTGTCGGGTCCGAGGGCTCGTTCATCGCCGAAGGTGCGGCCGCTGCGCTCGCCGCCGCCCGCGCGGGAAGGCCCAGCTCCTGAAACCCGGCCTCGCCCTGCGGCCGGGTGGCCCGCAGCCCGCCTACTCGTCCGCGAGGCGCAGCTCTGCGACGGCCGGCGCCGAGGGGCCCGTCTGGGCGATGACCACGCCGGCCAGGATCATCGCTCCGCCCACGAGCTGGAGCGGCCCGAGGACCTCGGCGAACAGCAGGTTGGCCAGGACGATCGTCCAGATCGGCTCGACCGTGCTCACGATCGATGCCCGTGCCGCGCCGATCCGGTGCGCCCCGGCATAGAACGCCTGGACCGCCACGAACGTCGCCACGATTCCCACACCGGCAATGCCACCCCAGGCCGCGGCCGGGATCTCGGCGGGAAGGACCGGCCGCCCGAGCGCCAGCGCGCTGACCCAGAACGCAAGGGCAGTCGCCGAGAGCATCAGCGCGCCGGCGGCCGTCGGGTTGGCGCCCGTGTCCGCCCCCCGGCCGACGCCTGTCCGGCCCTCGCCCGAAAGCCTGGCCGCGAGCACGATCCAGACCGAGTAGATGACCGGCGAGGCGACCATGAGGACGAGCCCGGAGATCGGCGGCATCTCCGCCGCCTCGATGTTCCCGACCGCGAGCGCCACGCCCGCCAGCGCAAGGCCGAGCGCGCCCCACGCGCGGCGTCCCTCGAGGCGCCGCCCGATCCGGAGCGAGAGGACCGCCACGAGCGCCGGGTAGATGTAGACGATGAGCGCCGCGAGCGACGCCGAGACTGTCTCGAGTCCGGCGAAGTACGTCGACGAGTTGCCCGTGTAGAGGACCCCGAGGGCGATCGCCACGACGACGGCCCGCCGGTCCATCCCGCGGAGCCCGCGCCGCGCGGACGGGCTGAACGCGACCCAGACCCAGACGAGCGCCGCCCCGATCAGGAATCGCCACGCCATGAGGACGTGCCAGCCCACGCCCGCCGCGTAGACCGGCTTCGCGAAGAGCGCGCCGGAACCGAACCCGAACGCGGAGATGACGACGAGGGCGATGCCGATGGCGGCGGGTCTGGGCACCCGGCGAGGCTAGCAGGACCGGCGTCGCGGGGCCGGTCGGCACGTCCAGGTGCGGCCGATCGGCCTGAGGGTCGGGCCCGGCGGAAGGCTCTACACTTCCGTCTCGTGACCGACCTGACCGAGCGTGCCGTTGCTTCGCGGGTGCCGTCGCTCGCGGACGAGCGACTCCGGGTGATCGCCCGGCGTGACCCCCTGACCGTCCGCCCCGGTACCAGCCTCGCCGACTGCATCGGCCGCATCCGCGAGACCGGGAGCGGCGACTCCGTCTTCGTCACCGACGCCGACGGCTGCCTGCGGGGCGTCCTGACCGAGCGCGACATCTTCGCCCACCTCGTCGGCCGCGAGGTGGACCTCGGCCGGCCGGTCGAGACGCTCATGAACGAGCATCCCCGGACATTCCACCTGGACCAGCTCGTCCGCCATGCGATCGACCTCATGCAGACCGGGCGTTACCGGAACGTCCCCCTCGTGGACGACGGCGGCAGGCTCGTCGGCGTCATCCGTCCGGTGGACGTCCTGAAGTACCTCGCCGAGGCGTTCCCGGAGGAGCTCCTGAACCTCCCGCCGAGGCCCCACCAGCGGATGCAGGAATCGGAGGGCGCGTGAGCACTGTCCGGGAGCGTCCCACTGAACAGCGCCACCTCGAGCGCGTCACGATCCGGTTCGCCGGCGATTCCGGCGACGGGATGCAGCTCACCGGTTCGCAGTTCACCCGGACGGCCGCCTACTTCGGCAACGACATCAGCACCTATCCGGACTTCCCGGCCGAGATCCGCGCCCCCGCCGGCTCACTTCCCGGTGTCTCCGGCTTCCAGCTGAGCTTCTCGTCCACGCACATCCATACGCCGGGGGACGAGCCCGATGTCCTCGTGGCGATGAATCCGGCGGCGCTCAAGGCGAACCTCGGTGACCTGCCGGCCGGCGGCGCCCTCATCGTCAACGACGATTCGTTCACGGTCGGCAATCTCGGCAAGGTCGGCTACTCGACGAATCCGCTGACCGACGGCTCCCTGTCCGCCTATAACGTCTTCTCCATCCCGATCTCGACGCTCAACGCGCGCGCCCTCGAGGGCCTCGAGCTGACGAACAAGCAGGTCGACCTGACCAAGAACTTCTTCGCCCTCGGGCTGATGTTCTGGCTCTACGACCGGAGCATGGAGCCGACGATCCGCTGGATCGACGAGAAGTTCGCGAAGCGCCCGGTCATCGCCGAGGGCAACAAGCGCGCCCTCAAGGCCGGCTACAACTTCGGCGAGACGACCGAGATCTTCCACGAGCGTTACATCGTCCCGCCGGCGAAGCTGCGGCCAGGCCGGTACCGGAACATCACCGGCAACGAGGCGACCGCCCTCGGGTTCGTGGCGGCCTCCCAGCTGGCGGGCCGGCCACTGTTCTACGGCTCGTATCCCATCACCCCGGCCTCGGACATCCTCCACTCGCTGGCGGCCTACAAGAGCTTCGGGGTCAAGACCTTCCAGGCCGAGGACGAGATCGCCGCGATCGGCTCGGCGATCGGGGCGTCGTACGGCGGTGCGCTCGGGATCACCGGAACGTCCGGCCCCGGGGTTGCCCTGAAGAGCGAGGCCCTCGGGCTGGCGATCATGGTCGAGCTGCCGCTCGTCCTCATCGACGTCCAGCGCGGCGGCCCGTCCACCGGCCTCCCGACGAAGACGGAGCA
>DATIUS010000015.1:0-5132 GCA_035466655.1 Candidatus Sulfomarinibacteraceae bacterium
GAACCCGGCGGCAACGGCGCGACCAACGCTCGGGAGGATCGGATCCGCGAGGGCGGTGGCCTCACCCTCCGGGCTTTCGACGACGGGGAAGCCGTCGACGGTCGCGGGGAGGATCACGAGGAGCGCCGGATCGATCGCCACGGCGGCGGCGATGTCCGCGGTGGATGTCGGCGTCGACGTGGCACCCGGGGTCGTGGGCGCCGCGGTGTTGAGCTGGGCGGGTGACGGAGGCGGGGGCGATGGCGACCCAGCCGGACCGCAGCCGGCGATCCCCAATCCCAGGACCGCCGCGGCGGCCAGGCGCACGACGCCCCGCGTCACAGCTCCCGCCGCAGAACGGGGAACCGCTCGTCGTCGACCGCGATGGCGAAGCCGCACGAGACCCAGAATTCCGGCGTGGCCGCGCTTGTCGCGTCTGGCCGGGCGCCTCGCTCGGGATACGCCTCGACCGCGGAGAACCCGCGCCCGGCCAGGTCGTCGCAGACCGCCTCGACGAGGCGCCGCGCGTGCCCCGCGCCGCGGGCCTCGGGCGTCGTCGCGATGCAGGTGATCGCGGCGGGGAGCGGCGCGGACGGTAGCCGCGGGTAGAGCTCGCGGAGCCGCTGGGCCCGCGGGTAGGCCGACAGGGGGCCGAACTGGACGTAGGCGACCGCCCGCCCGTCCACCTCGAGGACCTTGGCGTACGTGCCGAACACCGCGAGCCCACGCCCCAGCAGCTGGAGCTTGCGCGGCTGGTCGGACCCGATGGCCGGACGGGCCTCGCGCCGAGGGGCGAACGGGTTGTCCGCGGGCGCGTCGTCATCGTCGTCGCCGAATGGATTGATCTTGGCGCGCGCCGCCGACGGCGCGAACGGGTTGAAGGCCGGTCCCGAGGAGGCCGGCGCAAACGGGTTGGCCGCAGCCGGCTTCGAGGGGGACGCCACGGGCGCGGCGGACCGGTCCCACCACGACAGCCGGGCCGCCTTCGAGCCACGGTCCGCGTCCTCCCAGTAGTCACAGCTCCGGTGATCGAAGCCGGGGTCGGCGCACGGCGGGATCAGGGCGAACCCATCGGCGTCGCGAATCTCCAGGATCCGCACCTCGGCCATCACCCGGCCCCGCCCCTACGCCCAGGCCAGCTCGGCGAGCGAGCCGGCGTGGACGAGCGCGATGGCCGCCGCGAGGTCCGGCCCGAGCTCGCGATCCGCGTCGAGCCGGCGCGCGACCCCGCGCACGAGGGCGTGGGCGTCGCGCACGCCCACGCCCGGCGCGGCCCCGGGGAGCGTCGCGAGCCGAAGGTCGAGCGCCTGCGCCGCGCACAGGGCCTCGATGGCGAGGATCCGCTCCACGTGGTCGAGGACGATCCGGGCATGGCGCCCGGCGATCGGGCCCATCGAGACGTGGTCCTCCTGGTTCGCGCTCGTCGGGATCGAATCCGCGCTCGCCGGATGGGCGAGGACCTTGTTCTCCGAGGCGAGGGCCGCCGCGGTGTACTGGAGGAGCATCAGCCCGGACTCGAGGCCGGACGCCGGCGCGAGGAACGCGGGCAGGCCCCCGTTGAGGTGCGGGTCCAGGAGCAGCGCGGTCCGGCGCTCGCTGATCGAGCCCAGTTCGGCGATCGCGAGCTTGGCGAAGTCGAGCGCGAGGGCGACCGGCTCGCCGTGGAAGTTGCCTCCCGAGATCACGAGGCCCCCGCCCGTCGCGATCGCCGACGGATCCGCCACGCCGCCGCCGGGGAAGACGAGCGGGTTGTCCGTCGCCGAGTTCAGCTCGATGTCGAGCACCCGGCGCAGGTGGTCCAGGCTGTCTCGGACCGCCCCGTGGACCTGCGGGATACAGCGCAGCGAGTACGGGTCCTGGACCTTGTGATGAGAGCCGTGGTGCGACGCCTGGAGCCCGGATTCGCGGAGGAGCCCGCGGAGCTCGGCCGCGACTGCGATCTGGCCGGGGTGCGGCCGGGCCAGCTGGTATGCCGCGGCGAACGCGACGTCGGTCCCGAGGAGGGCCTCGACGCTCATCGCCGCGACCGTGCTCGCCGTCCGGGCGAGGCGGTCCGCGTCGGCCAGCAGGAGCGCGCCGAGCGCCGACATCAGCTGCGTCCCGTTGAGGAGCGCCAGCCCCTCCTTGGAGCCCAGGACCAGCGGCTCCAGCCCGACCTCGCGGAGGGCGACGAGGGCCGGGGTCTCATGGCCGTTCAGCTCCACGGTCCCGCGGCCGATCAGCGGGAGCGCCAGGTGGGCCAGCGGCGCGAGGTCCCCGGACGCCCCCACGGAGCCCTGCGCCGGCACCTCCGGGTGGATCCCGAGCCGGAGGAAGTCCAGGAGCCGGTCCACGACGAGCGGCCTGGCGCCGGAGTGACCGAGGGCCAGGGTGTTCGCGCGGAGGAGGAGCATCGCCCGCACGACGTCGCGCGGGAGCGGCTCGCCCACGCCCACCGCGTGGCTGACGAGCAGGTTCTCCTGGAGCCGCTCGACATCGGCCGGGGCGATCGTCCGGTCGGCGAGTGCCCCGAACCCGGTGGTCACGCCGTATACGACGGCGCCCTCGGCGACCAGCCGTTCGATGACGTCGCGCGCCTCCTGCATACGCGCGCGGGCGTACGCGTCCAGGACCGCCGTGGCCCCGTGGCGCGCGACGGCCTCCACGTCGGCGATCGTGAGGTTGGCACCGGTGAGGACGATCGGGCCGCTGCGCTCCGCGACCGGCGGCCGCTGCGGCACGAAGTGGGGGTCGGTCACGCTCGCAGGATAGTCGGCTATGCTCCCCGGCGTCCCTGATCCGGTCGCCACATCCAGTCGCCACGCTCCCCGGCCCGCGTGCCGCTCCCGCCACCAACGCCCCACCGTCCCGCATCCCGAGGAGGCCCGTTGCTCGCGTTCATCGACGAGATCGTCATCCCGTTCCTGAACACGCTCTACGGCGCCGTCGGGTACGCCGGCGTGATGGTCGCGATGGCGATCGAGTCGGCGATGGTGCCCCTTCCCTCGGAGCTGATCCTTCCGTACGCGGGGTTCCTGGTGTCCGATCCGTCGGCCGTGGAGCCGCTGACCGGCAGCCCGTGGAGCTTCTGGATCGTCGTCACGGTGGCGACGATCGGGAACACCCTCGGGTCGCTCGTGGGGTATGCCATCGGGGCCTTCGGCGGCCGTCCCTTCCTCCTGCGCTGGGGCCGGTACCTCCTCATCCGTCCCCACGAGATCGAGCTCGCCGACCGATTCTTCGAGCGGTGGGGCCCGGCGACGGCGTTCTTCAGCCGGCTGCTGCCGGTGGTCCGGACGTTCATCTCGTTCCCGGCCGGCGTTGCCCGGATGCCCCTCGGCAAGTTCATCGTCTACTCGACGGCCGGCGCGTTCCCCTGGTCCGTCCTCCTCGTCTTCGCCGGTCAACAGCTCGGCCAGAACTGGGTGGAGATCCGTCACGCCCTGGAGCCCTTCGACCTCGCCATTGCGTTCGCCGTCGCCGTCCTGATCGCCCTCTTCGTGTGGTGGCGACTCGGGATGCCCGGCCGCCCGAGGCGCAACACGGCCTGACAACGCTGGCCCCCCGGGGCGGTCGGGCGGAGCCTCAGCGGACGCGTTCCTCAGGAGCCGGCCGGGCCCGGAAGGCGGCCCACAGCGCCAGGTCGTAGGCGATCTTCAGCCCCCCGGCGATCAGGAATGGCAGCCCCGCAAGGCTCGCACTCGCGCTTGCCACGAGAGGCGCCGAGAGCGCCGGGGAGATCGCCGCACCGGCGGTCCGAGCGATGCCGGTGACCCCGGCTGCCGCCGAGCGTTCGCCCGGCTCCACGACCGCCATCACGTACGACTGCCGGGTCGGGACGTCCATCTGGCTGAGGGTGTAGCGCAGGAGCAGGACGCCGATCGCCAGCGGCAGGCTCGGCATCAGCGGGACGAGGATCAGGAAGACGTTCGACGGCAGGTGCGTGAAGACCATCGTGTTCACCAGGCCGATTCGGGCGGCGATCCGCGAGGCGGAGAGGGCGGAGACCGCCGCGAGGAGGTTCGCGCCGAAGAAGATCCCGCCGAGGACCGCCGGCTCCACGCCGAACCGGAGGTGGAACCAGTACGCCATCAGACTCTGCGGGATGAAGCCGCCCGCGAAGGCATCGAGCGCGAAGAGCGCGGACAACCGGCCCACGATCCCCTTCGACCGGCCCAGGCCGAGGCGGCGGGCGATCCCGTCGTCCCGGGCCGGCGCGACCGGCGCCTCCACGGCCGAGCTGAGCCGGGCGAAGACCGCGGCCATGGCGAGCCCGACGACCGCGTACCCGACGACGATCACGCGGTAGGCGTCGGCCTCGGCCAGCCCCGCGCCGAGGAGGAGCTGGCTCACGAGCCCCGCGCCGAGGGCCCCGACGGCGGTCGCGACGTACCCGGCGAGGTTGTACCAGGCGAAGGTCGGCGTTCGGCGCGCGTCGGGCGTCGCCTGGCTGAGGGCCGCCTGCTCCACCGCGAGGAACGGACCCACTTCGTTGCCGGTCGGGCTGATCACCCCGATCGTCGCGGCGAGGACGAGAAGCGGCAACCAGGTCGCCGTGGCGAAGACGGCGCCGGCTCCGACCACCAGCAGCGAGCCCGCCACCAGCACCCGTCGCCGGCCGATCCGGTCCGCGCGCGTCGTCAGCCAGAGCGAGATCAGAGCGTCGCCGATCAGCGTCAGGGTCAGGATCGCCCCGATCGTCGGGGCGTCGAGGCCCAGGGCGTCGAGGTAGAGGACGAGCACCACGGCCAGGAACCCGTAGCCGAACATCCGCAGAACGCGGGTGGCGAACAGGAGCCGGCCGTCACGGCCCAGGCCGCGCAGCGAGGCAAGGAGGCCGGCATCGGACGCCGGCTGGCGGGCGGGCGGGCGCACCTCGCGAGTCTATCGGCGGCGGGCACCGGCACGCGGCGTGTACGATCCCGGCCGGAGGTACGCCACGCCGATGACCACGACGCACGAGAATCCCCACGCCGGCGACGCGATGGTCGGCCCGCACGGCGCCGGCGACCACGGCGAGGACCACGGGCACGACGACCACGCCCATGGGGACGGCGAGCCGCTCGGTGCGGTTGACCTCGCGGGCTGGGGCGCCGGCGCGCTGGGAATCGCCGCCGGACTGGTCGTCGCCGCGGTGATGGCCCTCAGCACCGGCTGGCTCGGCTGAGGTCCGC
>DATIUS010000016.1:0-23688 GCA_035466655.1 Candidatus Sulfomarinibacteraceae bacterium
ATGTCCGCGTTCCCGGGCGCGACCCCGACCCGCGAGGAGCTCGACCGGGTGGTGCCGGATCGCCCGGCATTCTTCGTGAACCGCGACGGCCACGGGGCATGGGTCAACACCCGCGCGCTGGCCGCGGCCGGGATCACCCGCGACACGACGGACCCGGCCGACGGCCGGATTGAGCGCGACGCGCGCGGTGAGCCAAGCGGGACCCTCCACGAAGGCGCGATGGAGCTGGTCCGGACGCTCATCCCACCACCGACCGTCGAGGATGTGGCCCACGGGCTGGCGCTCGCCCAGGCGTACCTCCACCGACTCGGCATCACGGCCTGGCAGGATGCCTGGGTCACGCCCCTCGACCTTGCCGCCTACCGGCTCCTTGCGGGCCGCGGAGGCCTGACCGCTCGTGCGACCGCGTGCCTCTGGTGGGAACGCACCCGGGGCGCCGACCAGATCGACGAAATGATCGAGGCCCGACGGATATCGACGATCGGCCGCCTGCGCGCCACGACGGTCAAGGTCATGCAGGACGGCGTCGCGGAGAACTACACCGCGGCAATGCTTGAGCCGTACCTCGACGCAGCCGGCCGATCGACGGGCAACCGTGGCATCAGCTTCGTGGAACCGGAGGCGCTCAAGCGTCACGTCGCGAGGCTCGATGCCGAGGGTTTCCAGGTCCACGTTCATGCGCTCGGCGATCGTGCCGTTCGGGAGGCGCTCGACGCGATCGAGGCGGCCCGAAGGGTCAACGGCCCGTCCGATGGGCGCCACCACCTCGCCCACATCCAGCTCGTGGACCCGGCCGACGTGCCGCGCTTCCGGGCGCTCGGCGTGGCGGCCAACATGCAGCCGTATTGGGCCTGCAACGACGACCAGATGGTCGAACTGACCCTTCCCTACCTCCGGCCCGATCGGGCGGCACTGCAGTACCCGTTCCAGACCCTGCATCGCGCCGGGGCCATGCTCGTCGGCGGAAGCGACTGGTCGGTCAGCACCCCGAACGTCATGGCGGAGATCGAGGTCGCGGTCACACGGATCTCGCCCGAGCGGCGCAGCGCCGAGCCGTTCCTGCCCGAGGAAGCGCTCGCCCTGCCGGATGCCCTGGCAGCCTTCACGATCGGGAGCGCGTACGTCAACCACCTCGATGACCGGACCGGCTCGATCGAGGCGGGCAAGCTTGCCGATCTCGTCGTGCTGGACCGTGACATCTTCGCCCCGGACGCCGGACCCATCGGGGACGCCCGCGTCCTGCTGACGCTCGTCGAGGGCGACGCCGTCTTCGAAGACGATCGACTCGACGAACCGACACGATGACCGATCTCGCCCACCTCGATGCGATCGGCCAGGCCGACCTGGTCCGTCGAGGCAAGGTCTCCGCGCTCGAGCTCGTCGATGCCGCGATCGAGCGGATCGAGACGCTCAACCCACGGCTCAACGCCGTCGTGACGACGCTCTTCGACGAGGCGCGAGACGTGGCTCGCGGTCCCCTGCCTGCCGGCCCGCTGGCGGGCGTGCCCGTTCTCCTGAAGGATCTCGGCACCGAGCTCGCCGGCACGCGCCAGACGAGTGGGTCGCGAGCCCTCCGCAACTACATCTCTGCCCAGGACGCCGAGCTCGCAATTCGCTATCGGGGAGCCGGCTTGATCGTGGTCGGGAAGTCCAGCACCCCGGAGTTCGGCAACCACTCCACCACGGAACCGGAGCTCTTTGGCCCGACGCGCAACCCCTGGGCACCGGATCGGACCGCCGGCGGGTCCTCGGGCGGGTCGGCGGCTGCCGTGGCGGCGGGGATGGTGCCGGCTGCGCACGGCGGCGACGGTGCCGGCTCGATTCGGATTCCCGCATCGTGCTGTGGCCTCGTCGGCCTCAAGCCGACTCGTGGCCGGAACTCGCGGGCCCCGTCCGGCGAGTCCGTGGCCGGACTCGCAGTCGAGCACGCCATCACTCGCTCGGTCCGAGACAGCGCAGCGATCCTCGATGCGACCTCGGGGCCGGCACCGGGCGATCCGTCGCTCCTGCCAAGCCCGGAACGGCCCTTCCTCGACGAGGTGGGGCGCGATCCGGGTCGGCTGCGGATTGCCTGGACGGCTGAGCCTCCGATCGACGCGCCGGTGGATCCCGCCTGCAGGGCGGCGGTCCGCAGCACCGCCGGGCTCCTCGAGCGCCTCGGCCATGACGTCGAGGAGGCCCGTGCCCCATTCGATGGGGACGTACTCCTTGGACCGCTCGGGGTCGTCTGGGCCATGTCCAACCAGAAGGCGGCCCGCGACGCGGCGCGCGCCCTCGGGCGACCGCTCGAACGCGACGATCTGGAGATCACGACCTGGGAGCTCGTCGAGTATGCCGACCGTTTCGATGGCGCCGACCTGATGGCCGCCCTGGACGAGCTGGCGACAGCATGCCGGGCAATCGCGCCATTCTTCGCCCGCTATGACGCCTGGCTGACGCCGACCCTGGCCGGGCCGCCCCTCCCGCTCGGGGTCCTCAATCGGTCCCGTGGTGGCGCCATGGAATGGTGGCACTTCGACTGCAGCTTCAACCCCTGGAATCCGATCGCCAACGTGACCGGGCAGCCGGCCATCTCGCTGCCGCTCGACTGGACGGACGAAGGCCTGCCCATCGGCAGCCTGATCTTCGGGCGATTCGCCGACGAGGCGACCTTGTTCCGGCTGGCCGGCCAGCTCGAGGCGGCCCATCCGTGGGCCAGCCGTTGGCCACCCATCAGCGCTCTCGTCTGATCCATCCCCCGCGTCAGCCAGGAGTCTCAGCGAGAAATGACCAAGCCGTTCCGCCTGTATGTCTGCAGCGATCTCCACGCCTCCGAACGATCGTGGCGGAAGTTCCTGAACGCGATGCGAGCCAACGTCTACCGGGTGGACGCGGCCGTCATCGCCGGCGACCTCACCGGCAAGGCGCTGGTCGCCGTCGTCCAGGGCGACCATGGCGGCGAGGTCTGGACCGCCACGGTGCTCGGTTCGCGTCGCGTTGCAAAGGACGAAGCGGAACTCATCCAGCTCGAACGGTCGATTGCGGATCTCGGCTACTACGCCGTCCGGGTGACCGAGGCGGAACGGGCCGTCATGGAAGCGGACCCGGCGCTCGTGAAGCGGATCTTCCGCGAGAAGATCACCCACCGTGTGCGCGAGTGGATGGCGCTTGCGGCGGAACGCCTCGAGGATTCGGGCGTGCCGGTCTTCCTCATGCCCGGCAACGACGACGACTTCGAGATCGACCCGATTCTGGCGGAGTCGACCTACTGCCAGAACGTCAACGAGAAGGTCGTGGAGCTGACGCCCTGGCACCAACTCGTCAGCATGGGCTGGTCCTCCCCGACGCCCTGGTCGACGCCGAGAGAGCTCCCCGAGGAGGAGTTCCTCGATCGCCTGTCCGGGCTGCTCAACGGAGTCCGCGATCCTCGCCGCACGATCATCATGACCCATGTCCCGCCGTACGACTCGGGTCTCGACACGGCACCGCTGCTCTCGCCGGACCTTCGCCCGACGGTTTCCGCAGGTGACCTGCTGCGCGGTCCCGTTGGCTCGACCGGCGTTCGCAAGGCGATCGAGGCCTTCCGGCCCGTCCTGGGCGTCCACGGCCATATCCACGAATCCGGCGGCGAGCGCAGGATCGGGGATACCGTCTGCGTGAACGCGGGATCGGAATCGTCGATGGGAATCCTGCGTGGCTACCTGGTCGACCTCACCGAGCGCGGGGTGGAGCGGACCCTCCGTGTCGAGGGCTGATCGGGTCAGCCGGCTCAGAACGGACGAGCGCTCCCGTCCACGTCACGGCCTCGTACCGGCTTCGTCAAGGGGCAGCCCGGCCCCGAGCCGATAGAACGGCCGTGGCTCGGGCGGAAGCGGGGTGTTGCCCGCGATCAGGTCCGCGGCCTTCTCGGCGACCATCATCACCGGGGCGTAGATGTTCGCGTTCGTGACGTACGGGAAGACCGACGCATCGACCACGCGCAGCCCGTCCACGCCGTGGACGCGCATCGTCAGCGGGTCCACGACGGACATCGCATCCGTGCCCATCTTCGCCGTGCAGGACGGGTGGAGGGCGGTCTCGCCGTCGCGACCCACCCAGTCGAGGACCTGCTCGTCCGTCTCGACGCCCAGGCCCGGGGAGGCCTCACCCCCGTCGTAGGGGGCCATCGCCGGCTGGCCGAGGATGCGCCGCGCGACGCGGATCGCCTCGACCCACTCGCGGCGATCCTGCGCCGTCGAGAGGTAGTTGAAGCGGAGCGCCGGGTGGACGGTCGGGTCCGTGGACCGGATCTTCACCGTTCCGCGCGCATCCGAGTACATCGGCCCGACGTGGACCTGGTAGCCGTGCCCGCCGCTCGGCGCGCTGCCGTCGTAGCGGATCGCGAGGGGCAGGAAGTGGAACTGGAGGTTCGGATAGGCGACCTCGTCGTTCGACCGGACGAAGCCGCCGCCCTCGAAATGATTCGTGGCGCCGGGGCCGCGGCGCAGGAAGAGCCACTGGAACCCGATCCACGGCCGGCGCCACTTCTGGAGTGCGGGCTGCATCGAGACCGGGAGCTTGGAGCGGTACTGGACGTAGACCTCGAGATGGTCCTGCAGGTTCTCACCGACGCCCGGCAGGTCCGCCACGACCGGGATCCCGAGGGAGCCGAGGTCCGCCGCGTTGCCGATCCCGGAGAGCTGGAGGACCTGCGGCGAGTTGATCGACCCGCCGGCGAGGATGACCTCGCCCGCGGCGACCGCGCGGACCGGGCCGGACCGTGGCCGGTACTCGACGCCGACCGCGCGCGTTCCCTCGAACCGGACCCGGGTCACGAACGCGGAGGTCCGGACGACGAGGTTCGGGCGCCCGAGGACCGGGTGGAGGTACGCCCGGGCCGCCGAGATGCGCCGGCCCCGCCGGATGTTCCGGTCGAACGGGGCGAACCCCTCCTGGCGATAGCCGTTGACGTCCGCCGTCAGCGGATAGCCCGCCTCCTGGACGGCCTCGAAGAACGCCCCGAACAGTGGGTTCGTGGCGGGGCCTCGCTCGAGCGGCAGCGGGCCCCCGTGCCCGCGCCACGGATCGTCCGCGGCGGCATCCAGCGCGTCCTCCATCCGCCGGAAATAGGGCAGGCAGTGGGCGAAGCTCCACGTCTCCATGCCGGGATCCGCCGCCCAGCGCTCGAAGTCCATCGGGTTGCCGCGCTGGAAGATCATCCCGTTCACCGACGACGACCCGCCGAGGATCCTGCCCCGGGCGTGGTAGATCCGCCGACCGTGCATGAACGGCTCGGGTTCGGATTCGTACTTCCAGTCGTAGAACCGGCTCCCGATCGGGAAGGCGAGCGCCGCGGGCATGTGGACGAAGACGTCGAACCGCCAGTCGCGACGGCCGGCCTCGAGGACGAGCACGCGCGTCGACGGATCGGCGCTCAGGCGGTTGGCGAGGGCGCAGCCGGCTGAGCCGCCGCCGACGATGACGACGTCGAACCGTTCGGTGGGCACAGGACGATCCTAGCGCGCGGCCGTCAGGCGGGCCGGTGCGTCTCGTGGAGCAGGTCGAGGAAGCGCTCGCGCGACGCCTCCAGGACGACATCCACGTTCGGTGGCCCGTGCTCGATCCCGAGGTGATCCACCACGGTCTGGCCCGCGGCGTACTCGCCGCCTGTCTCGACCCGGACGTTCAGGCGCTCCACGCGCGTCGCCACCGCTGGGTCGATGGCCACGGCCATCGCGATCGGATCCGGGAGGTCGAAGCCGTCGATGTGCGTCTCCACGGCCCCGAACTCGAGCAGGGTCGCCTGGATGTCCACCGCGAACGCACCGAAGGGCCCGAGCGCCCGGAGCCTGGCTGCCTCGTCGCGGCCGATGACCGCGTACTTGCGGGAGATGTCCCAGCCGACCATCGTGAGGCGGGCGCCCGAGTCGAAGACGATCGCGGCCGCCTCCGGGTCCACCCAGATGTTGAACTCGGCGACCGCGGTGATGTTGCCGACGGCATCGCCCGTCCCGCCCATCGTGACGACCTCGCGGAGCCGGGCCGCGAGGCCCGGATCTCGCCGGAAGGCGAGCGCCACGTTCGTGAGGGGCCCGAGGGTGACGAGGGTGACGGATCCCGCCGGCCGGCGATTGACCTCGTCGACCAGGACGTCGACGGCATGGCCCGGTGCCGGCGTCCGGCCGATGAGCGGAAGGCCGATGTCGCCCATGCCGTCCTGGCCGTGGACGGACTGCGCCGTCCTGAGCGGCCGGGCCAGCGGCGCATCGCAGCCGGCGTGCACGGGGACACGATCGGCGGCCCCACACAGCTCCACCGTGTAGAGGGCATTCTGGACGGCCTCCGGGAGCGGGACGTTGCCGGCCACCACCGTGATCGCCGCGACCTCCACGTCAGGGTGGCGGAGCGCCATCACGAGCGCGACGGCGTCGTCCGAGGCGGTGTCCGTGTCGATGATGAACGTGCGTCGGTCCGGCATCGCCAAAGGGTACCCGGCACGGTGGGCGGTGAGCGACCGAGTCGTGCGTGCGGGCCCGACCTGGCTGCGTCAGCCCTCGAGCGGAGCGACCGCGAACTGGACCGCGAACTGCCTGCACCAGATCACGACACTGGCGGCATCGGTCGGGATCGCGCCCGGCGGCAGGTCCATGTTGAAGCTGCCGTCGGTCGCCTTGAGCCGCCCGAGCTCGATCGCCGACTCGGCGTAGCCGCCGGGATCGGGCGAGACATAGACGAACAGGTCCGGCCCGTTGCGGACCGAGAAGCCCTCGAACCGGACGGTCCAGGCGCCCGGCGCGGTTTCGATGAGCGTCGCGCTGCCGCTCCCGAAGTGGAAGTCGTCGGCACCGTGGAAGGTGCCCGAGCGCGGGGCGGCGAGCGGCGGTGTCGGGAGGGGCGTCGGAGCTGGGGCCGTGGTCGGGGCGGCGGTGGCGTCCCCTGCGGTTGCGCCGGGCGCCTGGGACGGCTCGGGCATCGAGGCGGGCGACGGCCCGGGGACACGGGTCGCGGCCGGGGTGCCGACGACCGGCGCCGGCTCGATGAGCGAGGTCCGGATGAGCAGCGGCGAGCCGAGGTACCAGGCCGTCGGCAGCCCGATCGCCAGGGCCAGCGCCGCGACCGCGGCCGTCCGGCCCGGGTGCCGTCGCGCCGCCGCGAACCAGCCGCGGCGTCGTGCCAGCAGGACCAGGGCGACGCCGGTGAGGACGAGCCCGATCGCGATCGGGATGCGGTTGGGGTAGAGGCTCGTCGCGAAGAGGCGTTCGAGGTCGCCGATGATGTTCATGCCCGGCAGGGTCGCCCGGTTCCATGACTCGCCGATGACATCGAGTCCGTGGAGCTCCGCGCGACGCTCGGCGCGGAGCGGCTCACTCGGTCGCGGGAACGCGGAACCAGAACGTCGTCCAGGCCTCGTCCGAGGCGGCACCCACGCGACCGCCGGCGTCCTCGACAAGGCGCTTCACGATCGCCAGGCCGATTCCCGCCCCCCCGCGCTCGCGGTCGCGCGACTTCTCGACCCGGTAGAAGCGCTCCCAGACACGGGGCAGGTCGTCCGGCGGGATCGGCGACCCGGTGTTGGCCACCCGGACCACGACCCCGTCAGCGGCCCGCGAAGCCTCCACGCGCACGCTGCCACCGGTGGGCGTGTAGCGGACGGCGTTCTGGAGCAGGTTCGCCATCACCTGGGCGAGCTCGTCCGGGCGGGCCTCGACGACGAGGCCGTCGTCCGCCAGGACGGTGAGCGCGACGGACCGGCGGGCAAGGGCCGGGGCGGCGAGATCGGCAGCTCCCCGGACGAGCACGCCGAGGTCCACCCGGATCGGGCGCGGGCGTTCCCCTTCAGCACCGGCGAGCACGTCGAGCGAGGCGGCGAGCCGGCCGAGGCGGTCGACTTCCTCGCGCAGCGAGTCGAACGTGGCAGAGTCCGGCGGCAGGATGCCGTCCCGGAGCGCCTCCAGGTAGCCCTGGAGGTTCGTGAGCGGCGTCCGCAGCTCATGGGACGCGTTGACGACGAACTCGCGCCGCAGCATCTCCTGCTCCTCGAGCCGGTCCGCCATCGTGTTGTAGGCGGCGGCGAGCGCACGGACCTCCGAGGGTCCTTCCTCGGGGACCCGGGCCGTCAGGTCGCCCGCGGCGACCCGCTCCGCGGCGCCGGCGACGCGCTGGATCGGCCGGGCAAGCATCCGCGCGAAGGCGGCGGCCAGGACGAACGTGACGATCGCGGCGACGGCGAGGGCGATCCCGAACACGACCGTCACGCTCGAGTCGAACATCTCCCGGGCGTGCTCCGCCGAGTCCCCGGCCGCCATCATCAGGGCGGCAAAGGACTCGCCGCCGACCCGGAGCACACCGACCGCGACGACCGCGACGGCGATCCCGGCGACGGCGAGGGCCGCGATCGCGATCCGGGCCGCGATCCCGCCGCCGATTCTCACGCAGAACCGTCCCGCATCACCGGGCCGGCGGCCCGGTATCCCGCGCCCCGCACCGTCGCGACGTAGCGTGGCGACCCGGGGTCGTCGCCGAGCTTCTCGCGCAGGCGCTTCACGTAGACGTCGATCGCCCGGTCCGCCACGTCGGCCTCGCCGACCCCGTGGATCGCGTCGAGGAGCTGATCGCGGCTGAGGATCCGCCCGTCCGCGGCGAGCAGCGCCACGAGCAGGCGCAGCTCCAGAACGCTCAGGGCGACCTCGCGACCACCGGCCCGCACTGCGTGTCGCGCGACGTCCACCTCGAGATCCCCCAGCCGGTAGCGAACGTCGGCCCCGGAATCGGGCGCGTCACGTTCGGTCCGCCGCAGGATCGTCCGGACCCGGGCCACGAGCTCGGCCGGCGAAAACGGCTTCGGCAGGTAGTCGTCCGCCCCTTCGGTCAGGCCCTGGATGCGGTCGCCGGTCGAGCCACGCGCCGAGAGGACGAGGATCGGGATATCGCCCATCGCCCGGGTCCGCCGGATCACGGCGAGGCCGTCCACCTCGGGGAGCATCAGGTCCAGGACCACGAGCCGCGGCACTTCCTCCTCGATCGCCCGGAGCGCCGCGCGGCCGTCGGCGGCGGTCACGACCCGGAACCGTTCCCGCTCCAGGTAGACGCGGACGAGCGCGACGATCTTCGGATCGTCGTCCACGACGAGGATGGGGGCAGGCTCGGGGCGCGGCACGAGGCTGATCATCGTCCGCCGAAGGCTCGCCGACAACCGTGACGGCTCGGTGACGGGCCGTCATCGGGGCGTCGCCGGCGACCGTGAACCTCCACCCCACTCCCGCCGAACGCGGGATGGCTCGCCGGCCAGCCACGAGGTGCCGGCAGCGGAGGACAGTCAATGTTCCGACGACTCGCCGCGGCCGTCACGAGCGCCGCGCTCCTCATCTCGGTGGCCGCGTCCACCGTCGCCGCGGGCGGCCCGCCGAGCCTCGCGTTCTACGTGGACGACGTTCGCTACTGGACGGTCGGCACGCCGACCGACTTCTCGACCACCGGTGCGCCCGAGTTCACGTTCGACGAGATCTACGTGCTCGGTAGCGGACTCATCAACGTCGCCGAGGCCAAGCCCGGCGACACCGACTTCAACGGCGGCCGCTGGATGGTTCTGCCGATCACCTGGAGCGCGGGGATCACCCCCGTCCAGCTGACGAACGCCGAGCAGGTGGAGGCGTACGCCAACGCCGGGTGGCTGACGATCGCCTCCTCACCCGTGAAGCAGTTCGAGTGCCCGGTGATCCCGGCCCTCCCCGGCTCCTGACCGGGCCTCCCCGGCCGGCCTCGGAGTGCCCCAAGGTGCTCCGGGGCCGCTTCGCGCCGGGGATTCCTTATGTCCGCCGGTCCCGCCGGTCCCGGCAGTCCCGGTTCGAAGGCCTCATGCGTGCAGCTCGAGGAAGCCCTTCGCCCGCAACAGCGGGCGGGGATCCACCAGGTTCTTGTGCAGGGCGGCCTTGTCGGGCAGGCCCAGCGCCAGGGCCATCAACTGGGTGAAGTAGAGCACCGGCACCGGATCCGCCAGGCCCATCTGCGACTGCCGTGCATCGAGGTTGAGGTGGCACAGCGGACAGGCCACCACGATCACCTCGGCACCGGCCGCCCGCGCCTGCTCGACCAGGTTGCCGCTCAGCCGCAGGACGATGTCCGGACGCGTCAGCGAGTGGGCCGCGCCGCAGCATGCGGTCTTGTACGACCAGTCGAGGACCTCGACGCCAACGGCCGCCATCAGCTTGTCCATGTCGGTCGGGTTCTCGGGGTGCGGCGCCTCGGTCACCTGGGGCGGACGCGTCAGGAGGCAGCCGTAGTAGCACACGGCGCGCAGCCCGTGAAGCGGCCGCATCACCTTCTCCGCGATCACCCGAGGCTCGGCATGCCGGGTGATCGTCTCGATGAACGTGCTGACCCGCACGCCGGCCTGACCCGCCGCGACCGGCGCACCTCGGCTCGTGGCCGCGGCAGCCCCTTCGTTCCGGCTCGCGTACTGCGCCGCCTTGTGGCGGTTGAAGCAGGCCGCGCAGGGCATCGTCACCTCGCTGAAGCCGCTCTGCTCGACCAGCGCCAGGTTCTCCATCGGCAGGCGCTGTCCGGCCTCCGGGTCGGCGCGGTGGGCGGCCGAGCTGCCGCAGCACGCCCAGCCCTTCGGTTCGATGAGGACCAGGCCGAGCGCCTCGGCGACCGCGCGCGCCGAGACATCGAATTCGGTCGCCGTCGAATGCAGCGAGCAGCCGGGGTAGTAGGCCACCGCCTGAGCGGCGCCCCGAACCGGCTTGGGCCGGCGCGGGCGAGCCGTCGGCCGCGGCAGGTACGGCAGCTTGCGCTTGCGGAGCATCTTGAGACCCAGGTCCAGATCCTGGGTGAGGCGCCCCGTGCGCAGCTTCATCTCGGCCAGCAGGCCCAGTTCGTACGCCCGGCGCCACAGGCGCACCTCGCGCAGGAAGGCCGTATTGAACGTCGCGACATCGGGCACGGCGGGCTTCACGCCTCGCGCGAGCGCCTCGCGCGTCAGAAACTCCATGATCGCGGCCACATCCAGCCCCTGCGGGCAGCGCGTCGTGCAGGTCTGGCACGACGCGCACAGCCATGGCGTCGTCGAGTTGAGGGCGAGATCCGCGTCGCCCACCTGGAGCGCCCGCATGATCTGGTTCGGCTGCCAGTCGAAGAACTCGGCCACCGGGCAGCCGCTTGTGCACTTGACGCACTGGTAGCAGAGAAAGACGTTCTGCCCGATCTCGCTCAGCACGCGCCCTGCCAGGTCGGCGTTGATCGGCGCCTGCCCGGCCGATGCCTGTTCGGTCATCGTTCGCCTCCTAGGTGGACGCCACGAGCTCGACGACCTTGGGCCGTGGGGAGAGGCCGGCGCCCTCCACGATCGCCCCGACCGCCTCTTCCCATTCGATCGCCATGATGTGGACGCCCGCGACGCCTTCGATCTCCCGCATCTCGTGGATCACGTCAACGCAGATGCGAATCCCCTCAGCGCGCCACGCTGCCGCCCGCTCCGCCTTGTCCTCGATGCCCCGGCCCGCCGCTTCCATGCGTTCGACGATCTCATCGGGCACGTCCATGCCGGGCACCTGGTCGCGCATGTACCGGGCGGCGCCCGGCGTCTTGAGGGGGCCGACCCCGGCCAGGATGTAGGTCTGCTGATGGATCCCGAGATCGACCACGTGCCGCATGAACTCGCGGAATTTCGGCACGTTGAAGATCATCTGGGTCTGGATGAAGTCCGCACCCGCCCGGGCCTTCTTGCCCAGGCGGAGCGGCCGCCACTCGAACGGGTCCCCGAATGGATTCTCGGCTGCACCCACGAAGAACTGGGGATGGACGCCCTTGATCTCTTCGCCGCACTGGAAGCGGTGCTGATCCCGAAGGTCGACGACCATCTGCACCAGCTGCACCGAATCGAGGTCGTGGACGTTCTTCGCCTGGGGGTGATTGCCGAACGTCTGGTGATCGCCCGTCAGGCACAGGATGTTGCGCAGGCCGAGCGCGTACGCGCCGAGCAGATCGGATTGCATCGCCAGCCGGTTCCGGTCGCGGCACGTCATCTGGATCACCGGTTCGAGGCCCGCCTGCAGCGCGAGGGCCCCGGCGCCGATGGATGACATGCGCACGATCGCGGTCTGGTTGTCGGTGATGTTGGCCGCATCCACCCAGCCTGCGAGCAGCGCCGCCTTCTGGCGGATCACCTCGGCATCCGCGCTCTTGGGCGGCCCGAGCTCGGCGGTCACGGCGAAGGCGCCGGACCGAAGGACCCGCTCCAGGTTGCTTCCGGATCGATAGCCGTTGCGCTCGCTCATCGCCCGCCTCCTTCACGCTTCGGATGTGGCCGGCGTGGGCAGCCTGAGATCGTCGCGCACGATCCGGCGCGGACCGCCGTCCCGGCTCGTCCGCCAGTCCCTGGGCGGGGTGATCTCCATGATCAGGCTGAGTCGCCCCTGCGCCCGCAGCTTGTCGTGGATCAGCTGCCAGGCGCAGTCGATCTCCGGGCTGATCTCGCACTTGCCGTGCGATGACCCGCCGCACGGTCCGTTGAGCAGTTGCTTGGCGCAGCGCGCGATCGGGCAGATGCCACCGGTCAGGCCGAGCAGGCACTCGCCGCACGCCGCGCAGCGCTCAGCCCAGACTCCCTGCTCCAGCGGCATGCCCATGAACTTGGTGTTCAGGCCGGGGACCACGACCGCCTCGGGGAAACGCTCGGCCAGGGCCTGGACACCCACGCCGCAGCCGAGGGAGAGCACGACGTCGGCGTCGGCCACGCGCTCGCCGATCGCGTCCAGGTACTCCCATTCGCACTGTCGCTGCACCGTGACCTCGGTCGCAGCCGTGGGGGCACCGTCGAGCCTGGAGGACATCCGCAGGAGCGAGCCCAGCACGCTCGCCTCCCGCTCACCGCCCGCGAAGCAGACCGTCACGCACGTGCCACAGCCGACGATCAGGACGGTCCGGGCATCACCAAGCAGGCCCTTGATCTCGGCCAGGGGCTTTTGCTCTGCCACGATCATGGCTCACTCCTTCGTCGCGGTCTCATCGCAGTCCTTCATCGATGCTGGAGCCCCCCGCAGGGGTCGGATGGTCGGCGGGACGGCGCAATGGGCTGGGGCCGAGCGCGCGAATCTGCTCGTCCATGGCGATGACGGCGTCCGCCCAGCGCTGGCCCATCGCGGAGGACATGTTGAACATGCGCACCCGCTCGGGCTCGAGCCCGACATCGGTCAGCAGCGCCTGGACATGGCCCACGCGCCGCCTCGCGTTCAGGTTCCCGTTCTGGTAGTGGCAATCGCCCTCGAGGCAGCCGGCGACCATCACGCCGTCGGCCCCCTGCTCGAGCGCGCCGAGGACCAGCAGGGCGTCGAGCTTCCCGGTGCACGGCAGCTTCACCACGCTGACGCTGGTCGGGTACTGGAGGCGCAGGGAGCCGGCCAGGTCCGCCGCCGCGTAGGCGCAGTAGTGACAGCAGAAGGCGAGGATGTTCAGGTCCATGTCGGCGCACCTCCCGCCGGGACGGGGCCCGGCGGCGAGCAGGCGCAGGACACGCCGCAGCCTTCGAGCAGGGCGTCCACCTTCGCCATGACCTGGCCGTCGCGGTAGTGGAGCACCTGGATCGCCCGGGCAGGGCACTCCGAGGCGCAGATGCCGCAACCCTGGCAGATGGCCGGCTCGATGTAGGCCGCGCCGGCGATGTCGCCCACACCGGCGACGCCCGGGATCATCCGCGGGACGCCGTACGGGCAGATCCGGACGCAGGTCAGGCAGCCGGTGCACCTCGCGGGATCGACCACGGCCACGGCGCCACCTGCCATGAGGGCCGGGCGGGCCAGGATCGTGGCCGCCCGCGAGGCCGCGGCCCGGGCCTGCACGATGGTCTCCGCCAGCAGCTTGGGGTAGTGGGCCGCACCGGCCACGAACAGCCCCTCGGAGGCGAAATCAACCGGGCGAAGCTTGACGTGCGCCTCCAGGAAGAAGCCGTCGGCATCCGAGGGCACCTTGAGCTTCGAACCCAGCTCGCTGGCGCCGGCGGAGGGCACGAGCGGCGTGCTCAGCACCAGCAGGTCGGGGCGCAGCTCCAGCTCTCGGCCCAGGACCGCGTCCCAGGCCCTGACCAGGAGGCCGGCCCGTGGAGGCCCGTCGGGCCCGTCGGGCCCGTCTGGCCCGTCGGTAACCCCGGGACGCCCCCTGGGATCGGCGTCAGCGATCTCCACGGACGGCTTACGGTCGAAGTCGTAGCGGACGAACCGCACGCCCTGCCGCCGAGCCTCGGTGTACAGCCGCTCGCCGAAGCCGTAGACGCGCATGTCGCGGTAGAGGATCGTGACCTGCGCTTCGGGATCGAGGGCGCGCAGCCGCAGGGCGTTCTTCAGGGCCATCGCACAGCAGATGCGCCCGCAGTAGCGCTCCGCCGGGCCCACGCACTGGATCATGACGACCGACCGAGGCACCGGGCGGTCGGCCGTCGCCCCGGCCGACGGAGCGGCCGGCGGCCCGGACGACGGCCCGGCCGCGGGCGGCCCCGCCAGGAGGGCCTCGAACTGCTGCTGGGTCAGGATGCGCGGGTCGGCCCCGTATCGATACTCGTCGCCGCGGTACTCCCGGCCTCCGGTGGCGACGAGCGTGACACCGTGCCGGATCTCGGCGCCGTCGCTCAGGCGACTGGTGAAGTTGCCGACGAAGCCGGACGTGTCGACGAGCTCGGCACTCAGGTGCGGATGGATCAGCGGGTTTCGCTCGACCAGGCCCACCGTCTCCTCCAGGAAGGCCTGCGGGTCGGCCGCGTCGTCGGCCGTGTAGAACATGCTCCACAGGTTCCCGCCCAGCCGCGCCTCGCGTTCGACGAGATGGACCGGGAAGCCCTGGTCCGCCAGGGTCAGCGCGGCCGTCATGCCGGCCGGACCCCCGCCGATGACGAGTGCCGCATGCTCGACATTCACGGTCGTCGTCTGGAGGGGCTCGAGGGCCGCGGCTCGGGCGGTGGCCATGCGCACCAGCTCCCGGGCCTTCGCGGTCGCCGCCGGCCGGTCATGCGAGTGCACCCACGAGCACTGGTTGCGGATGTTCGCCATTTCGAACAGGTAGGGGTTGAGGCCCGCAGCCCGGATCGAATCCTGGAACAGCGGCTCGTGCGTGCGCGGCGTGCAACTGGCGACGACGACGCGGTTGAGGTCCTGTTCCTTCACCCGCTCGGTGATCCGGGCGATGGAGTCCTGCGAGCACGCGTAGAGCAGGTTCTCCGCGTGCACCACGCTCGGCAGGCCGCGAGCGTCGTCGGTCACGGCCGGGACGTCGAGGAAACCGCCGATGTTGGAGCCGCAATGGCAGACGAAGACGCCGACGCGCGGCGGTTCGGCGGCCACCTCGCGCTCGGGTGGATAGGTTCGTTCGCGCGCCAGGGACCCCCTCACCGGGGCCAGCAGGGCCGCCGTCTGCGCCGCGGCGCCGGAGGCGTCCACCACCGTCTCGGGGATGTCCTTCGGCTCCCGGAACGGGCCGACGGCAAAGATGCCGGGGCGCGAGGTCTGGAGGGGATCGAACTTCACCGTCGCGCAGAAGCCGTAGGGATCCAGCTCGATGCCGAGATCACGGCCCAGCTGCCTGACCGCAGGCGAGATCTCCATGCCGACCGAGAGCACGACCAGGTCGAACGCCTCCTCCACAACCGCGGACCGACCGGCGGCGGCCTGCTCGCCCACCGCACCCGCCGGCTCGCCCTCGGCACCGTCCTGCCAGCGAACGAGGAGGCGATGCGTCCCGGGTTCCTCGCGCAGGCTCGAGACCCGGGAGCGGTGATACCGCACCCCGTACCGATCCTGGGCACGCCGGTAGTAGTCCTCGTAGCCCTTGCTGAAGGCGCGCATGTCCATCATGAAGACGTGGACGTCCGTGTCCGGTTCGTGCTCCTTGACCATCACGGCTTCCTTCGCCGCGTACATGCAGCACACGGCCGAGCAGTAGTCGTGGGTCTGGTCGCGGGACCCGATGCATTGCAGGAAGGCGATCTTGTGCGGCCGGGCACCGTCAGACGGCCGGGTCACGTGGCCCGTGGTCGGGCCGGAGGCGGACAGCAGGCGTTCGAACTGCAGGGCTGTGACCACGTTCGGGTAGCGCCCGAAGCCGAATTCCTCGGACAGCTCGGCCTCGTACGGCTGGAAGCCCGGCGCGAGGATCACGGCCCCGACCGGGATCGAGTCCGTGCGCTCCACCTCATCGTGGTTGATCGCGTTCACGCCGCAGGCGTAGACGCAGGACAGGCATTCCGAGCACACCCCGCAACCGAGGCAGCGTGACGCCTCGGCCCGGGCCTGCGCCTCGCTGTAGCCGGATTCGACCTCCGTGAAGGCGCCGCGCCGCCGCTCGACCGGCACCATCGGCATCGGCTCGCGCGGGGCACGCCGGATCTCGCCCCGATCCACCCGGGCCTGCACGTCAGCCTGCGCCAGCCTGACGACGGGCAGGTCGGGCGTCGCCTCCGGCTCGAGCGGCTGATCGGACAGGAAACGATGGATCGTCGCCGAAACCTTGTGGCCGGCAGCCACCGCCTCGATGACGAAGGCCGTGCCGGTCGTCGCGTCGCCCGCCGCGAAGACGCCGGGCCGGGTTGCGGCGAAGGTGTTGGGATTGACGGCGATCGTCTGCTGGCGCGTGATCCCGACGCCGGCGTCATCCGGGATGAACGCAAGGCCGGCCCGCTGCCCGATCGAGAAGATGACCGTGTCGGCGGGGATGACGTGCTCGGTGCCCGGCTCGGTCTCGAGCGTCAGCTGGCCGTCGGCGCCGAACTCCATCGATCGCACGTCCACGCACTCGACGCCCGAGACATGGCCACCCACGTCGAGGATGCGCCGGAAGGAGCGAGCGGGATGGACGGTGACTCCCTCGGACTCCGCCTCGTCGATCTCCCACGGATGCGCCGGCATCTGGGCGCGAGATTCGAGGCACGCCAGCGCGACCGAAGCGGCGCCGAGACGCACGGCCGTGCGGGCGCAGTCGATGGCGACGTTGCCGCCGCCGAGCACGAGGACCCGCTTCCCCGCGACGCGTTCGTGACTCGCGGCGCCCGCCAGACCCAGCTCGGCAAGGCGGACGTCCCGCAGGAACTGCGTATTGACCAGCACGTCCGGCAGGTCCGCGCCGGGGATCGGCAGCCGCTTGCCCTCGTGCGCGCCGACGGCGATGAGCACCGCCTCGTAGCCCTGGGCGAACAGATCGTCCAGGTCGTGGATCGCGGTGTTGAGGCGCAGGTCGACGCCCAGGTCCAGGATGTCCTGCACCTCGCGATCGACGATGGCCGAGGGCAGGCGGTACTCCGGCACGCCCACCCGGAGCATCCCGCCCGCCACGGGCAGGGCTTCGAAGACGGTCACACCGTACCCGAGCATGACGAGGTCCCTGGCCGCGGTCAGGCCGCACGGCCCGGCGCCGATGACCGCCACCCGCTGGGGCCTGGTCCGGGGAACGGCCGGGATCGGTTCTCGGTCCCGGGACATGGCCCAGTCGGCCACGAAGCGCTTCAGCCCGTGGATGTTCAGCGGCTCATCCGCGAGGCCGCGGTTGCAGGCGAGCTCGCAACGGTGGTTGCAGATGCGCCCGCAGATGCCCGGGAACGGGTTGTCCTCCTTGATGACGCGGAGCGCCTCCGCGTAACGGCCTTCGCGGATCAGCGCGATGTAGCCCTGGGCCCGCTGGCCGGCCGGACAGGCGTCGCGGCACGGCGCGATGCCCTGCTTCTCGATGGCGTAGGCGGCCGGGATCGCCTGCGGGTACAGCCGGAACGCGGCGCGGCGCTGCCCCAGGCCCTCGTTGAACTGGTCGGGCAGGAGGACGGGGCAGACATCCGCGCAGTCGCCGCAGCCCACGCACTTGAGTGGATCGATGTAGCGCGGCCGGTGCCGCAGCCGCGCGCTGAAGTTCCCGGCCGTCCCGTCCACGCCCAGGACGTCCGTGTTGGTCAGGATCTCGATGTTGAGGTGACGGCCCGCCTCCACGAGCTTGGGCGAGATCGTGCACATCGCGCAGTCGTTGGTCGGGAACGTCTTGTCCAACTGGGCCATGTGGCCACCGATCGCGGACTTGGACTCGACGAGATGGACCTTGAAGCCCTGGTCGGCCAGGTCCAGCGAGGCCTGCATCCCGGCGATGCCACCCCCGACGACCATGACCGCACCGATGGCCTGCGCGCTGCCCGGGGTTCCCGACACGGCGTCCATGGCAGGCCTAGTCCATCTGCGTCGTCCGGCCGGCCAGGCCGGGTGGAGGTGGGCTCGACCGCCGATCGGCCGAGCCGGATCCATCGCCCTCCGCTGCCGAGGGCCCGGGCGCGAAGGGGGCGCCCCCCGGCGCAGGGCAGGCGCCCGCGGTCCTGAGCGGGTTCGGGCCCAGCGCCCGGATCCGATCGGTCATCGTCTGGGCGGCGATGGCGAACGCATGCGCCTGGCTACCGGACATGAAGAACATGTCCAACCGGGCGCCACCCAGGCCGATCTGATCCAGCATCGCCTGGGCGCGCCTGACCCGGGTGCGCCCGCGTTCGTTGCCGCGGACGTGGTGGCAGTTGCCCAGGGGGCAGCCCACCACGTACACGCCGTCCGCCCCCTGCTCGAAGGCCTGCAGCAGGTGCCGCACGTCCGTCTTGCCCGTGCACGGCAGACGAACGAATTTCACGTTGGCGGGGTACTGGAGCTGCAGGGCACCGGCGGTATCCGCTGCCATGTAGCCGCAGTACAGGCAGTAGAAGGCGGTGATCTCGGGCTCGAACGTCCCGTCCATCAGTGCACCAGGCCTCCCGCCGGAGTGGGCAGCCAGCGCCCCAGGCCGCCCACGGCCGGGAGCATCATCTGTTGGTCGGAGTAGTGCACCAGCTCGATGGCGCCGGCCGGACACTCGCCGGTGCAGGTGCCGCACCCCTGGCATTGCGCCGGGTCGATGTACGCCGCACCGCCGAGCCCACCGACGCCGGGTCGCCCCGCCATCGTGACCACCTGCGGGATCCCGAACGGGCAGGTTCGCGTGCAGGTCAGGCACCCGACGCACTTCTGCGGGTCCACCACGGCGATCACGCCGCCCAGGTACAGCGTCTCCTGGGCCAGGAGGGTGATGGCTCGAGCGGCCGCCGCCAGGGCGTGACTGATGCTCTCCTCGATGAACTTCGGGTAGTGCGCCATGCCGGCCAGGAAGATGCCCTCGCGCATGAAGTCCATCGGCCGCAGCTTCAGCTGGGCGTCCTCGAAGAAGCCCTCGCTGGTCAGCGGCACCCGGAGGGTCTTCGCCAGGGCCTCGATCCCGCTCGAGGGCGCGATCGACATGCTGAGGGGCACCAGGTCGGCGGGCAGGGCGAGCTGGCGATCAAGGACCAGGTCCCGCACCCGGACCACCAGGCGTCCCCCCTCGGCGGTGACGGAGGGCGGCTCGGTGTCCGCGTACCGGGTGAACACGACGCCGAGGCGGCGGGCCTCCGCGTAGTACGACTCGCGGAACCCGTAGGTGACGATGTTCTTGTAGAGCACGCTCACCCGGCAGGCGGGGTTGAAGAGCTTGATCCGGATGGCGTTCTTCATCGTGTTCGTGCAGCACACGCGCGAGCAGTACTCGACCATGCCGGGCGGGCGGACGCACTGGATCATGACCACGTCCCTGAGTGCCGCGACCTCGGCCGGACGATGGATGATGATCTGCTCCAGCTCCCCCTGGGTGATCACCCCGGGCAGGTCGAGGAGCGGGTGCTCGCGCGTCTCCTGCCCGCCGGTGGCCACGATCGTCGCGCCGTGCTCGATCCCGTAGTGCTCGACCGAGCCGTCCGCGTTGAGCCGCCGCAGCTCGGTGCGGAAGCTCCCCATGTGCCCGGTATGGGCGGCCACCTCCGTCCGCGTGTGCACGGTGATGTTGCGATGCGCACGCACGCGGTTCACCAGGTCGCGCAGGAGGCGTTGCGGGTCATACCCCTCGGCGACGTAGAAGAGGGTCGCCAGATTGCCGCCCAGCACCGGCGTGCGCTCGACCAGGTGGACGGCGTACCCGCAGTCGGCGATGGCCAGCGCGGAGGTCATGCCGGCCACGCCCCCACCGATGACGAGGGCGGCCGGCTGGAGCGGGTGCGGCTGCTTGTGCACGGGCTGCCCGGCGCAGGCTCGCGCGACGCCGATGCGGACGAGCTCCTGGGCCTTCCGATTGGCCAGTGCTCGCTGGCCCCGGTGCACGCGGGTGCACTGGTCTCGCACGTTCACCAGCTCGAGCAGGAAGGGGTTCAGGCCCGCGCGGCGCACCGTCCGCTGGAAGAGCGGGTCGTTGGTGCGGTTGCTGCAGGCGGCGACGACGACGCGGTTGAGGTCCGCGGCGGCGATCGATTCGCGGATGTGCTCGAGCGTGTCGGGGAAGCAGGCGAAGTCGACGACCTCGACCCGGGCGACACCCGGCCAGCCAGCGGCCTGCTCGGCAAGGGCCGGCAGGTCGATGGACTCGCTGATGGTCGAGCCACAGGCGCACGCGAACAAGCCGACGCGAGGAGAGGCACCGGCCACGTCACGCTCGGGCGGCAGGCCGTTCGTCGCCAGGAACGGCCATTCGCGCGTGACCGGGAAGGTGCCCAGCTGCCCGTTGAGCAGGCGCATCACCTCGGCCGCGGCGCCGCTGGCGTCGAGGATGGTCTCGGCGATCTCCTTCGGAGACGCAAAGGCTCCGCAGACGAAGACGCCGGGCCGCGAGGTCTGCAGCGGCGCGAACTTGTCCGTCTGGCAGAACCCGTGCTCGTTGAGCTTGATGCCGAGGATCTGGGCGAGGTGGCCCGCCGCGTCGGGAGGCTGGAGGCCGGTGGCCAGCACCACCATGCCGAATCGTTCCTCCACCACCTGGCCGGCGGACGCGGCGTACTGCAGCACCAGGTCGCGCGTGTGAGGGTCCTCGCGCACCGCCGAGACGCGGCAGCGAAGGTAGCGGATGCCGTACCGCTCGCGGGCCGTCGCGAAGTAGGTGCTGTACTGCTTGTTGAAGGCGCGCTCATCCATGATGAACAGGCTGCACTCGACGTCGTCCCCGAGCCGCTGCCTGGCCAGCATCGCCTCCTTCGTGGCATACATGCAGCAGATCGACGAGCAATAGGCGTTCTTCTGATCCCGCGAGCCGATGCACTGGAGCCAGGCGATGGACCGCGGCGGACGCCCATCCGAGGGGCGCGTCACCACGCCCTCGGTCGGGCCGGACCGACTGGCGAGGCGTTCGTACTGGAGCGCGTTCAGGACGTTGGGGTAGCGGCCATAGCCCAGCTCCTCGAGCTCGGTCGGGTCGTAGGCCTGGAAGCCGAGCGCCAGGACGATGGCGCCGACCTCGACGGTCATCAGGCGGACCGGCGCCCCGAGATCGATGGCGCCGCTGGGACACGCCTCGACGCAGGCGGCACATGAATCGCAATAGGGACCCCGGTCGATGACGTAGGCGTCCGGAGCCGCGCGGGTCGCGACCTTGTAGGCGGCCTTCCGCCTGGTCATGCCCTGCTGGTAGTCGTCGGGCAGCTCGACCGGGCAGACGTCGGCGCACCGCCCGCAATTGATGCACCGGGCGACATCCACGTACCGTGGCTCCTGGCGCAGCGAGACGGTGAAGTCGCCGGCCTGGCCGGCCACGTCGACGACGTGCGTATTCGTCAGGATGTCGATGTTCGGATGCTGGTTGTGCTGGATGTAGGCCGGCGAGATGGACGGGCGCGTGCAGCCGTAGCCGTGATCCGGCGTTCCCCGGCAGAGCACGCAGTCGTGCTGTGGAAACATGTAGCCCAGTTGGGCGACTCGGCCACCCAGCCCGGGCGTCTGTTCGACCAGGAAGACCTTCAGTCCCGCGTCGGCCAGGTCGAGCGCTGCGCGCATGCCGCCGATCCCGCCGCCGACCACCAGGACCGCGGCAACGGCCTGTGCCGGGGCGCGGTTCGTCCGGTCCTCCTCGAGGGGGGCTTCGCGGAGCGAGCGCGCCGCGGCCGCCATCGTCGCTACACCGCGACCTTGCGACCCAGGAAGCCCTCGGCGTAGATCTCCTGGTTGAGCAGGATCCCGGCGGCCCGCATCGCGTCCATCAGCTCCCCGTCGTTCGGATCGAGGATCGCCGCGTCGAGCCCGTTGGCCATGGCCATGACCAGGTAGGTCCGGTTGATCAGGCTCCGGGCGGTCGTCCCCTGCGAGACGTTGCTCAGGCCGACGATGAGGTGCGGGGCCGGCTCGCACAGCGAGCGGAAGATCGGCATCGCTTCCAGCGCCGCGGCCGACTGGTCCTGGGCGGCGCTGACCGGGAGGACGATGGGGTCGAGATAGAGCCGCTCCGGCGAGATCCCCGCCTCGAGCGCCCGGGCCACGATCGTCAGCGCGATCTCGGCCCGCGATGCGGCGTTGCGCGGGATGCCGCGCTCGTCGATCGTCAGCGCGATCAGTCCGGCGTCGTGCTCGGCCGCCAGCGGCAGGAGGGCGTCAAGGCGGTCCTTGGCGCCCGACGTCGAGTTGATGATGCAGTGCCCGCGGGCCGCCGCGAGACCCGCCGCGATGACCGGCGGCTTGGGGCTGTCGAGGGAGAGCGGAACGTCCACCGCCTCCTGGGTCGTCCGGACCAGCCAGGCCATGACCTCGGCCGGGTCGCCCTCCGTGGGCCCGGTGTTGAGGTCGAGCGCGTTCGCGCCGGCCTCCACCTGCCGGCGGGCAAGGTCGGCGATCGCGCCCTCGTCTCGTTCATGGATCGCCCGGGCCACCGAGCGGAACATCCCGTTGATGCGCTCACCGATGATGAACATCGCTCTCTCTCCTACGCGCCGAGGGCCACCGGGGCCAGCTGGTCGATCGTTCGCCTCGTGGCCGCCAGGGCCTCGGGATGGACGAGGACGACGATGTCCGTGCCGGACTGGAGGAACGCGGCGGCCGTCGTCGCCTCCCAGGCCGGACCGCGGCGCGCGGCGTCGCCCCAGGCCGGCATCGCGGACGCGTCGAGGCGCGCCTCCTTGGCCCGCCAGGCCTCCTCGCCGACGATCGTCATGACCGGCTGCGCCAGCATCCGATCCCCCTGCAGCCCGGCCAGCCGGATCCGTTCCATGATCGAGTACTCGTACTCGAGGCCATACCCGAGCGACGCCGTCCCCGGGTGCATGACGACCCGCTCCGGCGGCAGGCCCATGGCCGTGATGAGGATCGTCAGCTGCTTCTGGATGTTCACGTCGATCGGCCCCTCGGCGACGATCGAGTGCCCGTCCGCCAGGCAGGCGACGACGAGGGTCTTGTAGTTCTCCGGCACCGCGACGCCGACCAGGCACTTCTCGCCCCGGGCTGCCTCCGTGATCCGCGGCCAGACGTCGTTGTCCTTGTCCGGATGGCCGCAGCCGAGCACGATCAGGGGCACGTCCACGGCATCGAGCACGGCCCGGACCGTGGCCGCCGCCGCGTCCGGCGAGGTGTCCCGGACGTCCGGGTGGGTCCCGAACAGGCGCAGGCAGATCAGGTCGGCGCCGAACTCCTCGACGCCCTTGCGCGCCCAGTCGGCCGGCGAGCCCAGGACGTCCCCGAGCGACGCGCGCAGGTGCTCCGGCCAGTCCGACGGGACCGCGTCGACGACCTCGAGGGCGACGACGGGCCGATGCGGGCTCGGGGCGTCGCCGGGTTGGAAGGGCAGGGCGCCGTGACCGCCGATCGTGATCGTCCGGCTCCGCGTCCCGCCCTCGGCGGCCGTCGCACCGATCGTCGTGGTGACGATTCGCCCCGGCCAGGTCTCATGGACCAACTCGACGGTCATCCGGTCACTCCT
>DATIUS010000017.1:0-4260 GCA_035466655.1 Candidatus Sulfomarinibacteraceae bacterium
CGTGGATGATCGCCGCGCGGGCCGAGGTGTGCTCGGAGAGCGCCTCGCCGGCGGCGAAGGCGAAGAGCACGAGTTCGAATCCGTCGCCCTTCGACAGGGTCGCGCTCAGGATGCCGCGCGCGGGAACGGCAATCTCCGTCAGCAGGTCCGCGTAGACGGTGGCTCGTTGTGTGTCCATGTCGACACGGTAGCAACAGGCCCGCGATGGCGCCCAGGCCGGGAGAGACCGATCTGTGGCTGGGCGCACCGGCGACATTCCGCCTCGTCGCCGGACAGGCTTCGAACGAGGCAGTCCGTGATCCTCAACGCGGGGGCGCAACCGCCTCGGCGCCCTCGCCCGGCTCCGCACCGGCGGGATGCGCGGGCATGGAGGCTCGCTCGGCATCCAGCTGCGCCTTGATCTCCGGGAACGCGTCGGACAGGCAGCACGAGCAGCTCTCGTACCACAGGCGCATGCCCTCGTCGATGATCGGGAGCCCGTGCGCCGCAGCCGGGGTGGCGACGGCCGCCGCGGTCTCGGCCCTTGTGACGTACTCCTCCGGACCCTCGACGAACGCCCGGTGGCACCCAGTACGGCAGAAGGCGTAGGTCCGCCCCTCGTGCTCGAGCAGGAGTCCGGCCGCCTCTGCTCGGGCGACGTCGACGGTCATCCCGCAAACCGGGTCGATCAGCTGGGCTGGGCGTTCGGCTTGCATCCGGGACCTCGACAGTCTGGCCTGACGGTCACGAGGGCGCGGGCGCCGGGCCCGACGCCGGTCGTGCGTGAGCGTCATGGTCGGGGCGGAGCGATTCGAACGCTCGGCCTCCTGAACCCCATTCAGGTGCGCTACCAGGCTGCGCCACGCCCCGACTGGCGGCGAGTCTAGCAGAGGAGCTTCCGATTCCCCCCTGTCGCGCAGCGTAATGAGGGCGTCGCTCGAACGTCAGCAGGGGTGATCCGGGTTGGAACTCCACAGACGGCGTCGGAGGTGGGACATGGATGGTCGAAGGACGATGACCGCGGTCCTGGTGGTCGTGGCAACCGCAGGCGTCCTGATCGGCGCCGTGCTCCTGGACGATCGCCTCACAGCGCTCGAGGCCGCGGCCCACCAGGGCGAGGCCCGCCTGACGGAGCTCGAGGGCGCCGCCGACCGCAGCGAATCACGACTCAAGACGCTCGACGAGCGAGTCGCCGTGCGTGGGGCAGGGGTCGGGACGACTGCCCGGATCCGGCTGGGCTACGAGCATCAGCCGCCGGGCGGTGGTCGGTTCGGCGGCCTCCAGGCCTTCGTCGAGACCGGGACGACCGCAGCGGGCTGCGTGGCCTCCGTGTCGGAGACCAACATCGGCAACTTCGGCCCGTTTGACGTGCTCTGCACGCCACGGGCGCCGACGATCGACGGGCGAGGGCGCGAAGGGATCCTCATCGCCGTCTATCGACCGCTGCACGAGGGCGAGCTCGGTGCCATGTTCCCACCGTTCACGATCGTCGAGGTCACGGTGCTCCAGCCCGGCGCGACCCGCTACGCACCGCCGGTCGTCTGCGTCATCGGCGCCCCGGGGCAGTGCTGACCGGGCTCGGGCGCTCACTCCTGTGCCACCGGAACCTCGCGGGGCAAGCGCGCTGCCACGGGCGGGCGGCGACGCGGCCTGCCGCGGTCATTCCGACTGGCCGACCCGCTCCACCCAGCTCCTGAAGTCGGCCAGCTCGTCTTTCGATTCGCGGGCGAGGAGATCAACCAGGCAGCGCTGGACGCTCTTGCCCTCGAACAGTGCGTTGTGGACCTCGCGGGCGATCGGCATCTCGACGCCGAGTCGACCGGCGAGCGCGAGCGCGGCGTCCACGGTGTAGGCACCCTCGGCGACGCCCGGCAGCGAGGCCTCGATGTCCGCCCAGGCGCGGCCCTTGGCGAGCTCCTCGCCGAGCCGATGGTTCCGTGACAGCCGCGAGCCGCAGGTCGCGATGACGTCGCCGATGCCGGCCAGGCCGGCAAAGGTCAACGGGTTCGCGCCCGCGGCGATTCCGACCCGCATCATCTCGGCCAGGCCGCGCGTCATGAGGCCGGCCTTGCCGTTGTCGCCGAAACCGAGGCCGTCGGCGGCGCCGGCCGCGATCGCGATGACGTTCTTGAGGGCGCCGCACAGCTCGACCCCGAGGACGTCCGTGTTCGTGTAGAGGCGGAACTCGCGACGACCAAGGCGATCCACGATCCGCTCGGCGAGAGCGGGGTCCGCAGCAGCGACGACGGCCGAGGCGGGCAGGCCGCGGGCGATCTCGAGCGCGAGGTTCGGACCGGACAGGGCGGCGACGCGCGAGCCGTCTAGCCCGCCCGCGTCGGCGATGACCTCGGTCATCCGGAGGAGCCTCCCGGGCTCCAGGCCCTTCACCACCGACAGCATCTCAGCCGCCCCCGGGATCGCGGACCCCACCCGAGCCATCGTCTCGCGGACGTGCGCCGATGGCACCGCCACGATCACCAGCTCGGCGCCGGCGAGCGCCGCAGCGTCCGCGGTCGGACGGACCCGGTCCGGCAGGTCAACGCCCGGGAGCCGGCGCTCGTTGCGGCGTTCCGCCGTCAGCCGCGCGGCGGTCTCAGGCGAGTGGCACAGGAGCGTCACCGGCTCGGCGCGGGCGACGAGGATGGCGAGCGTCGTGCCCCAGGCACCGCTCCCGATCACCGCGACCCGCGGCATCGCCTCCGTCATCGGCCTCGCTTGGGGACCGCGGCGGCCGGTCGCGCCCGGCCCTTCCTGGCGCGCCGCTCCGCGCGGATGCCGGCCCGCTCCCGGAAGACGAGCCGGACCGGCGTCCCGAGGAACCCGAATGCGTCGCGCAGCCGGTTCTCCAGGTAGCGCTGGTAGCTGAAGTGAACCGAGCCGGCCTCGCGGGCGAAGAACACGAACGTCGGGGGCGCCACGGACGCCTGCGTCGCGTAGAAGAGCTTCGGGCGCTTGCCCTTCACGATCGGCGGCTCCTGGCGCTCCGTGGCCGCGGCGACGAGCCGGTTCAGCTCGCCGGTGGAGACGCGCCGGCGACGCTCGGCCCAGACGTCCACGGCCAGCTCGAGGACCCGATGAACACGCTGGCCGGTCTTCGCCGAGATGCTCACGACCGGCGCGAAGTCGAGGAAGGGTGCTTCGTGGCGGATCCACTCGACGTACTGGTCGAAGGTGGTGCCCTTCTTGTCCTCGACCGCGTCCCACTTGTTCACGGCGACGACCAGGCCCTTGCCCTCGTCGACCACGTAGCCGGCGATGTGGGCGTCCTGGGCAGTCAGCCCGTCGACGCCGTCCACGAGGAGGACGGCAACGTCCGCGCGCGAGATCGCCTTGAGGCTCCGGAGGGTCGAGTAGCGCTCCGCGGTGGGGCCCGAGCCCACCTTGCCGCGCTTCTTGATCCCGGCGGTGTCGATCAGGACGACCTCCGTCCGGCCCCACTCGATCCGGGTGTCGATCGCGTCGCGGGTGGTTCCCGGGATCTCGGAGACGATCGTGCGCTCCTCGCCGAGCAGGGCGTTGAGCAGGCTCGATTTGCCGACGTTCGGGCGGCCGACGAAGGCGATGGCCGGCGGCTCGTCGTCGCTCGCGGCGGCCATCATCGCGTCCCAGCGGGCCGCGGCGACATCGTCGATCTCGAGGGCGGAGCCGTCCTCATCGCCCTCGGCGAGATCTCCGGCCTCCGCGCCTTCGACGACGAACGGCTCCAGCCGGCCGGAGGCGACGTCGGCGGCGAAGAGATCCGCCTCGGCCTCGCGCGCCTTGCGCGCGATCTCGCGCGCGCTCTCAGGCGGGAGCGCCCGCACGATCTCGTCGAGGAGGTCGGCCACCCCCCGGCCGTGCGAAGCAGCGATCGAGAAGGTTCGCTCCCAGCCGAGCTGCCAGAACTCGGCGGCATCGAGCTCGCGCTTGTCGTTGTCGGTCTTGTTCACGACGACGAAGACGGGTGCCTTCGCCACGCGGAGCAGCTCGGACGCCTCCTGGTCCGCCGGGGTCAGCCCGGCAATCGCGTCCACCATGAAGACGATGACATCGGCCTCGGCGATCGCGAGGCGGGCCTGGACCTGGACCTTCGCCTCGATCGGGTCGTCTGCCGACGCCTCGAGGCCGCCGGTGTCGACGATGACGAAGCGCCGGTCGTTCCACTCGGTGTCGGCGTACAGCCGGTCGCGGGTCGTCCTGGCGCGATCCTCGACGATCGCGGTTCGCTCGCCGACGATCCGGTTGAACAGCGTGCTCTTCCCAACGTTTGGTCGCCCGACGATCGCGACGACGGGGAGCCCG
>DATIUS010000018.1:0-2489 GCA_035466655.1 Candidatus Sulfomarinibacteraceae bacterium
CCGATCTGCCGCCTATGACCGGACGCACGGCCCGGGCGCCATGATTGCGGTCCTCGCGGTCGTCTGGGCCGCGGGCGTCGGTGCGGTCCTGGTGCGCCGTGCCCGTACCCGGGCGATCCCGTGAGCCGTATCCTCGCCACGTGACTGCTTCGCACGGATCCCGGCGACACTCGAGCCAGGACCTCTCCGGCGCCGCGCAGGAGTACCTGCTCGCGCTTCGGGTCATGACCGGCGATGGATCGCGCGTGTCCGTGACGGCTGTTGGACGACGCCTCGGCGTCAGCACGCAGGCGGCGAGCGAGATGTTCCGTCGGCTGATCGCCGACGGCCTCGTAACTCAGCCGGACCGCCGCGAGCTCGTGCTGACGACGGCCGGCCGGACCGCCGCCGACGGAATCTTCCGCCGTCACGCGCTGTGCGAATGGCTCCTGATCGAGATCGTCGGGCTGGGATGGGCGGAGTCTGACGTCGAGGCGGAGCGTCTCCAGGCGGCGATCTCGCCGCGGGTGGAGGCGATGCTCGATGACCTCCTCGGGCACCCGGAGACGTGCCCCCACGGCAACCCCATCGATGTCGAGGCGACGCGCCGGCGGCCGGCCGGCATCCGCCTGTCCGAGGTGACCGCCGGCGAGAAGGCGACGATCTATCGGATCACCGAAGAGGCAGAGGAGGACGCCGGTCTCCTCTCCTACCTCGAGGCGAGGGGCCTGCGTCCCGGCGCGGGAATCAGCGTCCTGGCCCGGTCGGAGTCGCTCGACTCGATGACCCTCGACGGCCCGCTCGGGCGCGCGACGCTCGGACTCCGGCCGGCCGCCCTCGTTCGCGTCCTCCCGGGGACCGCGGATCCGTCCCTGTTTCACCGAGTCCCTGGACGGACCTGACCGAAAGGCACGAGTCGCCGGCCTCGAACCTCCGGCACCCCTAGAATCCGGCCATGTCCGACCTTCGCGTCCGCATCGCCCCGAGCCCCACCGGGCCCCTCCACATCGGGACGGCGCGGACGGCGCTGTTCAACGCGCTGTTCGCCCGGCGCCACGAGGGAACCTTCATCCTCCGCCTCGAGGACACGGACGTGGCGCGGAGCACGCTCGCGTTCGAGGCGGACATCCTCGACGGCCTCCACTGGCTGGGAATCACGTGGGATGAGGGCCCGGACACCGCCGGCGGCGACGACCGTGGCCCGTACGGCCCATATCGCCAGATGCAGCGGCTGGAGCGCTACGCGGCTGCCGCCGCGGACCTCCTGGCCCGTGACCTCGCGTACCCGTGCTTCTGCACGCCGGACGAGCTCGAGGCGGACCGGCGGGCGCAGGAGGTGGGGAAGCTCCCGCCGAGGTATGTCGGCCGCTGCACGACACTGACTCCCGCTGAGCGGGCCGCCCGTGTTGCCGAGGGCCTCACCTCGGCCATCCGGTTTCGCGTCACGCCCGGCGTGGTCGGCTTCAACGACGCTGTGCGCGGGCGTGTCGAGATCGACTCCTCGAACCTCGGCGGCGACTTCGTGATCGTCCGGGCGGACGGAACGCCGCTCTACCACTTCACGGTCGTCGTGGACGACGCCGCGATGCGGATCAGCCACGTGATCCGCGGCGAGGACCATCTGTCCAACACCCCGAAGCACATCCTTCTCGTTCGCGCGCTCGGCTATCCCGAGCCCGTCTTCGCCCATCTGCCGCTCATCCTCAACGCCGACCGGACCAAGATGAGCAAGCGCAAGAGCCAGACTGCGATCTCCGACTACATCGCCCAGGGCTTCGTCCGGGAGGCGCTCGTCAACTACCTCGCCCTCCTCGGCTGGTCGACCGGGACGGAGGAGGAGATCCTGTCCTTCGACGAGATCGCCGCACGCTTCGACCTGGACCACGTCCAGAAGGGCGGCGCGATCTTCGACCGCGACCGGCTGGAGTGGATCAACGGCCAGTGGATCCGGCGCCTCGACGACGACGATCTCGTGGTCCGCCTCGAGCCGTTCCTCGAGGCCGAGCACGCCGCCGGGCACATCGATCGGACCCCGACGGCGGACGAGATCCGGACGGTCCTGCCGATGATCCGTGAGCGCCTCCCGACCCTCGGAGCGGTCGGGGATCTGATCGGCTTCCTGTGGGTCGATCGCCTTCGCGTGGACGCTGCAGCGCTCGTGCCGAAGCGCTGGGACATCGCCACGACCGAGGAGGGCCTGAGGGCGGCACGAGCGGCAATCGCCGACGTCGGGGAGGTCAGCTTCGAGTCGGAGGAGCTGGAGCCGCCACTCCGGGCACTCGCCGAGGCCCGTGGCTGGAAGGTGGGCGACCTGTTCATGGCGATCCGGGTCGCGGTGACCGGCCGGACCGCCACGCCGCCACTGTTCGACACGCTGGTCGCCCTCGGGCGCGATCGGGCGCTCGCCCGACTCGACGAAGCGATCGCCGTCCTCGGCGTCGTGCCCGCGTGAGCCGCTCATCAAGTTCGAGGCACCCATGACGCTGACCCGCGCCGACGTCCAGGCCTGG
>DATIUS010000019.1:0-16690 GCA_035466655.1 Candidatus Sulfomarinibacteraceae bacterium
GCCGGCTCGAACGGCAGCGCCGCGTCGGCGTAGACGGCGTTGGCGTGCGGCTCCACCACGTAGACGGTCGGGGCCCCACCGTCGGGCGTCGTCCCGAGGACGTGGATCATCTGGGTCGCCACGTCGTAGCCGATCCAGCCGGCGGCCGTGCCGGGCAGGGTGAACGTCGTCTCGAGGGTCGGCGTCTCGCCGGCACCGAGCCCGGTGATCGTCGCGACCCTGGGACCCTCCGCGTCGTCGTACGTGGCGTAGAGCCGGTCCTTGTCGAGGTTGTCGACGAGCACGAGCCCGCGCGCCGGCCCGGCGAGCGCCACGGTCGTGGTGACCGACGCCGTCGCCGTATCCACGAAGGCAGCGCCCGCGGCGGTCGCGAGCGCCACGAGCCCGGTGCTCGCGTCCGCGACCCCCGTGATCCCGTCGAGCTCGACCCGGCCGATTTCGGTCGCGCCGGTGGGGTCCAGGACGGCGACCGTGCCGCCGCCCTCGGAGACGGCGTCGCCCGAGCTATCGCCCAGCACGACGACGAGCGAGGCTCCGTCGGCGGGCACGTGGACGAGCCGGACGGGCGCCCCGAGCCTCACCGGGCCGTTCGCGACCCGGGCGGTGGCGAGCGTGCCGGCCCAGCGGGCCTCGTCGAGCGGCGCGGTGTCCACGAACCGGATCTCGCCCCCGCTCGTGCCGACGACCAGCCGATGACCAACCCGGTCCACCGCGACCGCGGTCGCTCCGGGCACCGGGATGCTGGCAACCAGTGTCCGCCGCGCGAGGTCGTAGGCGCGGACCTCCTCGCCGGTGGCGATCCAGAGCCGATCGCCGGCGACCCGGTCGGTGGTCGAGCGCTCGTCCCAGCGCGGTTCGACGGCCGCGCTCCGGACCTCGACGCCGAGCTCGCTCGTGGCCGCCGTGCGGTCCTCGCCCCAGGCGACGATCCCGAGGGCCATGGCGTACTTCGCGAGGTGCGGGTGGGTCCACTCGTAGATGTCGTGGGAGATCCCGTAGCGCCAGGCCTGGAGGAACTCGGTCGCCGTCCGCGGGTGATAGACCTCGTCGAAGTGCATCTGGACCGGCTCGCCGAGGCGCCAGACCCGGCCCGTGAGGAGGACGGCCGCCAGGACGAGGACCATCCACAGGTCGAGGCGGTCGAGACCCCCGCCTCGCTCGTGCTGCAGGCCGGCCGTCCGATCCGGCCGGACCGGACGCTCACCGAGCCGGGCGCGGAACCAGCCGACGAACCCGACCTCGCCGGACGAGGGCCGCTGGTCCCAGGCGGGCACGAGGGCCGTCGTCGTGGCACCGGCGACGGCCCCGGTGCCGGCATCGGCCCCGGTGCCGGCGCCGGCCGCTTCGCTCCCCCGCTGCGCGATCCGGACGGGTCCCGTCATGGCCCCGGGGCCGGCACCGGCATCGCCGACGCCCGGGAGTGCCCGAGCCTCGTCGTCCAGGCCGCTCGCGGCGATCTCGCGGGCAAGGCGGGCGCCCGCCGAGGCCCGCAGCTCTGTCAGCGCGAAGGCGAGGACGGCCACCTGGATGCCGGCGGCGAGCGCGACGCCCGGCCACGAGCCGATGCCCGGCCCGATCCCCAGCCAGTCGTCGATCCCGGGGTTGTTCGGGTACAGCGTCGTCAGGACGAAGTACATGTTCGCGAGCGTGGCCACCCCGGACAGGACGTAGGCCACGGTCCAGCGCGCGGAGACGGCGGCGAGGATCGCCCCGATCGCCACGAGCGGGTAGAGGTATCGCTCGTGGACCCGGGTCGGGACGACGAAGAAGACGAGGGCGAGGACGGCGAGGCCGACGAGGATCGTCCGGCGGTCCGGCCGCCGGGCGACGATCACGCTGACGGCGATGAAGGCGGCGAAGGTCAGGACCGTGCCCACGACGACGGCCGGAATCGGCCCGAACGAGAAGGCCCGGGCGCACCGGGCGGCCGTCTCCCCGGCCGTCACGACCATGTCGCAGACCCAGGCCCGGTTCTCGGCGACCCCGCTTCCCTCGAAGGTCACGAGGGCCCACGGGTTCCAGGCGTTGACGGACAGGTACGGGTAGCCCCCTGCCGTCTTGAAGATCTGCTCGACGAGACCGGGCAGGCTGAGCCCGAACGGCAGCGACATCGCGACCGCGGTCGCGAACCCGGCAACGCCCGTCGTCAGAATCCGGATCCGGCCGCGGGTCCGCGACTCCCACGCCGTCGTCGAGCGCCGCGAAGCCGGCGGCTCCTCGGCGCCGAAGCCGCCCCGCGGCCAGAGGGCCCGCCGAATCGTCACCGCCGCGACGATCGGGACGTGGATCCCGAGCTGCGGCTTCGTGATCGCCCCGATGACCGTCAGGATCGCGGCCCGCTCCGGGCGATCCCGCCACAGCTCCCGCAGACCGAGAAGCAGGAAGATCAGCCCGAACGAATCGACCTGCCCCCAGATCGCGCTGTCGAGCCAGGTGATCGGGTTGACCGCCACGATGAGGGCGCCGAGGCGGGCGGACCAGCGCCCGGCGCCGAGCTCGCGCGCCATCGACCAGACCAGGTACGCAAGGACGACGTCGGCGACCATCGGCGGGACCTTGATGAGGTCGCCGACCCCTCCGAACAGCTTGCCGACCGCCCCGACGACCCACAGGACGTACAGGTAGCCGGGCGTGTAGTCGTGCAGGAACGGCCGCTCGTAGAAGCCGTACAGGCCCTCGTCGGCCAGGTTCGTCGCCCAGAACTGGAAGGCGCCGATGTCGTTGGCGAAGCCGGAGCCGGGCAGGAGGTATGCGATGATGACGCGGAAGGTGAGGGCCAGCGCGAGGAGGAAGAGGATGCCGCCGACGTCGCCGCGCGTCCCGGCGCGCGCCTGGACTCCACCCCGAACGGGCTCACCCGACACGGGGCCAGTCAACCGGTTCGGCCTCCTGCGCGAGCGATGAGGTGGAGGGCAGGGTAGCACAGGGTCGTGCCCCGACCGGGACCGCGAAGGCCACGTCACATCCGCTGGACCTCCTGCCGTCGTGGCTCGTGGGGGCCGGCCTCGTGGCCGTCGCGCTCGCCGCCTACTGGCTGCCGGGGTCCGTCCGCTACTACAACCACTTCGTCTGGCAGGCGCTCGCGTTCCTCGACGGGCGGGCGGCGATCACCTGGCCGGTCCCGGGCAACGACTTCTTCCAGGACGTCCTGCCGCTCCTCGATGCCGCCGGGAACCCGACCGGCTTCGGCCTCCTGCCGTTCCCTCCGCTGCCGGCGATCGTCCTCCTGCCGTTCGTCGCCCTGTTCGGCGTCGCGACCGACCAGCGGGCGGTCTCCGTCGCCCTCGGGGCGCTCGACGTCGGGCTGTGCTGGTGGGCGCTCGGACGCCTGCCGGTGGATCGCCCGGTCCGCCTCGCCGTCACGATCTTCTTCGGCTTCGGGACGGTCGTCTGGTACGCGGCCGGCCTCGGCACCACCTGGTTCCTCGCCCACGTCGTGGCGCTCGTCCCGCTGCTGCTGGCCGTGGGGATCGCGCTCGGCGCCGATCGGTCGTTCGCCGGAGATGCGGACCCGCCTGACCGGGACGGCGCCGCGCCCGAGGGACCCCTGGCGGACGGCCCATCCATCGCGGCGGCGATCCGGGCGGCCGTCGGCGAGCTGGGCGACGGCCTTCGCGCCCCGCTCGCGTTCGTCGACCGGCGCCAGTTCCTCGCCGGGCTGCTGTTCGGGCTCGCCTGCACCGCGCGCCTCACGATCGTCTTCGGGGCGCCGTTCTTCATGCTCGTCGGGAGCGGCGGATCGCTCGCCCGCCGGTCCGTCTCGGCCGGGCTCGGGGCGATCATCCCGATCGGGCTCCTCCTGGCCTACAACCTCGCCTCGAGCGGGCATCTCTTCCACCCCGGCTACGAGTACCTCTACCAGCTCGAGGCGAACGGCTACCCGGCGCTCGGCTACCACCCCGACTGGGCGCTCGAGGACCTGCGCTACGTGCCCCAGAACCTCGGGATCATGTTCCTCTCGACGCCGGCGATCTTCCCGGACAACGTCCCGAGCGGGCTCGGCCCGGGGCGCGCCCTGTGCGCGGCCGAGGGCGCGCTCCGCGGTCTGTTCGACCCGGATTGCCCGGTTGCGCTGCCGCGCGACATCGGAATGAGCATTCTTCTCGCCAGCCCGGCCTACCTCTACGTCATCCCGGCCCTCGGTCGCTTCCGCCGCTCGCGACTGGTCGCCGGGGCGGTCCTCGCCGTGGTGGCGGTCGCCATCTTCGGCCTGATGCACTTCAGCCAGGGCTGGGTCCAGTTTGGCTACCGCTTCAGCAACGACTTCGTGGTCTTCGCGCTGCCGCTCGTCGCGCTCGGGATGGCCCGGCGCGGCGGCGTCCGGTTGCTGGCGGGGTGGCTGGTCGGCGCGTCCGTGGCAATCAACTTCTGGGGGATGACGTGGGGGAACCTCCAGGGATGGTGAGCGCGCCCGGTGCCTGGCCGCCGCTGCCATCCCGGGCGCGGGCGCTCCTGCCACCGCTCATCGTCGCCCTCGCCGTCATCGTCGTCGTTTGGCCGGGGCTGATGCCGGACGTCGGTTTCTGGGACACCGCCGAGTTCCAGACGGTGGCGCCGCTCCTCGGCACCGCCCACCCGACGGGCTACCCGACGTACGTGATCCTCGGATTCCTCGCCAACTTCCTGCTGGCGCCGGTCGGCGAGCCCGCCTTCCGGATGAACGTCTTCTCGCTGCTGTGCGTCGCGGTCGCGGCGGCGGCGGCGGCCCGGCTGGTGATCCGGCTGACCGGTTCCGCGCCGATCGGGATGGCCGCAGGGATCGGCCTCGCGACGACGCCGGTCGCCTGGAACCTGGCGACGCACGCGGATCCGCACACGCTCCACCTCGCCCTTGTCGCGATCCTGTGCCTCGTCCTCGTCCGCTGGGAGGCCGCCCGGCGGGCGGCCGAAGCGGCCGCCGATCGCTGGCTCGTCGCCGCCGCCGCGCTGTTCGGGCTGTCGGCCGGCAACCACTCGCTGACGCTCCTGCTGGCCCCGTCGATCGGCCTCTTCGTCCTGGCCGTCGAGCCGGCGATCGTGCGCCGACCGCGCTTCGTCGCGGCCTGCGCGGCCGCGCTGGTCGGGACGCTCGTCCTCGTCTATCTGGAGCTCCCGCTGCGGGCCGGCGTCTTCCGCGCGCCGCTCGTCTACGCGAAGCCGGAGACCTGGGACGGCTTCTGGTACATCGCCCTCGCCGAGCAGTTTCGCGGCGCGCTCCATGATCCCCTCGGCGAGCTTCCCCGGAAGCTGGCGGAGCTGGCCGGCCTCGCGAGCGCCCAGCTCGGGTTCCTCGCCCCGGCGGCCGCGGTCGGGTTCGTGGCGACGGCCATCAGGTTCCCGAGGTACGCCCTGCTCACCGGTTCGGCGCTGGTCGTGACGGCGCTCTTCAATGCCGCGTATTCGAACGCGGACATCGAGCGCTACTACCTCGGGCCGGCGCTCTGGGCGTGGACGTGGCTGGGCCTCCTTGCCGGGGTCGCCGGCGACGCGCTCGGCCGCATCCTCGGCCGCGTCCAGGACCGACTCGCGGATGCCGACCGGCAGCGGCCGGCCGTCGCCTCCCGGGGGATCGCCGTGACCGGCCGGGCCATGGTCGCGATCGGCCTCGCGGCCGCCCTCGTCGCGCCGGCCGTCGCCAGCTTCGAGCGCCGTGCGGCCGAGGCCGACCGCAGCCGGGACACGGCCGCCCGGGACTGGGTCACGGCGGCCCTGTCGAGAATCGAGGACGGCGCGGTCGTCGTGAGCTGGTGGAGCACCTCCACGACGCTCTGGTACGCACAATACGTGGACGGACTCCGGACCGACCTCACGATCGTGGACGACCGGACCCGCCTCGATCTCGACTACGGAGAGGCGACCGACGTGATCGCGCGATTCCTGGGCAGCCGGCCGGTCTACGTCATCCGGGCGAACCCACACGATCTCGGGCTCGTCGCGGAGCGCTACGTGCTCGAGCCTCTCGGCGCCTCGCCGGCGACGGACGTCTGGCGGGTCGTCGGACCGCGGGACGCGGGCTGATGGCGGCGGACCCGGTCGACGGCCCGATCCCGGCCCGCGTGCCCGCCCTGTCCTACTTCTTCCCCGCCCACAACGAGGCGGCGAACCTGCGGGGCCTCGTCGAGGAGGCCCTCGATACCCTGCCGTCGCTCGCCGAGGCGTTCGAGGTCGTCATCGTCGACGACGGCTCGCGGGACGAGACGCCCCAGATCGCCGACGAGCTGGCTTCGGCCGATCCGCGCGTCCGGGCCGTCCACCACCCGCGGAACCTCGGCTACGGGGCGGCGCTCCGGACCGGCTTCGCGGCGTCGAGGTTCGACCTGATCGCCTTCACGGACGGGGACCGCCAGTTCCGGGTCGCGGACATCGGGCGGCTGACGGCGCGCTACGGCGCCGGCGGGGCGGACGTCGTGGTCGGCTATCGGATCAGGCGGGCGGATCCGCTCGTGCGGACGCTGTACGCGAGGGTCTATCGCCTCGCGAACCGGGTCTTCTTCCGCCTGTCGGTCACCGACGTCGACTGCGCCTGCAAGCTCTTCCGCCGCGACGCTCTCCGGGGCATCAACGTGGAATCCGGCGGCGCGTTCTTCTCGGCCGAGCTCCTGATCAAGCTCCGGGCATCCGGCCGGGCGGTCGTCGAGGTCGGCGTCCCGCACTACCCGAGGACGGCCGGCTCACCGACCGGCGCGAAGCCCCGGGTGATCGCCCGGGCGATCCGCGACTTCTGGCGGCTTCGCCTCCGGCTGTGGGTCGCGCCCTCACGGGCGCTCTCGCGCGGCGAGCCGATCCTCCCCGCCGGCTGAGCGGCCCGATCCTCCGTTCAGCGGCCGCGCCCGCCGGAGCCGGGCGCCCCTGGCCCGGTCGAGCCGCCGGACCCACCGGCGGATCCGGGGTCAACGTCGAGCGAGTTCACGAACTCCCGGAACATGTCCAGCCGCTCGTCCACGACGGCTTCGCCGAGCGATTCGAGCGGGACGCTGGGACCCATTCCGGGGCGACCGGCCCGGGATGACGGGGCCTCCGTCGCTCCCGCCTCCTCCTCCCCGGGATCGGCGCCGAGCGCCGCCTGGGCGAGGACCTCCTCCGCGACGAGGATCCGGACATCGGCGCGGACGGCGAGCGCCACCGAATCGGACGGCCGGGCATCGAGCTCGAAGGCCTCGCCGTTGCGCTCGAGGAAGAGGCGCGCGTGGTAGGTCTCGTCCGCGAGCTCGGAGATCACGACCCGGTCGATGCGGACCCCGAGCTGCTCGAGCGCGGCGGCGAACAGGTCGTGGGTGAGCGGGCGCTCGGCCGAGATGCCCTGGAGCCGCATCGCGATCGCGCTCGCTTCCCACGGCCCGATCCAGATCGGGAGGTATCGCTCGCGCTCCGCGTCCTTGAGGATGACGACGTGGCGGTTCGAGAGCATGTGAACGCGGACGCTCTCGACCACCATCTCGACGAGCCGGCCCATGCCGGGATTATCCCATCGGGCGGAGCATCAGGCCGTGCCGAATCTCCGGCCCGTCGTCCGGACCATGAACCCCACGAGGCCGCCGGCGACGAAGCCGCCGATGTGGGCGAAGAAGGCGACCCCGCCCTGCGCGCTGGCGGCACCGAGCGAGGCGACGCCGTCGATCAGCTGGAGCAGGAACCAGAAGCCCAGGACGATGAGTGCCGGCACCTCGACAAGCTGGTAGAAGAAGCCGATAAAGACGAGGGTCAGGATCCGGGCGCGTGGGTAGATGACGATGTACGCCCCGAGCGTCGCGGCGATGGCGCCCGACGCCCCCACGAGCGGCACGTCGGAGGTCGGATCGATCCAGACCTGGGTCAGCGCCGCCGCAACGCCCCCGAGAAGGTAGAACACGAGGAAGCCGGTCCGCCCGAGCCGGTCCTCGATGTTGTTCCCGAAGATCCACAGGAACAGCATGTTCCCGAGCAGGTGCAGCCAGCCGCCGTGGAGGAAGAGGCTCGCGAGCACGCCGGTCGCGGCGGCACCGGCGTCGCCCGAGCCGTCGAGGGCGGCCGAGACCCGGCTCGGGACCGCGCCCCACGTGCCGAACAGCTCGGCCAGCGCCGCCTCGCCGCCGGATGCCTCGACGGACAGCTCCACGGCGAAGACCGCGAAACACCCGGCGATGAGGGCGAGGGTGACGACCGGCGTGCGGCGCGTCGGGTTGGCGTCGCGCAGGGGGATCACGGCGCGGCGGACGGCTCGGCCGACGGTGGGGCGGAGCCCTCGACGGCGCCGGCCGGCCCGGTCGCGCCCGGCACGCTCGTCACGGGCTCGAGGACCGCCCGGCGGATCGTGCCCGCGGTGGACCAGATGACCGTGTCCGGGGCGTCCTCGATCCCCGGCTCCACGTACCAGCCCCGGGCATCCCGCCAGTCCCGCGCGCCGCCGGCGAGGCGGTACTGCGCGGCGTACTCGCCGGTTGCCTTGACCAGCGCGACGAGCCGCTGGTTCGCCGGGTCGTAGCCGTACAGCCGGCCCGTCCGCCGCTCCGAGCCGGACATCACGACGGTATAGACCGGGGCGTCGCGGAGCAGGCCGTCCGGGGGCGGGTCCGCCGCCCAGTCCGCGGTCGTCCCGCCGACGACGCGGAGGATCTCGCCGGCGTCGGCGATCCAGATGTCCCCGTCGATGTAGAGCGACGTGACCCCGTCGACCGGTCGCGGCGTCGTCAGGCGCTTCGAGGGGGCGGCCGGGAAACCGCTCCCGTCGGCGGCCGGCGTGTAGGCGAGGATCTCCTGCTCGGAGGGGTCCACGATATAGAAGTTGTAGAGCCCCGCCCGCTCGTCCCGGACGAAGGTGCCGATCGCCCGAAGGTCGTCGCCCCACTCGGCGGACCCGATGACCTTGACCTTCGTCGTCGTCCCGCGGCCGGTCTCGTCGGCCGGGCGCCAGCGCCACAGCACGTTCTTCACGTCGAGCACGAGGAGGTCGGGGCCGCCCACGGTCAACATCGCCGGTGCCGCCTCGGTCGCACCGGCGGCGCGCAACCCGTCGCGGAAGATCGCCACGGCAGTCCGCTCGGCGAGGTTGATCCGGTAGACCGTCGCGGTCGCCGGATCCAGGACGTACGGCGCGCCGTCCGGCCCGCGGACGAGGGCGCCCAGGTCGACCCCCGCGTCGGCCGGGAAGGTGAAGACGTCGGTCGGCGTCACCTCCACCGTCCCGTACAGTCGCTCCAGCCCGGCGACGGCCTGGGCTCGGAGCGGCCGGATCGTCGCGCTCGAGATGCCGGCGCCGGCCGCGAGATCCAGCTGGGCGAGCGTGTCCCGCAGGAGCGCCTCGGCCGTCGTCGGGTCGTTCGCGACGAGGTCGACGCCCGGGCCGAATACGCGATCGAGGCTCTCCCTGGCCAGGTCGAGGGCTCCCTGGCCGACCTCCACGGAGGCGATGGCCTCCTCGGGTGGCGGCGCCTCGCCGAGCATGGAGACGCCGAGCCCGAGCGCGCCGGCCACCGCGATGAAGACGAGGATGGCGACCGCGGCGCGCTGCTGCATCTCCCGCCGCGCGCCCAGCGGCGTCACCCGGCGGGGTGCGGGCGCGCGGCTCGGGAGCGCGTCCTGGAGCCGGTAGATGAGGCGAGCGAGCACGCCACCCGCGGCCGTCCGGGCGCGGCGAGCACCGGCCTGGGCGGCGGCCACGCCGCCGCTCACGGAATCGGCGAGGGGGATGGGCGAACGGTCCGGGGCGCCGGCCAGCGGCTCGGGCGGCCGGACGGGCACGAGCGTGCGCCCGGAACGCGTCACCGCGACCTCGGACGCCTCGAGCACCAGGCCGGCGTCGCTGCCCGTCCCGCCGGCCTCCACGAACCGGCGGTGGAGGTGCTCGAGCGCCGGCTGCGGGTGGAGGGTGACGAGCGCGTCCTTGAGCTCCTCCGGGCCCAATCGCGCCATCACGTTCGGCGACACCAGCACCAGCTGGTCACCGACGGCGATGTCGCCCCGCCAGACCTCCGGCTCCAGGCTGGGCGTCGGCAGGCCCCGCTCGCGGTGCGGGTCCGGCAGGGTGGAGAGCCGGGCACCCCGGCTGAGGTAGGCCTCCGCGGGGCCGACGGTCGCGACGTAGAGCTCGTGGTCACGGACGACCGTGATCGCGACCCCCACCGGGGCGATGCCCTCGACGTGCCCGAGGACCGCTCGTTCGCGCGCGTGGGTCAGGCGCTTGTTGGCGGCCAGGATCGCCTTGACGATGCAGACCCGGATCCCCGCCGACTCGTCGTAGTAGTACTCGTGGCGCAGGGCCTCCGCGACGAGCCGCGTTGCCTCGCGCGCCCTCGGGCCGGGGATCATCGAGGTGACGAGGAGGTAGAGCTGGCCCTTCGTGCGCGCCTGCGATCCGACGGTCGGCTCAACGACGAGGACCGTGTCAGGCGAATCGGGCAGGCGGTCTCGCTCGGCAAGGACGCCGAGCTTCATCTGGAGCCGGAGGGCCAATGCTCGCCTCTGCGGGACTGGACTGTGGCCGGGTCCGGGATTATCGCACGAGGGCCGTGGCCGATCGCCGGCTCCGGCGGGACGCACGCGGGCGGGAACGGAGCCTCAGCCCTCCGGCGATCGCCCCCGGCCGCGGACCAGGATCCGGAGCTCCGAGACCGGCGCGCCGGCCGGCGCGGTGCGGAAGGCGTCGGTCAGCTGGCGTGCGTGGAGGCGCAGCTCCTGAGCCACGATCGGTGCATCGGCCTCGACGACCAGCGCCGCCCCATCCACCCTGAGCGCCCGGCAGGCGCCGTGGGCGGCCGGCGCCCGCTCGGCGACGATCGCGTCGAAGGTCGCCACGGCGCGCGCACGGCGCAGCTCGTCCGCGAGGCCCAGGCGGGCCGCAGCGTCGGGGATCAGGTCGCCGATCCGCCGCATCGGCCCGCGCCGCCGCCGGTCCTGGGTCATCGAGCTCCCCCGGCCTCCGCGCCCGCCATCGAGCCGACCGCGCCGGCCTCGGTGCCGGTCCCGCGGCTCGCGACCGGCCCGACGAGCGCGGCGCCGGCGTCGGACGGCACGACCTCCCAGGTCGTCGCGATCGCGAGGAGGGCCGGATCGAGGTCGTCGAGCGTGGTCGTCGTGACGAAGGCCTGCGGCAGGGCGGCGATCCGCCGGACGAGGTGGGACCGCCGCTCCGGGTCCAGCTCAGAGAAGACGTCGTCGAGGAGGAGGAGCGGCGGTCGCCCGTCGAGGGCGGTGAGGAGGTCGAGCTCGGCAAGCTTGAACGCGAGGATGGCCGTCCGTTGCTGCCCGCGCGACGCGAACTCGGACAGGTCACGACCATCCAGCCGGAACGAAAGGTCGTCCCGGTGCGGGCCGACGAGGGTCGTCCCGTTCCAGGCCTCCTTGTCCGCCGTCTCCGCAAGGCGCCTGGCGAGCGCCTCTCGCGGCGACTCCCCGGAGTCGGGAGCGGCGTTGGTCTCGTAGCGCAGCCGGAGCGGAGAGCGCGCGGCCTCGTCCGGTGCGATCTCCGCGTGCGCGGCGGCGAGCGGCTCCGCGAGCTCGTCGAGGAGCCGCATCCGGGCGACCACGACCTCGCCGCCGGCCTCCACGAAGGGCCGGTCCCAGTAGCGCAGGTCGGCACGATCCGCGGTTTCCTCGCGGATCGCCCGGAGAAGCCCGTTACGCTGCTGGAGGGCTCGGCCGTACGCCGCCAGCGCCGGGGCATAGGCCGGGAAGCGGCTGACCGCGAGGCGATCGAGGGCGTTCCGACGAAGGGTCGGCGCGCCCGCGATCAGGAGCATCTCCTCCGGAGCGAAGACGACCGCCCGAAGGACTCCGGCAAGCGCGCCGGCACGGCGGGGCACGCCGTTGACCCGGATCCGCTTCCGCCCGCCGCCCGCCGCCGTCGGCGTGCCGGGCCGGACCAGGGCGATCTCGAGGGTCTCCGCACCCACCGAACCCTCGACGCGGGCCACGTCGTACCCCCACCGGATCAGCTCGGCCTCCGTCGATGTCCGGTGCGAGTGGCCCCAGGCCAGGAGGACGACCGCCTCGAGGAGGCTGGTCTTGCCGGCCGCGTTCGGGCCCCACACGAGCTGGGGGCCGGGGCCGAAGGTCGCCTCGAGCGCCCCGTAGCCCCGGAGCCCGGCGAGGCGGATCGAGGCGAGCGTGGCGGCCTCTACGACGTCGTGCGGACGGGCATCACGACGTGCACGTACTGGTCGTCGCCGATCGGCTTGAAGACTCCGGGGGCGAGCGGCCCCTGGAGCTCGATGGCGAACTGCTCGGCCACGACGTTGGTGAGCACGTCTGCCAGGTACTTGGCGTTGAACGCGATCGTCGTCCCGTCGCCCTCGACCGCGGCCTCGACCTGGCCGACGTGGTCGCCGACCTCCGCGTTCGCGCTGACCGTGATCCCGGCCTCGCCGTTCGACGCGATCTGGAGCTTGACGATGTTCGCCGACTCGTGGGCGATGAGGGCCGCCGGCCGCACGGCACGCAGGAGTTCCTCGCGGTCGAGGATGGCCCGGGTCGTGTGGGTCTTGGGCATGACGGTCTGGTAGTTCGGGAACTGGCCGTCGATGAGGCGGCTGACGAGGTCCACGCCCTCGAGGTGGAAGAGGACCTGGTTGCGGGCCTGGGCGAGGATCACCTCGACGGGATCGTCCGAGTCGGCCAGGACCCGCATCAGCTCGTTCAGGGCACGGGCAGGGACGACGACGCTGGTCTCGGCCACGGCGTCGAGGATGGGGATCGTCTTGACCGCGATCCGGTAGTTGTCCGCCGCCGCCAGCGTCAGGCTGTCTCCCTCGAAGCGGCACAGGACCCCGGTGAGGATCGGACGGGCTTCGTCGGTCGCGGCGGCGAACGCCGTCTGCTCGAGGGCCCGCCGGAGGACGCCCTGGGCGATCCTGGTCGTCGGCCGTTCACCGGTGGCCTGGATCGCCGGGAATTCATCCGCGTCGATTCCCTTGAGGTGGGATTCGAAGCGACCACACCGGAGGTGGAGCGTCTCACCTGCCCCGAGCTCGAGATCCACGCGGTCGCCGCCCTGCAGGGAGTTGACGAGGTCCGTCAGGAGCTTGGCCGGGACCGTCGTCGAGCCGTCGGTCTCGATCTTGCCGGGGACCCAGTAGGTGATGCCGATCTCGAGGTTCGTGGCCGTGAGCTTCAGGCCGGCGTCCTCCGTCGCGAGCAGCACGTTTGCCAGCACGGGCAGCGTGCTGCGCGTCGAGACGGCGCGACTGACGACGGACAGGCCGCGCGCCAGGTTCTCCTGCATGACCGAGAGCTTCACGTCGAGTCCACTCCGCAGCGGGTGTGTTTGGCGGTGTCCAGATGGTACCCGCGCAGCCTTCCGGGTGGGCGGCCCTGCCCGGCCGCAGCCCCGGTCCAACTCTCGATTTCGGGGGTCGCCTCTGGGGTTGCCCGGGAGGGTCGGGTGGCTTGTTCCGCGCGCCGGTACGGAGTGTGTATCTTCCTCCATTCTCAGATCTACCGTCACCGTCATCATCACCGTGTGGAGACGGTGGACGGCCGCGCTCGGGCCCGTTCGCCATCTCGGCGGCTAAGCCCCCCCGTTGCGTGGATACCGGCGGCAGCCGCGTTCGTCGGAACGGGTCGCAACCCGGCGTCGATGTGGACGGCCCCTCCGCCTCGAACCCGACACGACCCGGCTCGTCCACGCCGAGGGGCCCGGTCGTCCGGAGTCCGCGGCGAGTCGCGCCCGGCCGCGCGGCGGCTTGTCCACGGCCATGCGGCGCGTTGTCCACGCGCCGGGCGAGGCTCTGCCGCGCTCGAAATCGCTCGGGGTGGCGCCGGAGTTCGCGTCGGCCGGGCGGAGCGCCGGTGACCGGGCCCGCGGCGCGGGTCAGTCCGCGTAGATCAGCTCGCGGACGGCGGAGATCTCGCGGCGCAGCTCGTCGTTCGCGCCGGATTCCCGGGTGATCTTGTCGCAGGCATGGAGGACCGTGGAGTGGTCCCGCCCGCCGAGCTCGGCGCCGATCCGGAGGAGCGAGACGTCGGTCTCCTCGCGCATCAGGAACATCGCGATCTGGCGCGGTACGACGATCGCCTTGTCGCGCTTCTGTCCCTTGAGCGCGTCCAGGCCGACCCCGTAGTAGTCCGACACGGCCTTGACGATCCGCTCGGGCGTGATCTGGCGCTTCTTGGGGTTGTAGAGCACGTTCGAGAGGACGGCCTGGGCCAGCTCGATCGAGATCGGCATCGCCCCCATCGAGGCGTAGGCGACGATCCGGTTGAGGGCGCCCTCGAGCTCGCGAATGTTGCTGACGACCTTCCGGGCGATGAACTCGATGACATCGGAGGTGATCGGGACGCCGCCCTCCTCCGCCTTCGCCCGGAGGATCGCGATCCGGGTCTCGAGGTCCGGGGCGGTCAGGTCCGCGATGAGGCCCCACTCGAAACGGCTTCGGAGGCGCTCCTCGAGGGTCAGGATCGCCTTCGGTGGCCGGTCGGACGACAGGACGATCTGCTTCCCGTCCTCGTGGATGGCGTTGAACGTGTGGAAGAACTCCTCCTGCGTCCGCTCCTTGTCGGCGATGAACTGGATGTCGTCGATGAGGAGGAGGTCGATCCGCCGGTAGCGCGCCCGGAAGTCGTCGATCTTGCCCTGCTGGATCGAGGTGATGAATTCGTTCGTGAATTTCTCGGACGTGGCGTAGACGACCCGCTTGCGCGGGAACTTCGCGGCCACCTGGTTGCCGATCGCGTGCATCAGGTGCGTCTTGCCGAGGCCGACGCCGCCGTACAGGAAGAGCGGGTTGTAGGCGTGCCCGGGCCGCTCGGCGACCGACAGGCTCGCGGCATGGGCAAGGCGATTGGCCGACCCGACGATGAAGTTCGCGAAGGTATAGCGCGTGTTGATGTTCGTCGACCCGCCCTCGCCGCCGACCCGGGTCGCCTCGACCCGGACGTGCTGCGAACTCGGTGTGGCCACCGGCCGCTCCGGCGGGACCGGCGCAGGGGCGCCGTCCGCGTCCGCTTCGGCGGCGACCTCCGGCGGGGTCCCCACGAGGAACTCGACCTGGACGCTGTAGCCGACGATGCGGGCAAGCGTCTGGGAGATCAGGGAGCGGTAGCGGCTCTCCAGCCAGTCCTTCGCGAACCCGTTCGGGACCGCGATCCGAAAGCGATTGTCGTCGACGTCGACGAGCGTGGTGTCACGGAGCCAGGTCTCGAAATTCGCCGGGGAGAGCGATACCTGGAGCTCCCCGAGGGCGGCGCGCCAGACCTGCTTCGCGTCCATTCGTCGATGACGGCTCTCTGTGGTGGGCTGCGATGGATGGGCGGCGGAAACGGGTCACGAACCAGTGCGCGGCGCCGACGACGCTCGGGTGAAATCGGGCGCCCGAGATGAGTCCCGGGGACCGATCGGATCCCTCGGTCCGGGCGCCTCGAGGGCCGTCCGGGGGGCCGGGGGTCCCGAAAGATAGCACCGCGACCGGGGCCTCGCAAGGCGATTCAACGGATACTCCATGGGAGTATTGCAGCGGCGGGTCGCCGTGGGTTCGAGCGTCGGATTCCGCCGGCTCGCGCAGTCCACTCGCCGGGCCGGCGTGGGCAGCGACGGTGCCGGAGTTGCGGGCCTCACGCGATCCTCGCGCGCCCGCGATCACGTTTGACACTCGTTTGCGCCCCGGCCTATGATCCCCCGGACGACGAACGCGCCAACGCGCCGCTGGGCGCTCGGCGCGTTTGCGTGCCTCTAGGGGTCGAGACCGACGCAGCCCCGAGGCCTGATGGAGAGGATCCCGCGCAGTCCCGATGAAGCAGACCTACCAGCCCAAGAAGCGACATCGCGCCAAGGAGCACGGCTTCCGCGCCCGGATGAAGTCCACCGGCGGACGTCGGGTCCTGGCAGCTCGCCGGGCCCGCGGTCGGAAGCGCCTGACGGCCTGACGGACGGTCGCGGCCGGAATCAGCCGCGGCTCGTGATGCTCTCGCGTCCGGGAGAGTTCGCGGCCATCCAGGAGCGAGGGACGATGCGGTCCCACCCACTCCTTGCCGCACGAATCGCACGGACGGACCTCGATGTGACGCGTTTCGGGTTCGCAACCGGCCGGGCACTCGGCTCGGCGGTGACACGGAACCGGGTCCGGCGACGCCTCCGCGAGGCACTCAGGGTGATGGCGCCCTCGTTCCAGCCCGGCTGGGACGTCCTCATCATCGCCCGGCCGGCGCTCGTCACCGCCGACCACGACGCACTGGTGACGGCGCTCCGACGGCTGCTCGGCCGAGGCGGCGTCCTGGGAGGAAGCAACGGTTGAAGCGCATCGGAATCGGGTTGATCCACCTGTACCGGTTCGCGTTCGCGTGGCTGCCGACCTCGTGTCGCTACGAGCCCACCTGCTCGCGCTATACCGAGCAGGCCATCGAGCGCTACGGGCTGCTCAGGGGCAGCTGGCTCGGGGCACGACGGATCGCCAGCTGCCATCCCGGCAATCCCGGCGGGTACGACCCCGTCAGATGAACGAGGGACCCCACCGCGTGTTCGCCCGCCTCCGGTCCGCCCGCCTGGGCCCGCTCCTGCTCCTGGTCGCCGTCGCCCTCGTCGTGGCGGCCTGTGGCGGCGACGGCGGCTCGCTGCCGCCCGGCGTCACGGCCGCGCCGACGCCCACCCCGCCCGCCGGGATCCCGCTGACCCCGGCGCCGCTCAATCCGGATCCGTTCAGCCTGCTCGCCTGGCTGTTCACCCCGATCTTCCAGGTCTTCTTCGTCACCCTCGTCCTGCTCGACCGGCTGACCGGCAACATCGCGATCGCGATCATCCTCCTGA
>DATIUS010000020.1:0-13135 GCA_035466655.1 Candidatus Sulfomarinibacteraceae bacterium
GCCGTCGAACGCCAGCGAGGACAGCGCTGGCGCGAACGACCTGTGAGCGATCACGAATGATGCCCAATGCCCGTAGTCGACCGGTTCCCGGCCCGGCCACTCGCTGAACGCGTCGTCGATCAGGCGATGGACCTCCCCGGCGTCGGATGCCTGGTACGGGCGGATCGCGATCCAGTCCGGCACCTGGACCTGAGGGGCCTCGTCGCCCAGCGCCTGCTGGAGGATCCATGACGAGCCGCCATCCGCGTAGCCGCTCGACTCGAACAGGCGCCTCGCCGCCGTATCCGCGTCCGTGACCGTCTGCCGGACGCGTCCCGCTCCCGCGTCGCGCGCCCGCGCCTCCGTCCAACGGAGGAGCGCCCGTCCGATCCCGCGGCCGCGCCAGGCCGGGTGGACGTCGACCTCCGCGCGCTCCCCGAACCGGTCCGCCCACGCAACCAGCGCCCTGCCCTTCTCGACGACGATCAGCTCGCCCGGCTCGGCCACGATCCGGTCGAACAGGCTGGCGATATCGTCGGGATGGATCTCGGCAACGCCGTCGTTGGCCGTCTCGCAGGCCGCCACAAGCGCCGTGATGGCGGCCACGTCATCTCGCGTCGCCGGTCGCGCGGTCACCCCAGCGGGCAGAGGGAGGTCGTCGATCACCCGGGGGCCTCGCCTCGCCGGCGGACGAGGGTCGGCCCAAGATCCGCGACCGACGCGCATCCCAGCAGGGGCAGTGCCAGGTCGAACTCCTCGCGGAGGATGGCGATCGCGCGCTCCACACCGGCCTGACCACCCGCGGCAAGAGCCCAGTACAGCGGCCGGCCGACCAGAACCCCATCCGCGCCTAGCGCGAGCGCAATCGCGACGTCCAGCCCGCGCCGGATCCCGCCGTCCACCCAGACCTCGGCCCGGCCGTGGACGGCCGCCACGACGTCCTGCAGCGCGTGCGCTGTGGCAATCGACCGGTCGAGCTGCCGGCCACCGTGGTTGGAGACAACGATGGCATCGACCCCGTGCTCCACGGCCAGCCGCGCGTCCTCGGGCGCCAGTATCCCCTTGAGCACCAGGGGCAGCTCGCTCCAGGTCCGGACCTGGGCGAGATCGGCCCACGTCAGCCCGAGCGCCCGCTGGTCGTCGAGCCCGCCGTACCGCCCGCGCGCCGCACCGCCCGCCGACTCGACGAGCGGCATGCGGGGGAGCGCGAACCCGTTGCGTCGGTCCCGCTCCCGGTACCCGAGAGCCGGCAGGTCAACGGTCAGCACGATCGCCCGGTACCCGGACGCCGCCGCGCGCTCGACGACCGACCGGATATAGCCCAGGTCCCGGAGGAGGTAGAGCTGGAACATCCGGTCGGCGCCGGGGGCCGCCGCGGCGACCGCCTCGGGCGTCATCGATGCCGACGTCGAGAGGATCATCGGGATCCCTGCAGCCGCCGCCGCGCGCGCCATCGCCCCCTCGGCATCCGGGTGCGCCATCGCCTGGGCCGCCATCGGGGCGATCCCGATCGGGAGGGCACTCGGCCGGCCCAGGAACGAGCCCGAGACGTCGACCGAGCGGATGTCCGTGAGAACGCGCGGGACGAACCGGAACTCGCGCCACGAGGCGTCGTTCTCGGCGAGCGTGATCTCGTCCCACGAGCCCCCGGCGACGTAGTCGAAGGCCGGGCCGCTCATGCACGCGCGCGCGTGTGCCTCGAACTCGTGGAGGTTGACCATCGCGGCGAGCTCATCCGGACCCAGGCGGTGGACCATCGGCGATCAGCCGGTGATCTCGAGGCCGGCGAGCGACGCCAGGACGGTCTTGCGTCCGACCTGCGGGTCGCGGAAGGCGACCGTCACCTCCTCGTCGTTCCGGGTGAGCTTCGAGGTGATGACGATCCCGTCTCCCCAGCGGGCGTGCCGGACCCGGTCGCCATCGCGATACCGGCGCTCGCCGGGGACGATCGGCCGTGCCGGACGGACGGGCGCCGGCGATGGCGCTGCGGGACCAGCCGCGGTGGATCCGGCTTCGTCAGCGTCGCCGGACTCGTCGTCCCAGGCATCGATCCGTCGCCCGAAGGTGCCCGAGCGTGCCCCGCCGGCGAACGCCGCCCGCTTCGCGGCCAGGTCGCGGGTCGGCCGAAAGGCTTCACCGGGCCGTGGGCCGCCGGGGCGGCCGCTCCCCTCGCGGAAGGCACCGGCGCCGGGCCGGATCGGCGTGCCGAACCGCGTTGCGCCGCGCCCGAAGACGAGGTTCAGGTCGTCCGGCGAATCGTCCGCGGTCTCGCCGGCCGCGCGTCCGAGGCGCGGGCCGCTCATCAGGTCGGGCGGGATCTCCAGCAGGAACCGCGACGGCTCAGCCATCCAGCTGCCGCCCGCCCCGCGTCGCGTCGCCCGCTGCCAGGCGTGCGACAGGTAGAGCCGGTCCTTGGCCCGGGTCATCCCGACGTACGCCAGCCGGCGCTCCTCCTCCATCCCGGCGGGGTTCGGGTTGAACCCGGATTCGGCCTCGATGGCTCGCCCCGTCGGGAAGAGGCCCTCCTCGAGGCCCGCGATGAAGACGACCGGAAACTCGAGCCCTTTGGCCGCGTGGAGGGTGATGAGCGAGAGCTTGTCCGCATCGGACTCGTAGGAATCCTGGTCGGCGACGAGGGCCGTCTCCTCAAGCAGCCGGTCGAGGGCGTCGTCTGGCGCGAGGTCGTCGTAGCGGGTCGTCACCTCGCGCAGCTCGAGGAGGTTCGCCCAGCGTTCCTCGCCCTCCTCGGTCCCGTCGGCGAGCATCGCGCGATACCCGGAGCGCTCGAGGACCTCATCGAGGAGCTCGGGGATCGGCAGGACCCCGATCCGCGTCCGGAGGCGCCGGACGAGGCCCACGAAGTCCGCCACCGATGTCCGCGACCGTGCCGCCAGCTCGGGCGCGGCTCCACCCTCGGCCACCCGCTCCAGGGCCAGCCAGTACGGCACGTCCTCGCGCGCCGCCACGGCCCGGACCACCTCGACGGTCCTGTCGCCGATCGAGCGCGCCGGGACGTTGATCACCCGCTCGAAGCTCACCGAATCCGCGTCGGAACGGAGGATCCGGAGGTACGCGAGCGCGTCCTTGACCTCCTTCCGGGCATAGAACCGCGTGCCGCCGACGACCTGGTAGCGGATGCCGTAGCGGAGGCAGGCCTCCTCGATCGATCGGGACTGGGCGTTCGTCCGGTAGAGGACGGCGATGTCGCGGAGGCGGAAGGTTGCGCCGGCGTCATCCGCGCGACGGGTCAGGACGGAGCCGCGGGCACCGGTCAGCTCCTCGACACGCCGGGCGATCCACTCGGCCTCCTCCTCCTCGTTGTAGGCCTCGAAGCGGTCGATCGGGCGACCGCGGTCGTTCCGCGTCCAGAGCTTCTTGTCGGTTCGGGCCTCGTTCTTCGAGACGACCGCGTGGGCGGCATCGAGGATGAGCTGGGTCGAGCGGTAGTTCTGCTCGAGCTTCACGACGGTCGCGTCCGGCCAGTCGCGCTCGAAGTCGAGGATGTTCCGGATGTCCGCGCCGCGCCACCCGTAGATCGACTGGTCGTCGTCGCCGACGACGGCCAGGTTCCGGTGTCCGCCGGCGAGCGCCTTCACCCACAGGTATTGCGGCCGATTCGTGTCCTGGTACTCGTCGACGTGGAGATACCGCCAGCGCTCCTGGTACTTCGCGAGCGTGGCGGGCGATTCGTGGAACAGGCGGACGGCCTCGAGAAGGAGATCGTCGAAGTCGAGGGCGTTGGACCGCTTGAGGGCATCCCGGTACCGGCGGGCCAGGCGGGCGATCTCGACGAGCGTGCCGGTCGCGATCCGCAGCGGCGGGATCTCGGTCGGATCGAGCATCTCGTTCTTCGCCCGGCTGATCGCGCCGAGGATCGACTGGGGGCGGGTGTCGCCCTTCGCCTCGAGCCCCTCTTCTCGGAGGATCTGCTTCATCAGCGCGACCTGGTCGTCCGTGTCGTAGATGAGGAACCGGCGGTCGATGCCGATGGCCTCGCCGTCCCGGCGCAGGACCCGGGCGCAGAGCGCGTGGAAGGTGCCTGCCTCGACTTCGCGCGCCGCGTCGCCGACGAGCCGGACGATCCGTTCGCGCAGCTCGCCGGCCGCCCGGTTCGTGAAGGTGACCGCCAGGATCCGCCACGGCGGGACGCCCTTCACCCCGATGAGGTAGGCGACCCGATGGGCGAGGACGCGGGTCTTGCCGGACCCCGCGCCGGCGAGGATGAGGACCGGGCCCTCGGTCGTGGTGACGGCCCGGACCTGCTCGGGGTTGAGGCGGGAGACGATCTCGCGCTCCCGGGACGCCTGCGCCTCGGCGCGGCGGCGCGAGGCGTCGGGGTCAACAGGCGCCTGGGGGTCCTGCAGCTCGGCGCCCGCAGCCTCCGCCAGCCAGGCGGGCTCGTCGGGCGGCGGCGCATCGGGAAGCTCCGCGAACGCGGTGCCGACGGGCTCCGGCGGGACGTCGAGCATGGCGTCGCGGCGTCCGGCGGCGCGGCGACGCCCGTCTCCGGGCCGGGTGGGACTCACCGGCCCATTGTAGGTCCGGCCCGTTACCCGCCGGTCATCAGGCGACGGGAGGTCCGCTACTCGACCTGGTCGGCCGGCGGGGCCACGATGTCGAGGATGGCATCCCAGTTCGACAGGTCGAGCGATGCGGTCACGTCGCCGAGCTCGGCGGAGGACACCGAGGCGTCGACACTCGCGGGCAGGAGCGTTCCCTTGTCGACGAGGATCGTCAGCACCACCGATGCGTCGCCGATGTCCTCTGCATCTGGCATGAGCGCCGCGATGTCCTCCGGCGACAGGTCGATCTCGACCTGGTAGCAGGTCTTCGAGCCGCACGCGGCGTCGGCGAGCTTCTTCGGGTCCACGTCCGGCTTCGCCAACCAGTCCTCGAGCTCCTTCAGGCTCGCCTGCGGGTCGTCGAGGTCGACCGGCACGTCCGCCGACGTGTCGTCGCTCTTCGTGAACTTCTCGCCGGTGAACGAGGTCTTCGTGTACGTCGCACCGTCGACGGCGATGAGCTCGGCGGTCAAGCCGAGCATCGCCGGGACCGCGAGGTCCAGGCGGAGGTTTCCCGCTTCGATGTCGATGTCGGCCGTGAGCGACGTCCCGGTCAGGGCAAGGCCGTTGGCCTGTCCGGTGCCGAGGAGATCGAGGTTCACCGTCCCGTCGACGGTCGCGTCGAGGTGAACGGTCTTTGCCTTCTGCATCGCCGCGACCGCCTTCGTCAGGATCTCCCGCGGATCCGACAGGGAGGGCGTGGAACCGCCACACGCGCCGGCCGCGATCGCCGTGGCGAGGAGCAGGGCGGGAAGGACGAACGACCGGCGTTGCATGTCAGTCTCCTCGGCGTGCGGCGACGCCACGCCAGCGTCGCGGGCCCGCCGGACGCTGTCAACTGCCGGCCGATCCTGATTCGGCGGCCGGCGAGCTGCCGACGAATCGAAACGCCCGGGCCGCGAGGCCCGGGCGTCCGGTGCTTGCGAGCGAGACTGGACTAGAAGTCCATGTCTCCGCCGCCGTGGCCGTGTCCGCCGCCGGCGGCGCCGTCCTTCTTCTCCGGGATGTCCGTCACGAGCGTCTCCGTCGTGAGGACCATCGCGGCGATCGAGGCGGCGTTCTGGAGCGCCGAGCGGGTCACCTTGGCCGCGTCGACGATCCCCTTCTTGAACATGTCCCCGTACTCGTCCCTGAGGGCGTCGTAGCCGTGACCGGCCTTGAGCCCCTTGATCTTGGCGACAACGACCTCACCGGGCTGGCCGGCGTTGTCGGCGATCTGCTTGGCGGGCGCCTCGAGGGCCCGGCGGACGATGTCGACGCCGACCTGGGCATCGGGATCCAGCTTGATCTTGTCGAGGACCGGGATCGCCTGGAGGAGCGTTGTGCCGCCGCCGGCGACGAGGCCCTCCTCGACCGCAGCGCGGGTCGTCGACAGGGCGTCCTCGATGCGGTGCTTCTTCTCCTTCAGCTCGACCTCGGTGGCCGCGCCGACCTTGATGACTGCGACGCCGCCGGACAGCTTGGCGAGGCGCTCCTGGAGCTTCTCGCGGTCGTAGTCCGAGGTGGTGTCCTCGATCTGGGCCTTGATCTGGGCCATCCGACCCTTGATCTGGTCCGGGCTGCCCTCGCCGTCGACGATGGTCGTGTCGTCCTTGGTGGCGACGACACGCCGGGCGCGGCCGAGGTCATCCATCGTGACCGAGTCCAGCTTGCGGCCGATTTCCTCGGAGATCACCGTTCCGCCGGTCAGGGTGGCGATGTCGCGGAGCATCTCCTTGCGCCGATCACCGAAGCCCGGCGCCTTGACGGCGAGCACGGAGACGGTGCCGCGGAGCTTGTTCACGACGAGCGTCGCGAGGGCCTCGCCGTCGACATCCTCGGCGATGATGATCACCGGCTTGCCGATCTGGACGGCCTTCTCGAGCGCCGGGAGCATGTCCTGGACGCTGGAGATCTTCTTGTCCGTGATGAGGATGACCGGGTTCTCGAGAACGGCCTCCATCCGGTCCGTGTTCGTCACGAAATAGGCGGAGATGTAGCCGCGGTCGAACTGCATCCCCTCGGTGTATTCCTTCTCGAGGCCGAGGCTCTGGCCCTCCTCGACGGTGATGACGCCGTCCTTGCCGACCTTGTCCATCACCTCGGCGATGATCTCGCCGACCTCGGGATCCGCGGCCGAGATCGCCGCGACGGCCGCGATCTGCTCGCGCGAGTCGACCGGGCGGGCGACCCGCTTGATCTCCTCGACGACGGCCTCGACGGCCTTCTCGATGCCGGCCTTGATGACCATCGGGTTGGCGCCCGCGGTGACGACACGGAGGCCCTCGGCGACCATCGCCTGGCCGAGCACGACCGCGGTGGTCGTCCCGTCGCCGGCGACGTCGTCAGTCTTGGTCGCGACCTCCTTGAGGAGCTGCGCGCCCATGTTCTCGAACGGGTCGTCGAGCTCGATGTCGCGAGCGATCGTGACGCCGTCATTGGTGATCGTGGGAGAACCGAACTTCTTGTCGAGGACGACGTTCCGGCCCTTGGGGCCGATCGTCACCCGGACCGCGTCGGCGAGGCGATCGATGCCCCGCTTGAGCGATCGGCGGGCGGTCTCGTCGAAGATGAGCTGCTTGGCCAACTGGGTGTTCCTCCAAACGGTCTTGTGTGCTGGCGACCTCAGCGAGTGAGTCGCCGTCCGCCCTCCGCCGGCCGAGCGCGCTCGGTGGAGCGCATCGGCCGGAGGATGTCAGTCCTCGACGATCGCGAGGATGTCCTTCTGGCTGACGATCAGGAGCTCATCGCCGTCCACCTTGAACTCGGTGCCGGCGTACTTCCCGTAGAGGACCTTCTGGCCCACCTTGACGTCCATCGGCTCGCGCTTTCCGTCGTCGAGGATGCGGCCGGGGCCGACGGCGATGACACTGCCCTCCTGGGGCTTCTCCTTGGCGGTGTCCGGGAGGACGATGCCGCTCTTGGTCATCTCCTCGCGCGGTGTCGGGGTGACGACGACGCGGTCGCCCAACGGGCGAAGCTTCTTCGAGGCAACGGCCTTGGCCAACGTGCTTCCCTCCTGTGACGGCGCATCGCCGTCGGGCCTACTGCCGGATCCGGACCGGGCGCACGCGGCGTGCGACCCGCGTCCGACCCGCTGACGATCCGTTGGTGCCGCTCGACGGGTGCGTCCCCGACGCGTCCTCCCGATCCTCGGGGCGCGTTCCGGACGCCTGTTCCCGGTTCGATTAGCACTCTCGGTGTGAGAGTGCCAACAGTGTAGGGACCGCCCTCGCGGCCTGTCAACCGCATCAGCGCCTGTTGTACCTCGATGCCATGTCGACCCCAGCCGAGGGTCTTGCTCGTCGCGTGCGCGGAGCGCGCCGTCCAAGAGCGCCTTCGGACTGCCCGGCCCGAATTCGGGTCCGCGCTAACGCGAACCGGACTGCCAGGCCCGAATCCGACGTGAATCGATGCCCGCGACGGCACGAAACCGTTGCGAACGGGACTGACGGTCCCAATCCGTGCGGTGCCGCCACGAAATGGGGACTGACGGTCCAACCTTCGGGCACGTCCCGTCAGCGGCCGATCGTGATCGTGAGCGTGCGGGCAACCGGATCGTCCACCAGGCCGACGCAGCCGTCCCCGTCAAAGCCGATGACGAAGTTGTAGACGCCCTCGAACGCCTCGGTCATCTCGATCTGGCGAACGGCGGACAGGTTCGGCCTGACGGACGTCTCGCCCCGGTAGACGGCGTTCCCGGCCTCGTCGGCGAGGAGCATGCCGTCGAGATGGAGTTCCACGAAGTGCGAACCGGCAACCTCGACCGGGAGGCCGCTGCCGCCCTGGGCGAACGGCGGTTCCACGGCCCGGAGACGGCCCGTGCTGCCGATTGGGCCGGGCGCGACCTCGCCAAGCTGGAAGGTGATCCGGTCGACCAGCCCGTCCACGCTCACGGTCATGTCGACCAGCGTGTTGGACCGAAGGTCGCCGGTGCGCTCGACGACGGGGCAGCCGGCGCCCGGCACTGGCGTGGCCTCAGAGGCGGTCGCAGCCGTCGAAGGCACGAGGGAGCCCGATATCGCGCAACCGACAAGGACTGTCACGGCCAGGAGTGCGGTCAGTGCAACGAGCGCGGCAGGACCCCGGGCGAGCCTTCGCTGCGTCACCGCGGCAGACCCCTCACGTCGCGGCCAGGCGTCCGGCTCGGCCGAATGTCTGCTCGTACGCATCGATGAGATCGGCCCCGAATCGGGCGAGTCCCGGCGCATCGCCCGCCTCGATCCCCCGCCGGCTGGCGACCCAGGCCGCAGTGAGCCGGACCCAGGCCGGCTCGTTCCGCCCGCGCGGGCCGCCCGGTGGCGAAAGGTACGGCGAGTCCGTCTCGATCAGAAGCCGCTCCGCTGGGACGAGGCCTGCGACCTCGGCCGTCGGCTCCTCACCCTTCCGGAACGCGAGGCCGGAGATCGAGATCGCGAGGCCGAGATCGAGGATCGCCCGCGCGAAGTCGACGGGACCGGAGTACGAGTGGATGAGCGCCGGGGGGCGGTCGCCGAACGCTCCCGTGGATGCTGGCCCGCCGAAGCCGGCGGCGACGAGTTCGGCAGCGAGCGCGTCCTGGGCATCGCGGCGACCCGTCGCCGATCTGACGTGGAGGATCGCCGGCTTGCCGGTCTCGAGCGCGAGCGCCAGGTTCCGTCGCAGGTTGGCGTGCTGGTCCGGGATCGGCGAGAAGACCCGGTCGTAGTCGAGACCGGTTTCGCCGATCGCGACGACCCGGGGATCGGCGGCGCTGGCCGCGATGCCTGCCCACTCCCCGTCGGTCACCCGCGCCGCATCGTGCGGATGGACGCCCACGGCGGCATCCAGCCACGGGTGACGCTCCGCCAGCGCGATCGCCGCCCCGGACGACCAGGCGTTCCAGCCCGGGACGAGGAGCCGCTCCACGCCCGCGGCTCGGGCCGCGTCGATGACCGCGTCGACGTCCGTCGCGAAGCGGTCCGCCTGAAGATGGCAATGGGAATCGATCAGGCGCATGGCAACCCGATTGTCGCGCCTGCGGCCGCCCATCGGGCGATTGCGATGCGAGCGAAACCGAACGGGCCAGGGCCGTGACGGTCCCGGCCCAGCCGGTTCAGCCGCGGGGGAGGCTCTGGAAGAGCCCGATCTCCGTGCCCTCGGGGTCGGTCACGACGGCGAACCATCCCCACCCCGGGATGTCCGTCTTTGGCTCCTTCGTGGTCCCGCCGGTCCGATCGGACGCCGCGAGGGCCTCCTCGATCGAGCCCACCTCGATGTACAGGCGGAGGGTGGGACCGATCGTTACCCCACGCTGTCCGACCGCGCCACCATAGCCCTCGCCGGAGCGGAAGAGGTGGTAGCCGGGCATCTCGGGCATCTCGCCGAACTCCCATCCGGCAACGGCCGAGTAGAAGCGCATCGCCCGTTGCGGGTCGTCCGCCGGGAACTCGACGTGGTTGATCTCACCATGCGCCATCTTGCCCTCCTTCGACGGCCGCCCGTTCTGCCGGCCGAGCCTAACCCTGCAACGATCAGCCCGCGACGGATTCGACATCCAGGCGCGGGAAGAGCGGCTCGGGCGCACCGAGTCTGCCGGGCGTCGCCGCGTGCGCGCCCCAGGCCAGCTCATCGAGGATCGCCGGACCGCCGTTGCCATCGGCCGCGTACGGGTACTCGAACCCGAGCTGGGCGAGCAGTCGCGGCGCGGTGTTCGGCAGGAATGGCGCCGCCGCGAGCCCGACGAGCCGGCATGCCTCGACGAGATCGCCGAGGACGTCGCGCAGGTGCGCGACGGCCGTCTCGTCACCCGCCTTCGCCGCCTTCGCCAGCGCCCACGGCTGCTCCGCGTCGACGAACCGGTTCGCAGCGCCAACGTACTCGAACAGCGAGCCGAGCGCGTCGTGGAGGAAGCAGGACTCCAGGCGATCGACGCACGCCGCGAGCGTCGCCGACCACGCACCGGCGAGGGTCGACGCGCCAGGCGCCGTCCGCGGGGCCGGCCGCTCGCCGGCCAGGTATCGCCCGGCCATCGAGACCGTCCGGTTCACGAGGTTCCCGAAGTCGTTCGCGAGGTCGGCGTTGTAGCGCCGTACGAACGAGTCCCAGCTGACCTCCGTGTCGCGGTCGAAGGCCACCTCGCGGAGCGTCACGTAGCGCGCCCCGTCCGCGCCGAACGCCGCGACGAAATCGGCCGGGTCCAGGAAGTTGCCGCGGCTCTTGCTCATCCGCTCACCGCCCGCGGCGAGCAGCCAGCCATGGATCCAGACCTTGCGCGGCGCCTCGAGGCCGGCGCTCCAGAGCATCGCCGGCCAGTAGATCGTGTGGAACCGGGCGATGTCCTTGCCGATGACGTGGAGATCGGCCGGCCACCAGCGCGCGAAGGCCGCTGGATCGTCAGGGAAGCCTGCGCCGGTGATGTAGTTGATGAGCGCGTCGTACCAGACGTAGATCGTGCCGGCCTCGGGGTCCCACGAGCCGTCCTCGCGGAGCGCCGTCTGCCCGTCTTCCCCGATCGGGAACGGGATCCCCCAGGTGGCGCCGGCGCGCGAGATCGAGAAGTCCTCCAGCCCCTGGCGGATGAAGCCGAGCATCTCGTTGCGCCGATAGTCCGGCTGGACCGCCCCCGGATCCTCCAGGAACCAGCGCTCGAGGCGCTCCTGATAGGCCGACAGGCGGAAGAACCAGTTCTTCTCGGCCAGTGCCTGGAGCTCGACGTCGGGATGGTTCGGACACCGCCATCCAGCGGCGGTCTCGAGCAGGTCGCTCGCGGCCTTGAACCCCTCGTTCGGGCAGTACCAGCCCTCGTACGTGCCGACGTAAATGTCTCCGTTGGCGTGGGCGCGCCGGACCATCTCCTGGGCCGCCCGGACGTGGTCCGGATCCGTGGTCCGGATGAACCGGTCGGGCGAGATCGACAGGGCGTCCTCGGCCGAGCGGAAGAGCGCGACCTTCTCGTCGACGAACGACTTCGGCGTCATCCCCTCCTCGGCCGCTCGCTGGGCGATGTTCACCGAGTGCTCGTCCGTGCCGGTCAGGAAGCGGGTGTCGTCGCCCTTCATCCGGTGCCAGCGCGCGATGACGTCGGCCCCGATGACCTCGTACAGGGTGTGGAGGCCGGGCTTGTTGTTCGCGTAGGCGATCGCGGTGGTCAGGTAGTACCGGGGTCGGTCGGTCATGGGAGAGGGATCGTACCAGCGCCCGGCGCCCGCCACGGACGCCTTCGCCGGCGCCTCTGCTACCGTGCCGCCCGTGAACGAGCCACCCGACGCCGGCCAGGGGCCGGACGGCGTCGACCCGCCGCCGAACTCCGAGCCCACTGCCCAGCCGGAGGCCGACGAGCCGGCGGTGCCGGCGCCGCCGGCGACCTCCGGCTCGGAAGCGACTGTCCCATCGGGCCACCGGTCGCGCTACATCCCGGCGATCGTGGATGCGATCATCCCCGGTCTCGGCCACCTGGTCGCCGGGCGCACCCGGCGCGGGCTCGTGCTGATCGCCCCGATCGTCGTCTCACTCGGCGTAGCGGTCGGCATCGTGGCCGGGACGTCCGCCCCCCGGCTGGCCGCGTCGCTCCTGACCGAGGAGGTCATCTGGGCGCTCCTTGCCGGGCAGGGCCTCCTGCTCGTCTGGCGGCTCCTTGCCGTCGGGTCGAGCCTCACCGACCCGGCCCTGCCCCGGCCCGCCCGTCGCGACCTCCTGCCGATCGCCCTGCTCCTCGTCGTCGTGGTTGCTCCCCAGGCCTTCGTCGCCTACGCGACGGAGGTCGCCCGCGAGGCTGCCGACCGGATCTTCGTGGAGCCGCCCGGGCCGATCCCCCTCCCGTCCGCGGACCCAAGGCCTGACCCGAGCTTCCTGACGACCGCGCCGCCCAGCCCGGACGCCTCCCTGGGACCGGGCGGCGGCCGGATCACCGGCCTCGTCCTCGGCGTCGACTCGGGGGTCGGCCGGCGGACGTACCTGACCGACACGATGATCATCGTCTCGCTCGAGCCGGCCACCCGGACCGTTTCGATGCTGTCGATCCCGCGCGACATGGTCGACGTGCCGCTGCCGGACGGCCGCCAGTACCGCGACAAGATCAACTCGCTGGTCTCGTATGCGCGGCACAACCCGGCCCAGTTCCCCGGATCCGACGGGACCGGGTTCGACGTGCTCCGCGGAGCCCTCGGGACGCTCGTCAACCTGCCGATCGACTACTACGCGAAGGTCGACCTCGGCGGCTTCGTCCGCGTCGTCGACGTCCTCGGCGGGGTCGACGTCACCGTGGCCCGGGCCTTCTGTGACCCCGGGTACGACGAGTACGGGTTCACCCGCGGCTTTTCGATCACCGCCGGACGACACCACCTGGACGGCGAGGAGGCACTCGCCTACGCCCGGGTCCGCAAGGCGTCGGGCGAGAGCGACTTCACTCGGGCGGCACGCCAGCAGGAGGTGATCTCGGGGATCCGCGACGCCATCGTCGGCGGAGGCTTCCTCAACGACCCGATCGGGCTCATCGAAGCGCTCGGACGGGCGGTCGAGACGAACCTGCCGCGCGGCCTCCTGCCGGATCTCGCCGAACTCGCCGGCGAGGTCGGCCGGGAGCAGACCTATCGCGCCGTCGTCAACCACCCGCTCGTGAAGTCGGGCTTCGATGCGCGGGGGTCCATCCAGATCCC
>DATIUS010000021.1:0-2703 GCA_035466655.1 Candidatus Sulfomarinibacteraceae bacterium
CATCCGGCCGTCGCCCGTAGCACCGTCCACGTCCGCCGCACGCGCCGCCGCGGCCACGATCTGGCGTCTGTGACACTCAGCTGTGCCGTGGCGGCCGACGGGACGACGCGGATCGGCTACGGGAGCCTGGGTCCGCGGCCGCTGCTCGTGATCGACGACACGGGCGTCCTCGCCGACCCGCGGTCCCCGACGCGCGCGAAGATGGAGCGGCTCGAGGCGCTGTTCGGCGACGCCAGCCCGTCGCCGCGGTCCATGCGCGCGAGCCCCGAATACCGTCTGGCCATGCTCCACGTCCTCGCCCTGCGGGCGATCGATACGGCCATCGAGCGCCTTACCGGTGGAGTCGTCGCCCGATGACCACCCGGCGCATCGACCTGACCGTCAACGGGCGCGACCGATCGCTCGACGTCGAGGTGCACCACACCCTCCTCGACGTCCTGCGCGCCGACCTCGGCCTGACCGGGACGAAGGAGTGCTGCCTCGTCGGGGAGTGCGGCGCGTGCACGATCATCGTCGACGGGATGAGCGTGGATTCGTGCCTGATGCTCGCGGTCGAGGCGGACGGCTCGGCGGTCACCACGGTGGAAGGGCTCGCCACCGGCGACCGGCTCCACCCGCTCCAGGTCGCGTTCCTCGAGACCGGGGCCGCCCAGTGCGGTTTCTGCATCCCGGGCCAGCTCGTGTCGGCTGCCGCGCTCCTGGCCGGCCGTCCGCACCCGACACGAGCGGACGTGGAGGAAGGCCTGGCCGGCAACCTGTGTCGCTGCGCGGGCTACGAGCAGATCATCGAGGCGGTGCTGCTCGCGGCCGGAGCAGCCGACGCCGTCGCCGGCCCGGCGGACGCGGGAGCTGCCTCATGATCCGCGACGACGGCATCGGAGCCTCGCCGGCCCGGGTCGGCGGACTGGACCGGGTCACCGGCCGCCAGGCGTACGTGGCCGACCTGCGCATCCCTGACGCCCTCTACGTCAAGCTCGTCACGCTCGACTGCGCCCGGGCGCGGATCATCGCCATCGACCCCAGCGCCGCCCTTGCCGTTCCCGGTGTCCGCCTGGTCACCACCGCGGCCGACCTCCCCCAGCCCATGCCACGCTTCGGGCCCCAGTTCCTGGACCGGCCGGTCCTCGCGGTCGGCGAGACGCACTACCACGGCGAGCCCCTCGCGGCGGTCGCCGCGGAGACGCTCGACGCCGCCGAGCAAGCCGCCCGGCTCGTCCATGTCGACCACGAGGAGCTACCGGCGGTCTTCACGGTCGCCGGCGCCCTTCGTCCGGGCGCGCCCCTCGTCCAGGAACCGGCGCTGCGGCCTCGCGATGCCCTCGCAACCACCAACGTGCTGCGCGAGCATCGCTACGGCTGGGGGGATATCGAGGCAGGCCAGCGCGCGGCTGACGCAGTCGTCGAGGGTATCTACACCTTCCCGATGGTCACCCAGTTCGCCATCGAGCCACACGGCTTCATCGCGGCGCCCGACGGCGACGGGATCGCGGTCTGGAGCTCCATCCAGCACCCGAACTGGCTGCAGAAGGTGATCGCCGGCCTGCTGGACCTGCCGCTGGCCAAGGTTCGGATCATCGCCCCCGACCCGGGCGGCGGGTTCGGTGGCAAGCAGCACGCCAAGTACGAGCCGCTCGTGGCGTTCATGGCCCGGGCCGCCGGCCGGCCGGCCCGCCTCATCCTGACGCTCGAGGAGACCTTCCAGGCGGTCCGCCGTGGCGCCTCGGAGATCCGGGTCCGCTCCGGTTTCACCCGCGACGGCGACCTCGTCTTCCGCGACATCGAGGCGAACTACCTCATCGGCGCCTACGCGGATATCGCCGACCGGACCGTGGCGAAGGGGAGCTACACCTCGGCCGGGCCGTACCACGTACCGGCCGTCCGGATCGTCGCGCGGAGCATCCTGTCGCACACGACGCCGTCCACCGCGTTTCGCGGATTCGGGAATCCGCAGCAGATCTGGGCGGTCGAGTCGAACATGAACGAGGCCGCGCGGGTCCTCGGCATCGAGCCGCTCGCACTCCGCCTGCGGAACCTCGCGCATCGCGGCGATCCGTTCATCCCTGGAGATACCCCGGCCGACGGCGAGTGGGCGCGGACCGTGGAGCGGGCGGCGGAGATGATCGGGTGGGGGAGGCCGCCGGCGCCGGGTCGGGGCCGCGGCATCGCCGTCGGACTGAAATCCGGGCCCACGACCGGGCTGTCGTACTCGATCGTCCGCCTGCTCGCGGATGGCAGCGTCGTCGTCTACGCCGCGACGTCGGACATGGGTCAGGGCGCACGCACGATCTTCGCGCAGATCGCGGCCGACGAGCTTGGCGCCCCGCTCGACTGGGTGACCGTCGTCATGGGTGACACGGCCGTCGTGCCCTACGATCAGCAGACCTCCGCCAGTCGTTCCTCCGTGCTGATGGGCAATGCCGTGCTCGCAGCCTGCCGTGACATCCAGGCCAAGTTGCGGGCGATGGCCGCCCGGGTCGAGGGCGTGGACGAGGCGGACATCGTCGTCGACCGCGGCGTCGTCACGATCGGGGAGCGCTCGCTCCCGGTCCGTGACGTGCTGATCCGGGGCCTGGGCCGGCTCGGTGGCGAGATCGTCGGCCTTGGCGAGATGCGCAAGGAGGCGATGCCCGACCATCCGCTCGGAGGGACAGCGGCGTTCTACGAGTTCAACTGCACCGCGGTCGAAGTGGAGGTGGACCGGGA
>DATIUS010000022.1:0-2340 GCA_035466655.1 Candidatus Sulfomarinibacteraceae bacterium
GGGCCAGACGACCCCGGGGGTCACGCCGCCCGGCAGGCGCGTCGTGCCGACGAGGCCGCCGATGCCTTCCCCCGACCCCCCGGCGATGCCGAGCGCGAAGACCGGCACCATGGTCGTTGACGCCGGGCGGCAGACCGGTGCCGTGGCGATGGCCTCGGCGTCGCTCGGCGGCGGGCTCGCACTCGGTGCCGGGGCTTCGGTGAAGCCGCCGATGGCCACGACGACGGTCAGGATCACGATCGCGGCGATCGCCGGGATGACTCCGCGGGCGCCCCCGGGGCGCGTGCCCGGCGGCGGGACGTGCCGCCCGGTCGACCCGATCGAGTCGTCGGGGCCGGCCTCGTCCGCGTCGAAGACGTTGAACGCCGTCTCGCCGCGGGTTGTTGGCTGCTTCACCGTGCCTCGCCCGCCTCTGCTCCGCATCCCTCGGCTGCCTCGCTCGGCGCCGCCGTGCCGACCATCGTGACGCATCCCGCCGGAATCGGATCGTCGGCGGGTGGCACCATGCGCGGATGACGGAGCCGTTCCCCGACGAGTCCCGAGCCGTCGCCCTGCCGGGCGGCCGGCTCGACTACGTCCTCCGTCGATCCGTGCGGTCCCGGGGCCTGCGGGTCACGATCGACCAGCGGCGGGGCCTCGTCGTCTCGGTCCCGCTCGCGAGCCGCCGCGGCTGGGCGCGCCCGGAGCGCGACGTCGAACGGTTCCTCCGGGAGCGCGAGGGGTGGATCCGGCGGCACCTCGCCCGTCGGGACCGGCAGCGCGCCGCCGTCGAGGCAAGGGGCGGGATCGAGGACGCCGCCGAGTTCCGCTACCTCGGCGAGCTCCACCGGCTCCGGATCGTGGCGGGTGGGGCCGCGGCGCGCCGTTCCGCCGTGGAGCGGGCCGGCGCCGACGACCGCGACGAGCTCATCATCCGGGTGGCAAGCCGAGACCGGCGCGCGCCGGCGGTCGTGCTGGAGACGTGGCTCCGAGCCCGCGCCGCCGAGGCGATCGACCGGGCGGTGGCGGCGTATGCCCCCGCGCTTCGGGTGCGACCCGAGCGGGTGACGCTCCGGGACCCGCGAACCCGCTGGGGGAGCGCGAGCCGGCAACGCAACCTGTCGTTCTCGTGGCGGCTCGTCCTGGCGCCGCCGGCGGCGCTCGAGACGGTCGTCGTCCACGAGCTGGCGCACCTCCGCATCTTCGGGCACGGCCCGGCGTTCTGGGACCTGGTGGCGGCCCATCGGCCGGACCATCTCGCCTGGCGGCGGTGGTTGCGGCTGCACTCGCACGAGCTGCACGCCGCGCTCGATCCGATCGATGCGCCAGCGGCGCACGTCGCGGCTGGGGCGCCCGTCGCGGCCAGTGGTTCGGGAGGGGCGCGCGCCGGCGGCGCGAGCTGAGCGGTCACCGGATGCTGGTGGGCCGGGGCAGAATCGAACTGCCACAGCCGAAGGCGAGGGTTTTACAGACCCTTGGGCTCACCACCTGCCCAACCGACCCACGCCGGTGACGCGGCCGCGAGGGGACGGGGGACCGGCCGTCGCGGGGCGCCTATCTTGCCAGACTCGCGCCGGGGACGGCGCCTGGGGTTGATGCCGGGGCGGACGCTGGGGGCCGGCGCTGCCGGTCGGCGCTTCGGGCGGGCGTTGCGGGCCGGAGTTGGCGGCCGTCGGCGACCGCTACGCTTCGGTCGTGCCGCTCGTCGCCCTGAAGTTCATCCTGGCGCCGTTCCTCATCGGCGGTGCGAGCCTGGCGGCTCGTCGGTGGGGGCCGGGCGTTGCCGGCTCGCTCGTGGGCCTGCCACTCACCTCGGGCCCGGTCATCCTGTTCGTGGCCCTCGAGCAGGGCACGGACTTCGCCATGGACGTGGGCCTGGCGGTCCTGTCCGGCGGCTTCGCCCTGTGCGCGTTCGCGACCGCCTACGCGCGGAGCTCTGCGGCCGGGGTCGACCCGCCGCGGGCTGCCGTGCTGGCCAGCCTCGTGTACGTCGGTGGAGCGATCGTCCTCGACGCCATCGAGCCGCGCGTTCTGCCCGTCCTCGTGGCCACCGTCGGGTTGACCCTCATCGTGACGCTGCGGGTCCTGCCGCCGGCGGCCTCGACGCATCGAACCACGCGTCCGCCCCCCTGGGACCTGCCCGTCAGGATCGTCGTCGGGACGACCCTCATCGTGGGGCTGACGACGATCGCACCGCTCCTCGGTCCGACCGCGAGCGGGCTCGCCGCAACCTACCCGGTGTACGTGACGACCCTGACGTTCTTCGCGCATCGCGAGGGCGGTCCGGACGCGGCGATCGCGATGCAGCGCGGGCTCGTCATGGGGCTCTTCGGCTGGCTCGCGTTCTGGGCCGCGCTCCTC
>DATIUS010000023.1:0-11078 GCA_035466655.1 Candidatus Sulfomarinibacteraceae bacterium
GGCGTCGGCATGGACTGCCGCCAGATCGTCGAGGACCCTGGCGTCGTACGCCGCATCGGTGTGGTCGTTGATGGCCGGGACGCCGGCGATCTCCCGCATCTGCCACGCGGTGACGATCTGCTTCACGCGACCGTCGAGCGCAAGGAAGGCGTCGAGCGCGGCGGAGGCGTTGTCCGTGCCCCACTGCTCCGTGTCGGCCGCCAGCAATCGTCTTGCCGCTGCCTGCCCCTCGGCGGTCAGCCGGAACGAGCCGGCGGCCGCCTCGGCCAGGCCATCGGCAACGAGCCGGTCGAGGAGGCCGCTCGTCTCGTCCGGATCTGCCAGGAGGGCACCGGCCGCACCCAACGGCGTGGTATAGCCCCTGACGGCGAGCGACCGCAGGACATCGTCGGTCATCACCCCGGACGGCTGGGCGGCAGCGGGTGCCGGGCCGACCTCTGGGGACCCGCCCCGGCCGACCTCGATGCCGAGGTCGCGCGCCCAGGCGAGGAGCGTGGACGCCTCGGGCACCACCGTCGCCGCACCGGCGACGGCTCCGGCGAAGACCTCGCCCGTGGCGCCGTCGATCGTGATCAGCTCCCCCACGGCAAGGGTCCTGCCGCCGATGACGACCCAGCCCTGGCCGACCTCGACGCCGCCCGCGCCGACGACGGCCGGGATCCCCCATCCCCGGGCGACGACGGCGGCGTGGCTGGCGAGGCCGCCGGTGGCGGTGAGGATCCCGATGGCCCTCGACATGCCGTGGACGTCGTCCGGCGACGTCTCGGCGCGAACAAGGATCACCGGCCGCCCGGCTTCGGCCGCCTCGACGGCGGCATCGGGAGTGGTGGCGATCTCGCCACAGGCCACGCCGGGCGAGGCGGGGAGCCCCGTGGCGATGGGCGGACCAACATCCCGGGCGGCCAGCCTCCTCATCGGAGGATCCGCGAGGAGGTCCGCAACTCGCCGGACCGCATCGGCGCGAGAGAGCGGGAAGTCGGGGTCCTCGGCCATGTCGAGCGCGATGCGGAGCGCCGCCTGGGGGCTCCGCTTCCCGATGCGGCACTGGAGCAGCCACAGCTTGCCGTGCTCGATCGTGAACTCGATGTCGCACATGTCGCGATGGTGGCGTTCGAGCCGCGCCGCGTACTCGCGCAGCTCTCGCCCCACCGCCGGCATCCTCGTGTCGAGGACGCCGATCGGCTCCGTCCGGTGCGTGCCGGCGACCACGTCCTCGCCTTGTGCGTTGAACATCACGTCGCCGTACAGCTCGGGCTCGCCGGTCGACGGGCTGCGGGTGAAGATGACGCCGGTGCCCGAGTCGACACTCCGGTTGCCGAAGACCATCGCCTGGATCGTCACCGCCGTGCCAAAGTCGGCGGGAATCCCCTCGCGCTCGCGGTACGTCCGGGCTCGGTCGCCGTTCCATGAGCGGAACACGGCCTCCACGGCCAGCCGGAGCTGGACCCACGGATCGTCGGGGACGGCGTCAACCCCAACGATGTCGCGAAACATCGAGGTGAAGCGCGACCGGCAGTTCGCCGCGAACTTCTCGCTGCCGGAGACGGCCGCCAGTCCGGCCGTCGTGGCCGGCGTGAGCCCGAGGTTGAGGATCGTGTCCATCATCCCGGGCATCGAGACCGGCGCCCCTGACCGGACGCTGACGAGGAGCGGGTTCGCCGGATCCCCGAAGCCGCGGCCGACGAGGCGCTCGATCTGGTGCATGTGGTCGGCCAGCTCGTCGTCCAGTCCCGCCGGCCAGCCGCGGGCGAGGTACTCGTTGCAGGCGGCCGTCGTGATCGTGAAGGCCGGAGGCACGGGCAACCCGAGATCGACCGCCATGACGGCGAGGTTCGCGGCCTTGCCCCCGATCAGCCGCTTGACTCCCTCGAAGGTCAGGCCCTCGAAGCGGTGGTCGCAGTCATACACGTGAGTCACAGGGAGGCTCCGATTGGACAGGGATTCGTGAGTTCGGCCAGCGGCGCGGCCACATTCAGGGCGTGACGATGATCTTGATTGCCCCGCTGCTGCGGTCGTTGAACGTGGCGAGCGCCGTCTCGTAGTCGGCCAGCGCGAAGCGGTGGGTGACGATCTCGCGGACCCGCATCCGGCCCTGCTCGACGTGGGGCATCACCCGCCGCATCTCGCCGGCCGAGGCGCGTGAGCCGACCAGCTCGAGCTCGTCGAGGACGAGCCGCTGGAGGGCGATCTCCACGCCCGTCGTCGGAATTCCGACCATGGCACAGCGGCCACCGCGGCGGAGCATGTCGAGGGCCCACAGCACGGTGGCCGGAACCCCGGCGCACTCCAGCACAACGTCCGCGCCGAGGCCGTCGGTCATTGCCCGGACTGCCTGGACCGGGTCGGAAGTGGCCGTGTCCACGATCTCGAAGCCGAGGGTTGCGGCCTTGGCCAGCCGCGATCCGCGACCCACGATGATGACCCGCGCCGCGCCCCGGATCCGGGCCGCGTCGCCGGCGAGGAGGCCGATCGGCCCGGCGCCGATGATCGCGACGGTGTCGCCGGGGACAACGTTGCCCCGGTTGGCGACGTGGAGGGCGATCGAGGCCGGATCGATGAGCGCCCCGTCCTCGAACGTGAGCGCGTCAGGGAGCCGGAAGAGGCACTTGACGCCGTGCACGACGTAGGTCGCGTCCGCGCCCTGGGCATTGTGCCCGTACTGGCGGTGGAGCCCTGGGATTCCGTAGTTCTCACACAGGTTGTAGCGACCCTCGACGCACTTCTGGCAGACGCCGCAGGCGTCGTGGGAGGTCCCAGCCACCCGGTCTCCGACCTGCCAGCCGAACCGTTCCGCCCCCGGTCCCAGGGCGGCGATCTCGCCGGCCCATTCGTGCCCAGGGATGAACGGAAAGGACGGCGGCCAGAAGCCCGGGTAGTCGCCACGGATCAGGTGGGCGTCCGTCCCGCAGATGGAGACAGCGCGAACCCGGGCAAGAACCTCGTTCGGACCTGCCGTCGGAACCGGCACCTCGCGGATCTCGAGGCGATCGGGCTCGAGCACGACGAGCGCCTGCATGGTCTCGGGCATGGTCATGACCTCTCTTCAGATGACGGCGAGCGGATCAACCATCGATCCTGTGGCTCCGCGGATCTTGAGCGGCAGGGCGACGAAGAGGAACTCGTGGATGCGTTCCCGGGCGAGCTCTTCGAGATCCAGGCTCTCCATCAGGTAGATGCCGTTCTGGATGAGCAGCAGGGTGTGGACCGGCTGCGGGTTCCCGGTGGGCCCGGGATCGGGCGCCGGCTGGACCTCGTAGGTCTCGGTGTCCGTGCCCGTCGCCACGACAGCTCGCTCCAGGAGCCATCGGGCCGCCGAGATGTCCGGGCCGGGCGTCTTGTGGGCGGCCATCCGCCCTGCATCGGGCCAGAGGCCCATGTAGCCGGTCCGGATCAGCACGACGTCCCACGGCCCGACGGTCACGCCCTGCGCGACACATATCGCCTCCATCTCGGCGGCGTCGATGGGCGCGCCCGCCGGCAGGCAGTCGAGGCCGCGATGGCCGGCCGCGTCGAGGAGGACGCCCCGGGTGAAGAACGGGGGCATCGCGGACGCGTCGAGGTGGGTGGGCCCGAAGTCGGTCAGGTGCTGGTCCGCGTTGCCGCCGCCGTACCAACGCATGTCGTCGCCGACCGTCATGTGGGCCAGGGCGTCCATGTGCGCGCCGGAGTGCGACGTTGCCATGACGTACTCGGCCATGTAGCCCAGGCCGGCGTCGTTGACCGGGCCCCATGGCTGGGCGCCGGTCACCCGGATTCCGCGCGGCGTCCGGTAGTTGAGCACCTGGAACGGGGGGTGACCCGGGAAGAGCGGCATGCCCGGGTAGCGCACGGCGGCCAGCGAGAACGTCCGGCCCTGGCGAACGAGCCCGGCCGCCCGCACGACCTGGCCTGGGGGGAGGCCGCCGATCGGCCCGATGTCGGACGGACTGGTCATGCCGGGTCCTCCTGGTGGTTCATGCTGTCGGCCGGTCCCGGAGTGCCCGCCAGACGCGTTCCGGGGTGAGCGGCAGGTCCCGGATCTGGACGCCCGTCGCATTGCGCACGGCGGCCGCGACGGCGGACGCGACGCAGAGGATGGCTCCCTCGCTCATGCCCTTCGAGCCGTACGGTCCCGGGCCGTCCCCGTTCTCGACGAGCTCGCTGACGAGCTCGATGGGCAGGTCCATGCTCGTCGGGATCCGGTAGTCGATGGCGCCGAGGGTGCGGATCCGGCCGGCGTCGTCGAAGACGTACTGCTCCATGAGGGTGTGCCCGAGGCCCATGATCGCGGCGCCCTCGTCCTGCATCCGGACCTGGAGCGGGTTCAGCGCCTTCCCCACGTCGGACACACAGACGTAGCGGTCGACGGTGATGTCGCCAGTCTCCTCGTCCACCTCGGCCTCGACGGCGGTGCAGTTGAACTCGAAGAAGGCGGCGCTCCCGCCGAGCGGGTGACCGGGCTCGCTCTCCTTGCGCGTCTCGCCGATCCCGATGAGCTCGCCGCCGAGCCGCCCGAGCCCGGGCTTCAGGACCTCGACGATCGGGATCTCCCGGTCGGGCAGGCGCACGACGCCGTGCTCGACGACGATCGCGGCCTCATCGACCGCGTGGAGCCGGGCGGCCATCGATCGCAGGCGGGCTCGGATGTCACGGCAGGCCGCCAGGATGGCGTTGCCCATGAGCACGGTGGACCGGCTCGCCGAGGTCTGCTGGTCGTACGGGACCACGGCCGTGTCGCCCATCACGACGGTGACCCAGTCGAGAGGGGCGCCGAGCTCGTCCGAGGCGAGCTGCGCGAAGACCGTGCGCGCTCCCTGGCCCATGTCCGACGTGCCGGCATAGACGACGACGCTGCCGTCGGCGAGCAGCCGGACGGTGGCATAGGACAGGCCAGTCGTCGGCCCGGACTTGATGCCGATCGCGATTCCGCGACCGCGTCCGGGTGGTACGGGCGTCCCCCATCCGATCAGCTCGGCGGCCCGGCGCACGGCTTGCTCCCAATCGCCGTCGGCCGGCGTGTCGAACGGGATGAACGCCTCGCCCCGGCGGGCCAGGTTACGCAGGCGGAGCTCGAGCGGATCCATCCCGAGGGCCCGCGCCGCCTCGGTGAGATTCGATTCGACGGCCCAGTTGATCTGGGGATTCCCGAACCCGCGGAAGGCCGTCGACGGGACGGTGTGGGACAGGATGCTCCGGGCGAGGATCCTCGCCGCGGGGACGCGGTACGGGCCGCATCCCGGGTAGCTGCCCTTGCCGACGACCCGGTCGGCGATGTCCGCGTAGGCCCCGATGAGGTAGTCCGCCTCGACGTCCTGGAAGGCGAGCGTGCCGTCGGTCCGGACGCCGGTTCGGACCCGGATCTCGGCCGCCGCCCGCCGCGCCGCCTGGAAGGTCTCCTCCAGGGACAGGACGAGGCGCACCGGCCGGCCGGCCCGCAGGGCCATGAGCGCGACCAGCGGCTCGTACTTGGCGTGCTGCTTGCCGCCGAACGCGCCGCCGGGATCGGGGGCGAAGACCCGAACCTTCGAGAGCGGGAGGCCCAGCACTGCGGCCAGGACCCGCTGCAGCCAGTTCGGGTGCTGGATCGTGCTCCAGACCGCGATCCCGTCGCCGTCCGGGGCGGCGATGAACGCGTGTGCCTCGATCGCGAAGTGCGTCACCATCGGGAAGGTGTAGGTGTTGGCGACCACGACGTCGGCCGTGGCCGAGTCCACGTCGCCCCAGCCCACGCGGTGCTCGCGAAGGACGTTCGTGCCGGCCAGCGGATCATTCGGGCGCAGGGCCGGGTCGCGGACGAGCGGCGCGGCCGGATCGAGCGCCCCGGCCACGGTGAAGACCGCAGGGAGCTCCTCGTACTCGACGCGGACGAGGTGAACCGCCTCCTCGGCGGCATCGAGCGTGTCGGCGGCGACCACGGCCACCGGATCGCCGTGGTACTTCGTCTCCTCCCCGGCGAGGACCGGGCGATCCTGAAACTCGGGGCCGAATCGCGGGACGGGCTGGGGCAGGTCCGCGGCCGTGACGACGAGCCTGACGCCGGGCACCCGCTCCGCGGCGGACGTGTCGATCGAGACGATCCGGGCCCGGGCGCAGGGGACCGTGACGAGCCTCGCGTGGAGCTCGTCGGGCAGGTGGATGTCCGCCACGTACCGCTGGCGGCCCGTCACTCGCTCGTGTCCCCCGACGCGACGCGGGGATGCGTCGGCCCGCGTCCAGCTCATGGGCCGGCGTCCTCGGCCGTCGCGAGGACCGCTTCGGTGATCTGCTCATAGCAGCCGCAGCGGCAGAGATTGCCCGCGAGGCCATCATGGACATCCACGACGGTCGGGTTGGGGTTCCGCGCGAGCAGGTCGCGGGCTGCCATCAGCTGGCCGGGGATGCAGAAGCCGCACTGGACGGCGCCCTTGTCGAGGAACGCCGCCTGGAGGCGGGTGAGGCGCCCGTCGGTGGCGAGCCCCTCGACGGTCGTGACCTCGCCCCCGTCGGCCTCGACGGCGAGCACGAGGCAGGAATCGACGATGCGGCCGCCGAGGCTGACGGTGCACGCCCCGCACTCCCCCACGAGGCAGCACTCCTTCGTTCCGGTCAGGTCGAGGTCGTCGCGAAGGACGTCGAGGAGGGTGTGGTGCGGGGCCACGTCGAGGGCCCGGCGGCGCCCGTTCACGGTCACCTCGATGGGGATCGTCGACGTCATGTCGTCATGCCCCCGTCGCCAGCCGCTCGATGGCGATCCGGAGCGCACGCCTGCCCAGGACGCGCAGCATCGCGAGGCGATACTCGGGGCTGGCACGCAAGGAGCGAGGGGACGGAGTGGCGTCCGCGAACATCCGGTCGAAGACGGCCTCGCGGGCCTCCTCGGGTGCGTGCGGGTCCGCGAGGAGGCCGCGCTCATCTACCCTGAGGACCGGGCGCGGGCCGACGCTGCCGTAGGCGAGCCGGGTGACCCCAAGCTCGTCCACCGCGCAGCACAGCGTGACCGACGCAAGATCGTGGCCGCGGCGCCGAGTGCGCCGGAGGTGGACTGCCCCCTGCCGCCGGGCACCGAGCGGCAGCTCGATGGCCGTGACGAGCTCGCCGGGCCGCAGCGCCGTCTGGCCGGATCGCACGAAGAAGTCGTCGATGGCGATGCGCCGCGTGCCATCGGGTCCCACGGCCACGACCTCCGCCCCGTACACGAGCAGCGCCGGTGCGGTATCGGCGGCCGGCGATGCGTTGCAGATGTTGCCGGCGAGCGTCGCCCGATTCCGGATCTGCACGGCGCCGACCACGGATGCCGCCTCCCCGAGGGCTTCAAACGAACGACGCACCCGGTCGTCCGCGGCGATGTCCGTCATGACCGAGCCGGCACTGATGACGAGCCGCCCCTCGGCTTCATGGATCGATGGGCGCAGCTCCGGGACTGCCTTGATGTCGATCACCAGGTCCGGGCGGGCCGTGCCGTCACGGATCCGGATGATGAGGTCCGTCCCGCCCGCGAGGATGCGCGCCGCCGGGCCGCGGGCCTCCAGGAGGGCCACGGCCTCGGCGAGCGTCGTCGGCCGCGCGTAGGCGAACGGGTGCATCGTGCCTGGACGCCTCTCGTCTCAGATGACCTTGTCGACCTCGTCCATCAGCACCTGCGGGGTGGCCGCGCGGACGAAGTAGTACGGACGCTCGGAGAAGCGCGCCACGAAGCCGGCCCGGACCTTGCGGAGCGCCTCGGTATCGACGATCGGCATCGGCAGGCCGGGCGCCAGGAGCTCGTTGAGGAGGAAGTAGTTCTGGAGCGAGTGGAGCGTCTGGAACTGGCGCTCGAACGAGATCATGTCGGCCAGGCTCGGATCGAAGTTCCCGTCGATCGCCGGCACGATGACGACGTCGACCACGCTCGGCTCGAGGTACAGGTCCCAGCTCGGCATCTCGCCGAAGAACTTCTCGACGCCGCGCTCGGGGGCTGCCTTGTCGGCTCGCTCGGTCCCTTCGGTCCGCTTCTTGAGGAACGCCGACTTCGAGCCCATCACGGCCTGCCCGGCCTCGTCGACGACGGTCGTCTCGGTGGACACGAGGAGCGCCCCCCGCCGGCAGGCCTCGATCTGGCCCATTGACTTCCCGTGGTTCGACTCGCCACCCAGGAACATGACGGTCCTGTCGCGATACCGGACGGCCGACGCGTGGAAAGGGTGCAGCCCGACGGCCTCCATGCGGAGGGCCAGCATGGCCACGATGACCTTCTGGATCGGGCCGGCCGGCCACGGCCCGTCGAAGCGGATCGTCCGTCCGTCGTACCACACGGCCTTGTCGCCATCCTGACGCCACACGATGTCGGGCTCGGCCAGCGTCACCTCGGGTGAGATTCGAACGTCGGCGAGCCGGTAGTTGAGGAAGCTCAGGTCGTCGAGGACGTGTTCGCGCGGCTCACCGCCGTGGACGTCCACCCGAAGGCGCGCCGTCCCGGCCGACATCTCCTCCGACAGGTGTGGCTGGTCGTTCATGTCATCCCTTCGTGGCTCACTGGGTGAAGGTCAGGCTGGTCGTGCCGCCGGTGGCACCGCTGCGGCCCACAGGCCTGCCAGCATCTCCGCGGTCTCGGCGAAGTGGTCGTGGAGAGCCGCGCCCGCCGCCGCAGGATCGCGGAGCCGGAGCGCGGCGAGAATCGGCCCATGCAGGTCGGCGATCCGGCGCGGGTCGACGCCCGGTACGACCATCGTGATGTAGGTGCGGGAAAACGGCTCCAGGCGCCGCCAGACGCGCTCGAGCGTGGCATTCCCGGCGAGCGCGACGATCCGGCCGTGGAACGTGGCGTCCGCCGTCGCCTCAGCGTGGAGGTCGCCGACTTCGGCCGCCCGCCGCATCTCGTGCACGTCCTCGCCAAGGATCTGCAGGTCGTCGTCGGTGAAGCGCGGGATCGCCAGCCGGGCGCCGAGGGATTCGAGTTCCGCGCGGACCGCGAACGCCTCGAGCAGCTCGTCCGCCGAGGGGCTTCGGACGCGGGCTCCGCGGAAGGCAGCCATCTCCACGACACCGAGAGCCTCGAGGTCGCGCAGCGCCTCCCGAACCGGCGCCTGGCTCGTGCCGAGCTCCCGGGCGACCCGGGTCTCGATGATCCGGGCGCCCGGCTCGTAGCGACCGTCAAGGATCGCCTGGAGCAGGCGATCCTTGACCTGATCGCTCAGGACGCTGCGAGAGATCTCGGCATCACGAGCCATCGAGGTGTGGCGTCAGGACCCGATTCCGACCGTGGCACGAGTCGGCTGCGTGCTCAGGATCTCCACGCGGCCGGAGGTCCCGTCAATCCGGATCCGGTCGCCGTTCTTGATCTGCTGCGTGGCCACGGACGTCCCGACGACGGCCGGGATGCCGAACTCGCGCGAGAGCACTGCCGGGTGCGACACGGTGCCGCCGGCATCGGTCACGAGCCCCACGATCTTCGTGAACAGGACGACCCAGGCCGGGTTCGTCATCTGGCAGACGAGCACATCGCCCGCCCGGACGTCGTCGAATTGATCTTCGCGGAGGACGACGCGTGCCACTCCCTCCACGACACCGGGCGAGGCACCGATGCCGGTGATCTCTCCGGCGACCGTGGAGGCCTCGCGGTAGAACTTGTCCGGGAAGCCCCACAGGTTCAGGTACGGGAACGCGAGCTGGGTCTTGGTCACGGTGCCGACCCACTCCTTCGGACGGAAGGTGTAGGCCTTCTCGCGCGCTGCCTTGCGCTCGGCGACCAGGGCGCGCCCGTCCATCCCGGCCGGATTGCCCATGAAGACACGGAGCTCGTTGTAGCGGAAGAAGACGACGTCATCGGGAGTGTCGAGGAAGCCGCCGGCAACGAGCTTCTTGCCGATGGCGACCAGCACGAGGCGGACGTGGGCGTTCGCCCCCTGGTCGATGTAGAAGTGGTGGTCCGGAGTCAGCGGGGCCATCCGGAGGTTGATGTCGTTGGCGGCGCGCATCTCCTCGAGCGCGTCTCCCTCGAGGCCCTCCAGGATCTCCCTGGCCGCGGCCGCGATGTCGGCCGAGAGCGCCGCGATCGTCTTCGGGTAGTCGTAGTTCGTCTCGATGTAGCCCCGAACCAGCTCGATGACCGGTTCCATCTGCTCTCGAACGGTGGGGAAGATGAACTCGTGGCTCCAGACCGCGTGCCAGCCGTATTCCTTCTGGTACGGCTCCACCCGCTCGGTGATGAAGCGACGACCGCGCTCGCTCGCCCGGAGCGCCGCGATGATCTCGGTGGCCGTGTCGGCCCGGAAGATCCCGGCGAGGTCCGGATCGGCCTTCGCCTCCTCCTTCATCTTCCAGAGGGCCTCGATCGAGTCCCAGTTGCGGTCCTTTGCCGAGTTCTGAAGTCGCCCGAGGAGCTGCTCGTTGATCTTGCCGTGGGTCTTTTCCATGACCGCCCGCAGGTTGAGGGTCGCGGACAGCTGGGCGAAGTTGAGCATCCAGTGGATCTTCCAGTGGCGATCGTGGACGTCGATCGCGTCCTCGAACAGGCAGGCCAGCTCCATGAGCGTGAGGTCATCCTGCCTGTCGAGCATCCCCTCGAGGTAGTCGAAGTTGCGGTCCATCTCGGGAACGAGGCGGTCACGCCACCAGTTCACGAACTCGAGCCCGTACGTCGGGAGGACGGCGCCGAGATAGGTCCCGATCTTCGACGCGTACTCGGGATCCTCCGGAACGACCGGGCTCGTCCTGTAGTTGTATTCCTGCGTGTCGACCTTGAGACCGGCCTCGGCAGGGATGGCCGCCGTGTACAGGTAGCCGTTGACGTTCTTGTAGATCCAGTCGGTGGCGAACGGCGTGCCGAACCGACGGAACATGTGGTCGCAGGAGAGCCACCAGCCGCCGATGTCCTCATACATCGGGCTGAGCGGATGGGGACAGTGCAGGTCGTCGTAGACCCAGAAGAGCAACTTCTCGGTCTCCGAGGTCCACGTGATCGGGAACTTCTCGTCCCCGAGGAACTGGCCGAGGACTTCCTCCTTGAGGGGCACCGCTCATTCCTCCTTCGTGCCTGCCGCCGCGTGGTACGTGGGCGGGCCGTCGCTATCCCGCGACCACGGCGCGGGTGTCCGCTCGAACCGCTTCATGCTCTCGGTGATCGCCACCTCCGTCGGCAACCG
>DATIUS010000024.1:0-10465 GCA_035466655.1 Candidatus Sulfomarinibacteraceae bacterium
AGGCGCGTACTGGGGCTCCCGGCCGCCCCGGAGAAGGCGTCGGATCTCCGCTACGTCGCCGAGCTGAAGATCGACGGCCTCGCGATCTCGCTGACCTATGAGCGCGGCCGGTTCGTCCGCGGCGCGACCCGCGGCGATGGGACGACCGGTGAGGACGTGACCGCCAACCTCCGGACGATCTCGGTGATCCCAGACCGGCTGCGAGAAGCCGTGACGGCGGACGTTCGCGGGGAGGTCTTCATGCCCAAGGCCGAGTTCGCCCGGATCAACGCCGAGCGCGAGGCCGCCGGCCTGCCGCTCTACGCCAACCCCAGGAACAGCGGCGCGGGCTCGCTCCGGCAGCTGGATCCCACCGTGACCGCGAGCCGGAAGCTGTCCGCCTGGTTCTACCAGCTCCTCGAGGAGGGGAGGAGTGCACAGGTCACGCCGGGACTCGACGTCGGGGGGGCCGGGACGGCGGAAGGCTCGGATTCCGCGGCTCCCGGCATCCCGACCCAGGCCGGAGCCCTCGACCGTCTCGCGGCGCTCGGCCTGCCGGTCAACCCGGAACGGGCGACGGACCTCGACATCGAGGGCGTGATCGCGTTCACCGAGCGTTGGCGCGAGGCTCGCCACCACCTTCCGTACGAGACGGACGGCGTCGTCGTGAAGGTGGACCGGTTCGCCCAGCAGGAGCGCCTGGGCCTGGTGTCTCGGGCGCCGCGCTGGGCGATCGCCTACAAGTTCCCGCCGGAGCAGGTCGAGACCGTCGTCGAGGACATCGTTTCCTACGTCGGCCGGACGGGAACGCTGACCCCGGTGGCGCACCTCAGACCGGTGAAGGTCGCCGGCTCGACGGTCGCCCGCGCCACGCTCCACAACCTCGACGAGGTCCGCCGGAAGGACATCCGGATCGGGGACGCCGTCATCCTCCAGAAGGCCGGCGACGTCATCCCCGAGGTCGTCCGGTCGATCCCGGAGCGCCGGACCGGGACGGAGCGCGAGTTCGCGATGCCCGCGTCGTGCCCGGTCTGCGGGACGGCGATCGTCCAGGACGAGGGCGCCGTCCGGCACTACTGCCCCAACCTCGGCTGCCCGGCACGGGTCGCCCAGGAGTTCGGGCACTTCGCCGGGCGCGGCGGCATGGACATCGAGGGCGCCGGCTGGCACGTTCTCGAGCAGCTCCTCGGACGCGGGCTCGTCAAGCGGCGCGGCGACTTCTACCGGCTCACGGTCGAGAACCTCGAGGGCCTGGACCGGTTCGCACGGAAGAGCGCCGAGAACCTGTACGCGGCGATCGGGCGCTCACGCCGCCGCCCGCTCGAGCGGCTGATCGCCGCCCTCGGGATCCCGCAGGTGGGCTGGACGACGGCGATCGAGCTTGCCCGCTGGCTGGCCGTCGAGGTTCCAGGCGGCGACGACTGGCTCCGGCGCGCCTCCGGGCACCTGGAACGAGTCGCCACCGAGGAACCGGCTCGCTTCGAGGAGGTCGAGGGAATCGGGCCGACGGTCTCGGCCGCGCTGGCCGCCTGGTTCGGGCCGGATGGGCCGGGTCGCGGTGTCCTCGAGGACCTGGCCGATGCCGGCGTGGAGGTCGAGCTTCCGGCCGCGCGCGTGGTGGCCGCGACCGACGGCCCGCTGGCCGGCAAGACGGTCGTCGTGACCGGGACGATCGAGGGCTTCAGCCGCGAGGAGGCCGAGGCTGCCGTTCGCGCCGCCGGCGGCAAGCCCGCCGGCTCGGTCTCGAAGAAGACGGACTTCGTCGTCGCAGGTCCGGGGGCCGGTTCCAAGCTTGCGAAGGCGGAGGAGCTCGGGGTCACGATCCTCGACGCAGCCCGCTTCCGGGAGCTGCTCGCCGGCTGAGAGGTCGGCGAGACGATGGACGCCGACGGCCGGGGTGCCGTCAGTGGCGCGAGTGCGGAACGCGAGGGCGCTGGTAGCGCTCGAGGAGGTCGCTCACGGCGTCGCGGGCGGCGCGCCACTCCGGCTGGTCGCCGAGGATCACGGCGTCCGGCCCGAACCGGGCGAGCTGGGTCATCGCCGTCACGATGAGGTCGTGCTCGAACTGGCGGCGCCGGCCACCGTCGAGGGCACCGGTCACGAGGTAACGACGGACGAGGTCGAACGGCGCCATCCACCGACCGATTCGGATCCGGCTGCCCTCCCGGAGTGTTTCAAGGTACTCGTCGTCGCCGACGGGATCCTGGTCGTGCTCCGCCACGTGGCTCGGGAGATCCAGGCGGGATCCGCGCCGACCGGTGCTGGCAAACCGGCCGTCGTCGTCCGCGGCGCGGTAGCAGACCGGGCAGACGGGGAGCTCGACGTGGGCGGGCGGCGGGGCGCCGAACGGTCGGCCGCAGCGGCCGCAGAAGGTGCTTGCGGCGGAGCGTGCGGGCGTCCCGCAGGAAAGGCAGGCGGCAAGAAGGGTCAACGTTGCCTCGGAGTGGGGAACGGAGGGCCGGGCGGCACGCGGAGCATCGCCCAGCAAGGTGGCAACTCACCATGACCCGGGCGGCGCCGGCGGGCAGGACTTTCGTTGCGGCAAGGCGACCCGAAACCGAGGAGGTCCGATCCAGAAGGCGCCGTGCCGTCAGCCCATCGCGTGGTTGAACTGGCCCCAGATCCAGTCGGGGTGCCAGTCGAGCGGCGCCCCGCGGATCAGGCGCGGGGCGGACCAGATCGGCACCAGGCCGGCGGCCTCGAGGTGGGCCAGCCCCGCGGCGTTCTCCTCGACGAGCCCCACGCGGACGCGGCCGCCCGGCCCCGTCGCCCGCCGCCGAGCCTGGAGGATCCGCATCGCGTCGGCGGGATCCGGAGCGACCGTCGCGCCGCCGCCCCACGGCGCGCGGATGACATAACCGTGGAGCCGCCCGTCGCCCGCCAGCACCTTCGTCCCCTCGGCTGACGCGAACCGCCGAATGGCGTGACCGCGGTTCTCGCCGGTCGCGGCACGATCGAGCGCCACGATGGCGTCGAGGTCGGCCGATGCGAACGGCCGCACGGAATCCTCAGGTGCACCCGCGCCGACCGGTCCGGCGTCCAGGCCCGGCGCCTCGAGGATCCGGTACCGGGTCTGGACCTCGAAGCCCATCCGCTCGTAGAGGAGCCGCCCCTGGTCCGTCGCCACGAGGAGGAGCGTCCGGCAGCCGGCCGCCTCGAGATCGTCGATGACCGCCTGGGTGAGGGCCCGGCCGAGGCCGGCGCCGCGGCCCGCCGGGTCAACCCAGATCGTGCCGACCCAGCCGACGGGACCGTTGACCGTGCCCACGCCGGTCCCGACGAGTGCCCCGTCCGCCTCCGCGACGATCGGACGGCAGGCCGGCTGCGTGGTCGCGAATTCGAACCAGCTTCGACGGTCGCCCCAGTCCGCGCGCAGGATCGCGTCGGCGGCGGGGCCGACGTCGGCCGGGGTCATCGGCCGGATGGCGGTGCGCGTCGGGCGGTCGGTCACGGCGACCATCGTACCGGGACGCCCGGGCCGCTCGGCTATGATCCCGCCGTGGCTGAACTCTCCCGCTCGGACGTCGAGCACGTTGCGCACCTCGCCCGGCTCGGCATGACGTCCGGCGAGCTCGACCGGCTCCAGGGCCAGCTCAACCACATCCTCGACCAGTACGCGAAGCTCGCCGAGCTGGACACCGACGCGATCCCGCCGACGGCCCAGACGATCGAGCTGGAGAACATCCTCCGCGAGGACGTGGCGACTTCGTCACTTCCCCAGGAGGCCGTGCTCCGAAACGCGCCGGTCCGCGAGGGCGACTTCATCGTCGTGCCACCGATCCTCGGCGGGGAGGCCGGGTGATCCCCGCGGTGGCTCGCGCTTCATGACCGGGACGGACCCGACCCGCCGCTTCGCCCACGAGATGGCGGCGCTCCTGCGCGCCGGCGAGACCTCGTCGCGGGCGATCACCGAGGCGCACCTCGAGGTGGCGGAGCGGCAGAACCGTGCGCTGAACGCCTGGCTCGTCATCGATCGCGCGGGTGCGCTCGCCCAGGCGGACGCTGCGGACGACCGCCTGGCCGCCGCGCGGCGCCACGGCACGGCGGCGCTCGACGCCCTCCACCCGCTCCACGGCATCCCGGTGGGCCTCAAGGACCTCATCTCCGTGGAGGGCGGCCAGTGCACGGCGGGCTCGCGGATCCTCGCCGGGTACGTGGCCCCGTACGACGCGCACATCGTCGAGCGTCTCCGGACCGTCGGTGCGGTCCTCCTCGGCAAGACGAACATGGACGAGTTCGCGATGGGCTCGTCCAATGAGTACTCGGCGTATGGGCCCGTCAGCAACCCGTGGGACCTGGACACGGTCCCGGGTGGGAGCAGCGGGGGTTCGGCGGCCGCTGTGGCCGCCTACCACGTCCCGCTCGCCCTCGGCACGGACACCGGCGGCTCGATCCGCCAGCCGGCGGCGCTCTGCGGGATCGTCGGGATGAAGCCGACCTATGGCCGGGTCAGCCGCTACGGGATCGTGGCGTTCGCCTCGTCGCTCGACCAGATCGGCCCGCTTGCCCGCGATACGCGGGATGCGGCGGCGCTCCTCCATGCGGTCGCCGGTCGCGATGCCCATGACTCCACGTCCGCGCCGGTCCCGGTCCCGGATGAGCTCCTCGCCCTGCCGGAATCGGACGACGAGGCCGTCGGCTGGCTGCGGGGCAAGCGATTCGGACTGCCGCGCGAGTACTTCGTCGCCGGCATGGACCCGGACGTCGAGCGGCTGATCCGCGTGGGCGTCAGCGTCCTCGAGGGGGCCGGGGCGACCGTCGAGGACGTCAGCCTCCCGCACACCGACTATGGGCTCGCGACGTACTACATCGTGGCCCCGGCGGAGGCGTCGGCCAACCTCGCCCGCTACGACGGCATCCGCTATGGGCACTCGCGCCGGCTCGACGGCGCCGACTTCATCGAGGACTACCTTGCGACCCGCGGCGAGGGTTTCGGGGCGGAGGTGAAACGGCGGATCATGCTCGGCACGTACGCGCTGTCGGCCGGCTACTACGACGCCTTCTACCTCAAGGCGCAGAAGGTCCGGACGCTCATCAAGCGCGACTTCGACGAGGTCTTCGCCTCGGGCATCGACGCGCTCGTCGCCCCGACCTCGCCGTCGGTCGCCTTCCGGTTCGGGGCGAAGATCGCCGACCCGGTGGCGATGTACCTGTCCGATGCCTGCACGCTGCCGGTGAACATGGCCGGCCTGCCCGGCGTGTCGATCCCGTGCGGGCTGTCCGACGGGCTGCCGGTGGGCCTCCAGCTGATCGGGCCGGCATGGAGCGAGCTGATGCTCTTCCGCGCCGCCCGGGCGTACGAAGGGCTCACGGCAGCGGCGACCTGGCGAGGCCTGGAGCCAGCGGGGCTCGCAGACGCGGACGACCCGGCCGGCCCGGCGCCGGCCGACCGCGCCGCGGCGCTCGCGCGATGACGCTCGAACCCCGTCCGCCGCTCGCCGAGCGCGCGCTGTCGCAGCGCGTCCGGGCAGTCCCGCCGTCCGGCATCCGGAAGTTCTTCGACATCCTCGCCACGATGACCGACGTCATCAGCCTCGGGGTGGGGGAGCCGGACTTCGACACGCCCCGCCAGGTCGTGGAGGCCGGCGTCGAGGCGCTCCGCGAGGGCCGGACGCACTACACCTCGAACTACGGGACGGTCGAGCTGCGCCGGGCGCTGGCCGCCCACCTCGAGCGGCGCTACGGCGTCCGGTACGACCCCGCGACGGAGCTGCTCATCACCGTCGGGGCGTCCGAAGCGGTGGATCTCGCCCTCCGCGCGACCTGCGACCCGGGCGACGAGGTGATCCTCCACGAGCCGTCCTACGTGGCGTACGTCCCGGCGATCGTCTTTGCCGGCGGCGTCGCCGTCCACGTCCCGACGAGGTTCGAGGACGGTTTCGCGCTCGACCCGGCGGCCGTCGAGGCGGCGATCACGCCGCGGACAAAGGCGCTGTTCCTCGGCTACCCGTGCAACCCGACCGGCGCCGTCCTCACGCCGGGGATCCAGGATGAGCTGGCGCGGATCGCCCAGCGCCACGACCTGCTCGTCTACAGCGACGAGATCTACGACCGGCTCGCATACGGCTCGTACACCCACCGGGCGTTCTCGTCGCTGCCGGGGATGCGGGATCGGACGATCCTGATGGGCGGCTTCTCCAAGGCCTACGCGATGACGGGCTGGCGGATCGGCTGGCTCGCCGCGCCGGCGGGCATCCTCGAGGGGATCGTCAAGGTCCACCAGTACGGGATCATGTCGGCGCCGACGATGGCCCAGGACGCCGCGCTCGTGGCCCTCGAGGAGGGCGAGCCGGATGTGGAGCGGATGCTCGCCGAGTACGACCGGCGCCGGCGCCTCGTGGTCGACGGCTTCAACGAGATCGGGCTCGAGACGTTCGAGCCGCGCGGCGCCTTCTATGCCTTCCCAAGGATCACCTCGACCGGCCTGGATTCGGAGACCTTCGCGCGCCGCCTCCTCGAGGAGGAGCACGTCGCCGTCGTCCCCGGCGGCGCCTTCGGGCCGTCCGGCGAGGGCCACGTGCGAGCCTGCTATGCGACGAGCTACGAGCAGCTGGAACTGGCGCTCCGCCGGATCGGCCGGTTCGTCGAGCGCTGCCGGACCGGGACTGCCTGACGCGTGATGATCGAACCGTCCGTCCCGACGGCATCAGGCGCGAGGGGAATGGGAGAGGCGGGGCTCTCGACGTTCCTCATCACCGACATCGAGGGGAGCACCCGCCTCTGGGAGGAGCACGCGGCCGAGATGGGCGCGTCGCTCGCGCTGCACGACCGGCTCCTCCGGGACGTGATCGAGGGCGCGAGCGGCACGGTCATCAAGACGACCGGCGACGGCCTGCTCGCCGTCTTCGACGACCCGGCCGTGGCCGTCGGGGCTTCGCTGGCCGTCCAGCGCGCCCTCCGGGATGCCTCCTGGGGCAGGACGGGCCCGCTCAGAGTCCGCATGGCGCTCCACGCCGGGACGGCCGAGTCCCGCGACGGAGACTACTTCGGGCCGGCGCTGAACCGGTCGGCCCGGATCCTCGCGATCGGCCACGGCGGACAGGTCATCTGCTCCGCGGTCGCGGCGGTCCTCGCTCGCGACCGGCTCCCCGCCGAGGTGGAGCTCCGCGACCTCGGGTCGCATCGCCTGCGCGACCTCGACCGGCCCGAGCAGGTCTTCCAGGTCGAAGTGCCGGACCTCCCGCGAGACTTCCCGCCGCTTCGCTCGCTGAGCACCCGCCGCTCGAACCTCCCCCTCCAGCTCACGAGCTTCGTTGGGCGCGAGAAGGAGGTCTCCGAGGTCGAGGCGTTCCTGGCACGCCATCGGCTCGTGACCCTCATCGGGGTCGGCGGGACGGGCAAGACGCGGCTCATGCTCGAGGCAGCCGGGCGCGTCGCGGACGGCTTCGCCGACGGGGCCTGGCTCGCGGAGCTCGCGCCGATCACGGACCCGTCCCAGATCCCGTCCGAGGTCGCCCGAGCCCTGGGTGCCCCCGAAGTCCCGGGCGTCCCGACGATGGCGATCGTCACCAGCTTCCTCGCCGACAAGGACGTGCTCCTGCTGCTCGACAACGCCGAGCACCTGGTGGACGGTGTCGCCGCCGTCGCCGAGCGGCTCCTCGCCGCCGCGCCCCGGCTCCGGATCCTCGCGACCAGCCGAGAGGCGCTCACGGTGCCGGGCGAGGCCGTCCTGCAGCTGCAGTCGCTGTCCTGCCCGGCGATCGGGTTGGGCGGGTTGGGCCGGTCGGGCGGGATGGAGGACGAGGACGTGGACCTCGCCGCCGCGGCGAGCACGGAGGCCGTGCGCCTGTTCGTGGAGCGCGCGGCCGCCGTGGACCCCGGCTTCACCCTCGGCCAGGGCAACGTGGCCTCGATCTCGGAGATCTGCCGTCGGCTTGACGGGATCCCGCTCGCGATCGAGCTCGCCGCCGCCCGCGTGTCGGCGATGTCGCCGGACGACATCGCGAAGCGGCTCGGAGACCGGTTCCGCCTCCTGGCCGGCGGCCGGCGCACCGCCGTGCCGCGCCAGCAGACCCTGCACGCCCTCATCGACTGGAGCTGGGATTTGCTCACCGAGGATGACCGGCGCCTGCTCCGGCGGTTGTCCGTGTTCGTCGGCGGCTGGACCGCGGCGATGGCCGTGTCCGTCGTCGGCGACGAAGATCGGCCGCTCGACGAGATCGAGGCCGTCGACGGCCTGACGCGACTGGTCGACCGGTCGCTCGTCCAGGTGGATCGCGGAACGACGACCCGGTACCGCATGCTCGAGACCATCCGGCAGTACGCGCGCGAGAAGCTGATCGCGGCAGGCGAGGTCGGAGCGGTCGCCGATCGGCACTTCGCCGCCTTCTCGGCGCTCGCGGCCGCCAGCCAGGATCCGCTCCACGGGCCGCACATGGTCGACTGGCTCGACCGTCTCGACGGCGAGCAGGAGAACCTCATCGCCGCGCTCGAGTGGGGCCTGGAGGCGTGGCCGTGGGAGGCCGTCCGGATGGCCTCCGCCCTGCTCGGCTACTGGGCCTCCCGGGTGATGTCGCAGGACAACGACGCACGGATCGTCACTGCGATCGAGATCGCCCGGCGGACCGTCCGCGGCAGTGACGTCGTCAGCGCGGCGGACCAGGCCCTGGCCGCGCGACTCATGGGCGAGGCTGCCCGGCTGTGGGCGATGTCGGGCCGCGGACACGTCGCGCTCGAGTGGGCGAAGGAGGCGGTCACGCTCGCTGAGGCGAGCGGTGACGCGACGGCAGAGCTGTTCGCCTGCGCGGGCATGGCGGTGTCGACCGTCTTCGCAGGCCAGGCGGGCGATCGCGGCGCCGAGGTCCGGGCCTGGTTCGAGCGGGTGTTCGAGCGTGGCGAGCGGACCGGACAGTGGTGGCTCGTCGCGATGGCCTACGCGTTCGGGGGCGCAAGCTTCGGCGCGTTCGATCCGGACGGCGGCCTCGGGTCGATCCGGCGCGGCGCCGAGGCCGCACAGCGATCGGGGAGCCCGTACGCGATCGCGGCGGTCGCCATGGCCCAGGGCCGGGCGCTCGGCCGGCTGGGCGAGACGGACGGCGCGGTCGCATCGTTCGGCGTGGCGATCGAGCGGTACATGGAGCTCGGCGACGATCGCCTGGAGCTCGCCTCGAAGAGCGACCTCGCCCATGCCCTCCGCCGCGGGGGCCGAACCGACGAGGCGACCGCGCTCTACGGTGCAACGATCGCCGGCTGGGTCCACCTGGGACACCGGGGCGCGGTCGCGAACCAGCTCGAGAACATCGCCTTCATCGACATCGATCAGGGCCGGTACGACCGTGCGGCGCGGCTCCTCGGCGCGGCCGCCACGCTGCGCGAAGCCGCCCGTGCGGCGATGGCGTTCGACGAGGAACCGGAGTTCCGGGCGTACGAGGCGCGGCTCCGGGAGGCCATGACCGCGGCCGCGTACGAAGCCGCGTCCGCCGCCGGCCGGGCGCTGTCCGGGAAGGACGCCGTCGCTCTCGCCGTCGAGGCCTGACCCGGCGAACCGCTCCCGCGCGCGTCCGGGCCCCTGTGCGACACTCCCGCCATGCCGTCCGCCATGAGTGCCGCAGCCTCCGCCGCCCTGGACCGCTACGAGGCGGTCATCGGCATCGAGGTCCACTGCCAGCTCAGGACCGCCTCGAAGATGTTCTGCGGCTGCTCGACGGCCTATGACGGCGCCGCGCCGAATACCCATGCCTGCCCGGTCTGTCTGGGCCTGCCGGGCGCGCTCCCGGTCATCAACCGGCGAGCCGTGGAGCTCGTCCTCGCGACGGGGGCCGCGATCGGCGCCCGCACCCCCGACGCGACCCGCTGGGATCGCAAGAACTACTTCTACCCGGACCTGCCGAAGGGCTACCAGATCAGCCAGTACGACCTGCCGCTCGCCGCCGCCGGCTCGCTGACCGTCGACACGAGCGACGGCCCGTTCACGGTCCGGATCACGCGTGCGCATCTCGAGGAGGACACGGCGAAGCTCGTCCACGCGCCCGGCCCGAACGGGGAACGGCTCAGCCTCGTCGACTTCAACCGCTCCGGCGTGCCGCTCATGGAGATCGTCACAGAGCCGGACGTCCGGACGGCCGAGCAGGCCCGCCGCTACGCCGAGGAGCTCCAGATGCTGCTCCGGGCGATCGGCGCCTCGGACGCCGACATGGAGCGGGGCCAGATGCGCGTTGAGGCCAACGTCTCGCTCCGGCCGCGGGGCACGGAGCCGTTCGGGACCCGGGTCGAGGTCAAGAACATGAACTCGTTCCGGTCCGTGGAGCGGGCGATCACCTTCGAGATCGAGCGTCAGGCGGCGGTCCTCGATGCCGGCGGCGAGCTCGTCCAGGAGACCCGCGGCTGGTCGGACGACCGCGGCGAGACGTACCGCATGCGGGTCAAGGAGACCTCGGACGACTACCGCTACTTCCCCGAGCCGGACCTGCCGAAGGGCTACCAGATCAGCCAGTACGACCTGCCGCTCGCCGCCGCCGGCTCGCTGACCGTCGACACGAGCGACGGC
>DATIUS010000025.1:0-14412 GCA_035466655.1 Candidatus Sulfomarinibacteraceae bacterium
CGTCTGCGACGAGCCCGTCTCGGCGCTGGACGTCTCCATCCAGGCCCAGGTCCTGAACCTGTTGAAGGGTCTCCAGGGCGAGCTCGGGCTGACGTATGTCTTCGTGGCCCACAACATGGGTGTCGTCGAGCACATCAGCGACCGGGTCGCTGTGATGTACCTCGGGCGGATCGCGGAGCTGGCGGATCGCCACGCCTGCTTCACCGACCCCCAGCACCCGTACACCCAGGCGCTCATGTCGGCGATCCCGATCCCGGATCCGACGCTCGTGAGGAGGCGGGTCATTCTCGCCGGCGACGTCCCCTCGCCGCTGAACCCGCCGTCCGGCTGCCGATTCCACCCGCGCTGCCCGCTGCGCGCGCAGCTGGGCGAGCCGGAGATCTGCGCGACGGATGTCCCGGAGCTGTCAGGCGGGAACCGGCCCTGGGCGGCCGATCACCTCACCGCGTGCCACTTCGCGTCGTCGCGACCGGAGACGACGCCCGCCCGCTGACCCGCCTCGCACGACGAGCCGGAGCCATCCCTGCGCTGGGCGAGGGCTTCCGCGGGGCGCGGGCTTCCGCGGGGCGCGGGCTCGCGGGGCGAGGGCTACTGCACGATCGCGGGCTGGGTCGCCTCGCCGCCGGTCTTCGCCGATTCGGGGAGCGTCGCGAGTGCCGAGGCCGGTGTCCCACGGCGCGTGTGCGTGTCGGTGAGGTGGGCAACGCCGACGTCCGTCTTGAGCGCCTCCTCCGCGTAGTGGCAGGCGGCACCGTGTTCGGGGTTGGCCGGGTTGATCACGCGCAGCTCGGGATCGACCGTCCGACAGTTCTCGGGCTTCCCGAGGCGCTCGTAGAGCCAGCACCGGGTGTGGAACCGGCAGCCCGACGGCGGGTTGGCCGGACTCGGCACGTCGCCCTTCAGGATGACCCGCCGCCGCTTCCGCTCCGAGACCGGGTCCGGGACGGGCACGGCGGAGAGGAGCGCTCGCGTGTACGGGTGGCCCGGTCCCGCGTAGATCTGTCCGGGCGGTCCGAGCTCGACGATCTTGCCGAGGTACATGACCGCGACCCGGTCGCTGATGTGCTTCACCACCGACAGGTCGTGGGCGATGAAGAGGTAGGTCAAGCCGAGCATCTCGCGCAGGTCGGTCAGCAGGTTCAGTACCTGCGCCTGGATCGAAACGTCGAGCGCCGAGATCGGCTCGTCGCAGACGATGAACTCCGGCTCGACCGCGAGGGCGCGGGCAACCCCGATGCGCTGGCGCTGCCCGCCCGAGAACTCGTGCGGGTAGCGGCTCACGTAGTCCGGGTTGAGCCCGACGAGCTTGAGCAGCTCCTTGACTCGCGCCTCCTTCTCGGCGCCCTGCGCCAGGTTGTGGGTCTCGATCGGCTCGGCGATCGTCGACCCGACGGTGAACCGCGGGTCGAGGGATCCGTACGGGTCCTGGAAGATGATCTGCATCCGGCGCCGGAGCCGGCGGAGCTCCGTCGAAGTCGTCTTGAGGAGGTCGACGCCGTCGAACCGGACGGAGCCTGCCGTGGGCTCGCGGAGGCGGATGATCGCCCGTCCCGTCGTGCTCTTGCCGCAGCCGGACTCGCCCACCAGCCCGAGCGTCTCCCCGCGTCGGATCTGGAACGAGATGCCGTCCACCGCCTTCACGGTCCCGACCTGGGTCTGGAAGATCCCGGACCGGATCGGGAAGTAGACCTTCAGGCCCTCGACCTCGACGATGTTTCGGGGATCGTGGGGCTGCGGCGCCGGCGTGGACCCGCTGAGCGACGCGGTCACTTGATCCATCCCTTCGGTTCGGTCGCCCAGCAGCGGGCCTGGTGTCCTGCCCCCTCGCGCGAACTCAGCTCCGGCTCGTCCTCGAGGCAGACGTCGTGCGCGTACACGCAGCGAGGCGAGAACCGACAGTGGTCCGGAACGTTGATGAGCAGGGGCGGCATCCCCTCGATCGAGCGCAGCCTCGCTCCGCGCTTGTCGTCGAGGCGCGGGAGCGAATCGAGGAGGCCCCACGTGTACGGCATCTGCGGCCGCTCGAACAGTTCGTCGACCGTCCCGGTCTCAACGATCCGGCCGGCGTACATGACGTTGATCCGATCGCACATCCCGGCGGCGATGCCGAGGTCGTGGGTGATCAGGAGGACGGCGGTCCGGAACTCCTGGGAGAGCGTCTTGATGAGCTCGAGGATCTGGGCCTGGATCGTCACGTCGAGCGCCGTCGTCGGCTCGTCGGCGAGGAGGAGCTTCGGGTCGCACGACAGGGCGATCGCGATCATGACCCGCTGGCGCATCCCGCCCGAGAACTGGTGCGGGTAGTCGCCCAGTCGCTCCCGCGCCCGGGGGATGCCGACCTTGCCGAGCAGCTCAACGACGCGGTCGTCGGCCGCCTTCTTGGAGAGCTTCAGGTGCTCCCGAATGGATTCTGCGATCTGGTAGCCGATCGTCAGCGTCGGGTTGAGGCTGGTCAGCGGGTCCTGGAAGATGAACCCGATCTCCTTGCCGCGGAGCTGTCGCATGCCGCCGTCGCTGAGGCTGAGGACGTCGATCCCGTCGAACGAGATCTGCCCGCTCACGATCTTCCCGGGTGGATCGGGCACGAGCCGGGTGATCGACAGCGCCGTCACGCTCTTGCCGCAGCCGGATTCACCGACCAGGCCGAGCGTCTCCCCATACCCGAGCTCGAAGCTCACGTTGTCCACCGCCTGGACGACGCCATCCCGGGTGAAGAAGTGAGTCGACAGGTTCGTGACCTCGAGGAGCGGTGCCGGGCTCCCGTCCGGGCGGGTCCGCGCCGTCCCGGCGAGGGCCCGGGTGGCAGACGGGCCGCCCGGTGGGAGGTCGATCACCGACGGTGCCTCGTCCGTTGCGCCGGTCTCGGCTACCACTACTGCTTCCCCTTCAGCTTCGGATCGAGGGCGTCGCGGAGGCCATCACCGAGGAAGGTGAAGCTGATCAGCGCGAGAGCGATGGCAAGCGCCGGGAAGATCACGAGGTGGCTGTCGCCGCGAACGTACTTCTGCCCTTCGGCGACGAGGCTTCCCCACGACGCTCGCGGTGGCTGGACGCCGACGCCGATGTAGGCGAGGGTCGCTTCGGACAGGATCGCACCCGGGATGCCGAGGGTCACCGCGACGATGATCGGCCCGAGGCCGTTCGGGATCAGATGGCGCAGGATGATTCGTCGGTCCGCGACGCCGATCGCCCGCGCCGCCTCGACGAACTCCGTTTCCTTGAGCGAGAGGAGCTGGCCCCGGACGAGCCGGGCGACGGTGACCCACGAGGTGAGGCCGATCGCGAAGAAGACGAGGAAGAGCCCGTTCAGGGCCTGGCCGAAGACGGTCTCCCGGAACGCGACCGAGAGCAGGATGATGAACAGCAGGTCCGGGAACGCGTAGATGACGTCCGTCAGCCGCATCAGGTAGGTGTCCCAGCGGCCGCCGAACCAGCCGGCGATCGCCCCGACCGGCACGCCGATGCCCAGGACGACGACCTGGACGACGATCGCGACCGTCATGCTGATCTGCGCCCCGTCGAGGAGGCGACTGAACAGGTCGCGACCGAGCACGTCGGTCCCGAGGAGATGTCCGGCCATGCCGGGCTGGGCCGGCCGCCCGCCGTTGGCGAGAACCGCCTTCAGGTCCTGGGCCTGGTACGGGTACGGCGCGAGCAATGGCCCGAAGATCGCGATCGTGAACGCCAGGATGACGAGGATCAGGCCGACGACGGCGAGGCGGTTTCGCAGCAGCCGGCCGAAGGCCTCACGCCACGGGCCCACGACCTTCTTCCCGGAGATCGCACCCGCGTCGATCGCTGACGTGTTCGTGGCCATTGCGGGTCGCTCCCTCTCAGCTGTAGCGGATGCGTGGGTCGATGTACGCGTAGAGCACGTCGACCACGAGGTTCAGGAAGGCCACGGCGAACGCGTAGATGAGCGTCATCGCCATGAGCAGGCCGTAGTCGCGCTGCGCAATCGACTGGATGTAGAAGCGACCCATGCCGGGGATCGAGAAGATCCGCTCGATGATGAAGGAGCCGGTCACGAGGAAGGCGAGGATCGGGCCGAGGATCGTGACGACCGGGATGAGCGCGTTCCGGATCATGTGGCGCGTCACGACCGAGGTGTTGGTCACGCCCTTGCTGTGCGCCGTCCGGATGTAGTCGCGTCGCGTGACCTCGAGCATGGACGCGCGCGTGTACCGCGCGATCTGCGAGATCGGGAAGCCGGCCAGGGCGATGGTCGGGAGGACCCACTGCTTGGGCTCGTCCCAGCCGTTCGTCGGCAACCAGCGCAGGTTCACGCTGAAGATGACGATCAGGAGGATGCCCAGGACGAAGCTCGGCGTCGCGATCCCGACCACGGATATCGCCGTCGAGAGGTAGTCCGGCCATTTGTTATGGCCGAGCGCGGCGAAGATGCCGAGCGGGATCCCGACGAAGACCGCGAGCAGGAATGCCATGAGCCCGAGCTGAACGGTCGTCCCGACCCCGTCGCCGATGATGTCGTTGACGGTGCGATCCACGTACTTATAGGAAGGGCCGAAGTCGAACCGGGTCACGATCCCGCCGGCCCAGTTCACGTACTGCTCCCAGATTGGCTTATCCAGGCCGTACTTCTCGTTCAGACGCGCCTCCGTGGCTGCCGGGAGGTGCTTCTCGCCGGTCCACGGCCCGCCGGGCACGGCGTGCATGAGCGCGAACGTGATGCCGGACACGACGAACAGGACGGGGATGATCCAAAGGAACCGGCGGATGAGATAGGTCGCCACGTTCGGATCCCTCAGGCAGCCAGGTGGATCGGCAGGAGGGGAAGATAGCAGGTGGGCCGGCCCTCGAGCCGGCCCACCTGCGTCGTCGTCCGAAGGACGCGCGTGTTCCTAGTGCTTGAGGATCTGCATGGTCTCGTAGAACTGGTCGCCGGGCACCACCGCGTACTGCGGGGTGATCTGGAGGCCGGATACCCAGGGCTTGATCTCGAACGGCGCGGCCCGCCAGCGGAACGGGATGATGACCGCGTCGCCCATCAGGATCTCCTGGGCCTGCTTGTAGAGCGCAACCTGCTTGTCCTGGTCCGGCTCAACTGCGGCGTCCTGGACGAGCTTGTCGAACTCGGGGTTGCAGTACTGCTCATCGTTGTTGCCGCCGCCGCACGTGAACAGACCGTCGAGCTGGTTGCTCGCGTGCGGGTAGTCGGCGCCCCAGCCGTTCCGGGAGATCTGGTAGGCCCCGGCGTGGCGCTGCTGGAGGAAGGTGGCGAACTCGGAGCCCTGCTGGTCGAACGTGAGCCCGAACGCGTCGCTCCACGCCTGGGCGAGGAACGCGACCGTGTTCTCGTGACCGGCCCCGGAGTTGAAGCCGAAGGTCAGCTTGGGAATGTCCGCGCCCGACGCGTAGCCGAGCTCCTTGAGGGCCTCGGCGAAGTGGGCCTTCGCGGAATCGAGGTCAAACGGGTAGGGGTTCAGGTCCGGGTCCGCGCCCGGGATGCCCGGCATGATGAAGCTGTTGGCGATGACGCCCGTGCCGCCGCCGACCGTGTTCAGCCAGGTCTCCTTGTCGACGGCCTGGGTCAGGGCGATCCGGAAGTGCTTGTTCCCGGTGATCTTGTCCTGCGTGTTGAACCCGTAGTACGGGTTGGTCGACAGGCCGGAGATGATCTGCAGCTCGGCGCCGAGGATCGGATCCGCCTTGACGCGCTGGACCTCCTCGGAGGGGGTCAGGACGATGTCGAGCTCGTCGGCCTCGTACGCGGCCTGGGCCGCGGCCGGGTCGTTGAGCATCGAGAACTCGACCCGGGTGAGGGTCGGCTTCTGGCCGTACCACGTCTCGTTCGGGACGATCGTCAGCTTGCTGGTGTGCTCCCAGGACTCCAGCTTGAACGGGCCGGAGCTGACGTAGTTCTCGGCCTCGGTGAAGTTCGGGGTCTCGACCCACGACTGCTGGAGCGGGACGGTGACCCACAGGGCCGCGATCGTGAGGAAGTAGGTCGCCGGGCTGGCGAGCGTCACGACGAACGTCTTGTCGTCCGGCGCAGCCACGCCGAGCTTGTCCATCGCCGCCTCGGCCTCGGCGTCCGTCAGGCCTTCCTTGCCCTGGAGGCCGAGAAGGTCGTTGGCGCCGGCGACCGGGCCCATCACGTACGAGTACGGGGCGGCCAGGCGCGGGTCGAGGAGTCGCTTCCACGAGTAGACGAGGTCGCCAGCGACGATCGTGTCGCCGTTCGAGTACTGCGCATCGCGGAGCGTGAAGGTGATCGTCTTCGCATCAGCGCTGACGTCGGCCGTCTCGGCGAGGGCCGGGACGGTCTTGAGGTCCTTGTCGAAGTACATCAGCGGCCGGTTGATGCCGTTGAGCACGGCGATCGAGTTCGAGTCCTGGGCCATCGACGGGTCGAGCGTCGGGGGCTCGCTGCCGAGGTCGATGCGGAGGACCTGCTCATCGGCGAGGGGGTTCTCGGTCGGAGCAGCCGTTGCTTCAGTGCTCGCAGCCGGTCCTTCTGAGGCTGGAGCCTGGCTGGCGGTGCCGCCACAGGCCAAGACGATGAGCGCGACGGCCATTATGGTCGCCGTCAGTTTCTTCTGGAACATCTGCCATCCTTTCGGCTGCACGGGCGGGCCGACTCCTGTGTCGAAGCGCCCGGAATGGGTGGGTCGCACACGCGGCTCACCGCGTTGTCGCGATGGTAGCGTGGACGCCGTGTGCGCGGGGAGCGTCCACGACGAGTGGTCGCACCCCATCGGTGCGGGACCTGCCCGGGTGGATCCTCCTCGATCCACGTGCGTCGCGCGTGGGTGCGCCTCCAGCCGCGAACCGAGGACCGGCCGCACGGCGCGCCTATCATTGACATCCGAGCCCCCCGCGTCAACCTGCCGGACGGCACGGTCGGCGGGAATCTTGCGGGCAGTCTCGGGTCGGCCGGGCCTCGATGCCCCGTCAGGCCACGGCGATGAGCGCTTCGTAGGCTGCGGCATCGAGCAGGCCGGCGACCTGGCCGGGATCCGCGAGCCGGAGCCGGATCATCCAGCCGCCACCGAATGGGTCCTTGTTCACGAGCTCGGGCTCGGTCCCCAGGTCCGCGTTCGTTTCGATGACCTCACCACCGACCGGTGCGTACAGGTCGCTGACCGCCTTCACGGATTCGACGACCCCGAACGTCGCGTGCTGCTCGAGGGTCCGGCCGGTGGCCGGCAGATCGACGAACACGACGTCGCCAAGCTGGTCCGCCGCGTACGGGGTGATGCCGATCGTGGCCGTGTCGCCCTCGACGCGGATCCATTCGTGGTCCTTCGTGTAGCGCAGCTCCGTCGGGGCCATGGCTGGCGGTTCCTCCATCCTCGGACGATGGCTTGCCGGGCGTCGCCGCGGTCCTCGGTGGACGACCAGGCAACTCGGGGCCGAGCCCCGGCTCAACGATTCCGTTTGTAGAACGGCAGAACCACGACCTCGGCGGGGACGGCCTGATCGCGGATCTCGACCTCGAGGATCGTACCCGGTTCGCCGTCGTCCGGAGCCACGTAGGCCATGGCGATCGGCCGCCCGAGCGTGGGCGAGTGGGTGCCGCTCGTGATCACCCCGCTGCGTCGCCCGTTCCGAAGGACCGGATACCCGTGGCGGGCGATCCCCCGCCCGGTCACGACCAGGCCCACGAGCCGCTTGGAGATGCCGTCGCGAGCAACGCGGTCGAGCGCATCACGACCGACGAAATCGCCCGGCCTGTCCAGCTTGACGACCCGACCGAGACCAGCCTCGAACGGGTTCGTCGCACGATCGAGCTCGTTGCCGTAGAGCGGCATGCCGGCCTCCAGGCGCAAGGTGTCACGCGCCCCGAGCCCGCACGGGGCCACGCCGGCCGGGCGACCGGCGGCCTCGAGCGCGGCCCAGATCTCCGGGCCGCGGTCCCAGTCGACGAAGACCTCGAACCCGTCCTCGCCCGTGTACCCGGTCCGGGCGACGAGCGCCGGGATGCCGGCCACGCTGCCATCGGCGATGCCGTAGTAGCGCAGCGCGCCGAGATCGACGTCCGTCAGCGGGGCGAGGACGCCGGCCGCCGCCGGGCCCTGGATCGCGACGAGCGACGTCGCGAGCGATCGGTCGTCCAGGAGCACTCCCGTTCCGTCCAGGCGAGCGGCGAGCTCGTCGGAGACGGTCGGCGCGTTTCCTGCGTTGGCCACGATGAGGAACCGCTCTTCCGCGAGCCGATAGATGATGAGGTCGTCGATGATCCCGCCGTCCGGCGCGCACAGCATCGAGTAGTGGGCCCGTCCCAGAGCGAGGGTTCTCGGGTCCGTGACGACGGCGGCGGCGAGGGCCTCCCCGGCCATCGGGCCCTCCACGAAGAGCTCGCCCATGTGCGACAGGTCGAACAGCCCCGCGCGCTCGCGAACTGCGCGGTGCTCGTCGAGGATGCCGGCGTACTGGACCGGCATCAGCCAGCCGCCGAACTCGATGAGCCGGGCGCCGAGGGCGCGATGGACCTCGACGAGTGCTGTCTCGTGGAGCGGCACGGCCTCGGGGTCGGTCATCCGGCGCCCGTCTCGCTCCCGACTGCCGGACCCGGGCCGACCTCGCCGCCGGCTGGGGGCGTTCCCAGGATGCCGAGCGCGGCCGCCGCCGTCTCGACCAGCCCTCGCTCGGTGTCGAAGGTCAGGAGGCTCCGCGCATCCTCGAACCGGGCCCACCGGACGCGCTCGAACTCCCGGTCGTGGCGTCCCAGGTCGCCCCCGACTGGCTGCATCAGGAAGTAGTGGACGGTCTTGTGGATGCGCTCCCCGCCCTGGACGAACGAGTAGTCGATGGATGGCAACGGAGCGACGATCCTGACACGCAGGCCGGTCTCCTCCTCGACCTCGCGGACGGCCGTCTCCTCGATCGTCTCACCGGGATCGGGCGTGCCCTTGGGCAGGGTCCAGGTCCCGCCGTGCCGGTCGCCATCGCGGCGGCGAAGGCCGACGACCAGCGAAGGACGGTCTCCGTCGAGGCGAACGACGATTCCGCCGGCGGAAGTGGCGGTCGTCGACCTCAGGCGAGCCACGGCGCCGCGGCGGCGCTCGATCGTCCCTGCGGGACGGAACGCGACCAGGTCATCGAGACCACCGGGTGCGGGCGACCCGTCGCCGGGCGTCGCGTTCGCGTCGGGGTGATGGATCGGGCACCGGCGCGAAGCCGTGCCAGGGCGGTCTGCTCCGGGCGGTGGAGGACCGTCGGCCGCCACGCAGTGGCGCGGAAGGCGATCGCCGATCGAAGCCCGAGGCGGCGTTCACGGATCCGGGGCGACGATCGCGGGAACCGGGCGACCGGGCGCGCGGCGTACTTCGCGGCGATGCTGTGCTCCACGGCGGTATGGTATCGCGTCAGTCTTCCCGCGCAAGGGAACGGCGCATTGCCGCGGCAACGTCCGGTGCCAGCGCGCCCCGGCCCTCGGCCAGGGACACCTCCCGCTCCGCCGCGGCCACGTAGAGCGGCAGGACCGCGGGTGCGTGGGCGCGAAGCGTCGCGAGATGGCGGTCGAGCGTGCCGACGTCCCCGCGGGTCATCGGGCCGGTCAGCGCCCTCGCGATCCCGAGCGCCCTCGCATTCACCAGGGTCTGCTCGACGAGCCGGCCGTAGATCGCGAGCGACCCGGCCTCGTCCAGGCCGGCCACCCGCCCGAGCTCCGCGATCGCGTCGAGGAGCGCGACGAAGCCGCCGGCCGCCAGCACGGCAGCCGCGTGGTAGGCCGCCTTCGTTCCCGGCACCAGGCGGACGGCATGGGCGCCGAGCGCGTCCGCCATCCGGGCGAGGAGGTCCGCGAGCTGGTCGTCGCCCTCGATGGCCACGGTCGCCCCGCGGAGGGCGCCTACCGCGAGCTCAGTGTCGGCGAACGCCACGAGCGGGTGGAACGCACCGACCTGCGTCCCGGCCGCCATCGCCGGCGCGAGGACATCGGCGCCAAGGGCGCCGGAGGTGTGGATCATCGCCTGGCCGCTGTACATCCGGAGGCTTGCCGCGAGGCGCGGGATCGCGTCATCGGGCACGGCCAGGATGATCAGCTCGGCCTCGTCGAGGAGCGCAGTCGCCTCGGCGAACGCTCGAGCGCCGGGGACGAGGGAACGGAAGCGCTCGCGCCGCGCAGGATCACGGGAGGCCACGGCGCCGACCGTCCAGCCGGCACGGTCGAGTGCGACGCCGAGGGCCGTCCCGACCGCGCCGGCGCCCACGATCCCGATGACGGGAGGCTCGTCCGGGCCGGAGTGGACGTGCGGGTGGGCGTGGTCCGAGGCGTGAACCTCGTCCCCGTGGCGATGGTGGCCGGGTGGGGCGGGATCCAGGTCGATCCCCCGATCCTGGAGCTCGCGGAGCGTCGGGTCCTCGGTCGGTGCCGGCTCGGCGGCACCGTCGGGGTCCTGCCAGGCCCTCACGCCGCCGTCCCCGCGGGGCGGGCGAGCCGGTCGCGGTACGCTTGCACGCAACGAGTGTATCCAGCACAGCGAGGAAACGACCCCGTGCCGACCCACGACCCCTTCGGCGCCCGCCGGCCGCTCGGCCCGGGTCTCCCCGACCGCTACGACCTCGCGGCGATCGGCGATCGGATCGACCTGGGTCGTGCTCCGATCACACTGAAGATCCTGCTCGAGAACGTGCTTCGCCACGCCGGCGGCGGGATCGTGGAGCCGGCGGACGTGGAGCGGCTCGCCGCCTGGCGCCCGGGAGCCGCGGGGACGGCCGAAGTGCCGTTCATGCCGTCGCGGGTGGTCCTCCAGGACTTCACCGGGGTGCCGGCCATCGTCGATCTCGCCGCAATGCGCGACGCGATGGCGGACCTGGGCGGCGATCCGGCGCGGGTGAACCCGCTCGTCCCGGCCGACCTCGTGATCGACCACTCGGTCCAGGTCGATGCGTTCGGGACGCCGGGGGCGTTCGCCGTCAACGTCGCCCGTGAGTACGAGCGGAACGGCGAGCGATACCAGCTCCTGCGCTGGGCCCAGACGGCATTCCGCGACCTGCGGGTCGTGCCGCCGGGCACCGGGATCATCCACCAGGTCAATCTCGAGTTCCTGGCCGCGGTTGTCACGGAGCGCTCGGACCCGCGAGGCCCGCTCGTCTTCCCGGACACCCTCGTCGGAACCGACTCGCACACGACGATGATCAACGGCCTCGGCGTCCTCGGCTTCGGCGTCGGGGGCATCGAGGCGGAGGCGGTCCTCCTCGGGCAGCCGCTCTACCAGCCGATGCCGCGGATCGTCGGCGTCCGCCTGACCGGCCAGCTGCCGCGAGGTTCGACCGCGACTGACCTCGTGCTGGTCGTCACCGAAATGCTCCGCCAGTTCGGCGTCGTCGAGACGTTCGTCGAGTTCGCCGGCGACGGCCTGGCCGGCCTCAGCCTCGCCGATCGGGCGACCATCGCCAACATGAGCCCGGAATTCGGGGCGACGGCGACGCTCTTCCCCGTCGACGACGAGACCCTCGCCTACCTCCGTCTCACGGGCCGGACCGCGGACCACGTGGCGCTCGTCGAGCGGTACGCCAAGGAGCAGGGCCTGTGGCGAGCGCCGGGCCGGGGGCCGGAGTTCGACGCCGAGCTCACCCTCGACCTCTCGTCGGTCATGCCGTCGGTCGCGGGGCCTCGCCGCCCACAGGATCGGGTCGTCCTGCCGGCCCTGCCGGCCAACTTCCACGGCGCGTTCCCCCAGGCGGGCCCCGTGGATTCGCCGGCCGCGGCGATCCCGATCGAGATGGATGGCGAACGAGGCGAGGTCGGCCACGGGTCGGTCGTCATCGCCGCCATCACGTCCTGCACGAACACCTCCAACCCGACGGTCATGGTCGGGGCCGGCCTGCTCGCCCGGAACGCGGTCGCACGCGGCCTCACGGTCGGACCGACGGTCAAGACGTCGCTCGCCCCCGGCTCCAAGGTCGTGACCGCCTACCTCGAGGCGGCCGGGCTGATGGCACCGCTCGAGCAGCTCGGGTTCGCGCTCGCGGGCTACGGCTGTACGACCTGCATCGGGAACTCGGGCCCACTCGACGCACCGGTCGCCGACGCGATCGAGGCGCATGAGCTGGTGGCCGCGGCCGTGCTGTCCGGCAATCGCAACTTCGAGGGCCGGATCCATCCCCTGGCCCGGGCGAGCTATCTCGCCTCGCCGCCGCTCGTCGTTGCGTTCGCGCTGGCCGGCCGGGTGGACGTGGATCTCACGACCGAGCCGCTCGGGATCGGCGACGACGGGCGGCCGGTCTTCCTCGCCGACATCTGGCCGGAACCGGACGAGATCCGGGCGGTCATCCGCGACGCCATCGACCCGGAGCTCTTCCGGACGACCTACGCCACGGTCTTCGAGGGCGACGAGCGCTGGCGCGCGCTGCCGATCCCCGACGGCGACCGCTACGCCTGGGATCCGGCCTCGACCTACATCGCCCGGCCGCCGTTCTTCGAGGGGATGACGGCCGAGCCGGCTCCGGTCGAGGCGATCGCCGGCGCCCGCGTGCTCGCGGCCCTCGGCGACAGCGTGACGACCGACCACATCTCCCCCGCCGGCTCGATCGCCGCCTCATCGCCCGCCGGCGAGTGGCTCCAGGCGCGAGGGGTCGCGCCGCTCGAGTTCAACTCGTACGGCGCCCGGCGAGGCCATCACGAGGTGATGGCCCGGGGCACGTTCGCGAACATCCGACTCCGGAACCGGCTCGCCGGCGGGCGCGAGGGGCCGTTCACCTGCCACCTCCCGGATGGGGCGGAGATGACGATCTTCGAGGCGTCCACCCGGTACGCCGCCGAGGGCGTCCCGCTCGTGATCCTCGCCGGCAGGGAGTATGGATCGGGCTCGTCGCGCGACTGGGCGGCGAAGGGACCGTTGCTGCTCGGAGTCCGGGCCGTGATCGCCGAGAGCTACGAGCGGATCCATCGGAGCAATCTCGTTGGCATGGGCATCCTGCCGCTCCAGTTCCTCGCCGGCGAGTCCGCCTCGAGCCTGGGGCTGACCGGCCGCGAGACGTACACGATCGAGGGTGTCGCCGGCGGCCCGGCGGCCCGGAGCCGGCTCACCGTCCGCGCCACGGACGACGGGACGGGCGGCACGATCACTTTCACGGTCGACTGCCGCCTCGACGGCCCGATCGAGGTGGGCTACTACCGGCAAGGCGGGATCCTCCCCGCGGTCCTCCGCCGCATCGCGGCGGAGTCAAAAACGGCCTGACCCGACTCCGGACCTTCGGCCCCGGCCCGGCACTCACACGGACCGGCGCGCCAGTTGCCGGACAGTCGAACGCCCCCGGCAGCCCCGGGGGCGTTCGACTTGGAGGAGGATCCGGCGGGCATCGCACCCGCCTGCCCCGTTTGACGCGGCAGGGTTCCCCGGCGTGACGGCGGCGGCCGCGATTCCTTGCCGTTGCCACCGACCGCCGCCGGAAACCCCGGGAGCGCTCGCCCCGCGGTTCCTCGGGTCCGGCGCGCCACCCGACCGCCTCACCCGGAACCACGCGCCGTGCGCTGCTCCCGGCCACGCCCGCCGTGATCGCTACGGCCGATCATCCGGGCGTCGACCGAGCTGCTCCCGCGGCCCAGGGTGGCGGCCCGGGCGGTCTGACGAGCATGGTCGGGCGCCAGTTGATCGATTGCATCGATCGCGCTCCGTGCACTCGGGGGCGCTCCGTGCGATCGGGGGCGCCGTGATGGCCCCGTGGGGCCGCGCGTCGCAGAGGCTGACGTCGACATGCGAAACGGGGACCCGATCGGGTCCCCGTTGGGTGGCTCGCGTGGTGGGCGATACTGGATTCGAACCAGTGACCTCGCGGATGTGAACCGCGCGCTCTAACCGACTGAGCCAATCGCCCCCCTGCCCCTGCCGACGTTTGGCCGGTACGGGGCGCCGATCATACACCGAGGTCCGGCCACCGAGCGACGAGCGCGGCCCGGTCTGCCCCGTCGACCGCAACGAGCTTCCGCCGCCCCGCTGCGCCGGCCACGAGCCGGACCGCGCGCCGCGGGACGCCGGCCTCGGCTGCCACCAGTCGCAGGACGGCCTCGTTGGCGGCGCCGTCGGCGGGCGCCGCAGCGACCCTCACGAGCAGGCAACCGTCGCGGACGCCGTCGATCGAGTCGCGACCAGCCCGCGGCGTGGCGCGGACCGGAATCCGGAGCTCGCGGACATCGCTCGGCGTCACGGCAGGGCCCGGACGACCGCTCCAAGCACGAGGATGACGATGAGCGGCGAGAAGTCGAACATGCCGCCCTTCGGCAGGAGGCGGCGCACGGGGCCGAGGATCGGCTCAGTGACCCCGACGAGGAACTGGGCCAGACCGGACCGTCCCGACGGATCGACCCAGGACAGCAGGACTCGCCCGATGACGAGCAGCTCCAGGGCGATCAGGAGGAAGCGGACGAAGTTGGCGGCGAACACGGCTCCCACGCAACCGAGTCTAGCCGACGGGGCCGGATTCCCTGCCCGCGCCGCCCGG
>DATIUS010000026.1:0-5999 GCA_035466655.1 Candidatus Sulfomarinibacteraceae bacterium
GGCATCGAGCTGATCTCGGCTACCGCGCCAATCAGCTTCAGGGCCGGAGGCACGGTCGAGGTCGACGACTGCATCGACGTCGACGACTCGCTCCAGGGGTCGCTCGGATCGGTCTGTGCGAGCGGCGTCCCGACCACCCTCATCTACCTCCTCGACATCGGTCCGTACACGACGACGGGGCTCCGCTCGGTCGTGAACACGGCGACGCTCACGGCCCGGGCGACAGGCGCCACGGCGAGCGACGCCCACATCGTCCGTGTCGACGTGCCTGCAGGCGGGTGCACGCTGACGATCGGCTACTGGAAGACCCACGCCGGCGCCGGCCCCCAGCACGACATGGTGTCGCCGCTGTTGCCGATCTGGCTAGGGGCTCCCGATGGCGCGGCGTCCGTCTCCGTGACGACGCCTGGGGAGGCGATCGACCTTCTGGCGATGGCCGACAGCGCCGCCAACGGGCTCAACCGCCTCGCGGCGCAGCTGCTGGGGCTCAAGCTCAACGTGAGCGCGGGCGCGGATGCATCGGCCGTCGCGGCGGCCGCGGAGGCGGCAAATGCCTTCCTGACGACGCACGCGGCTGCGAGCTGGAAGCGGCTCTCGAAAACCGACAAGGCGAGCGTCACGGCCTGGGCGACGACGCTCGACCGGTTCAACAAGGGCCTCATCGGGCCCGGGCACTGCGTCGAGTAGGCGCAATCAGGTAGGGGCGGGATCAGCCCGCCCCCTACCGCACCACCGAACGTGTGGGTCCGCCTCCGGCAGTTCGCCAGTGCTCCCGGGGCGACGGGTTCGGTCGCCAAGACCCACCAGGCCGAGATCGGTCCGGTAGTGGTAAAGGTCGGGGCTCCGTCGTCGTGCCGAGCGATCCTTGCCGGCGGGTCGTTACTGGGCCGGGCCGATGGTCCCGGTCATGATGTAGGGATCCTCACCAATCTGCGTGTACCGGAACTCGAGGCCGGCGTAGTCACCCGACCCGATGAGGACCCCTTCCAGGCGGTGCGTGGTGTAGCCGACGTCCACCGTCCCGCGCTCCGAGCCTTCCCAGGCTCCGTCCTTGGTCGTGATTGTCGGAGTGCTCCACAAGGCGGCGCTCTCGTCGCCGAACTCATCGATGTTCACCACCACATCGATCGCACCCGCGAGGCGCGGGTCCGACGCGTCGCCGGTGCACTTGAGGATGACGCCGCGGTACTGGGTCACGCCGCCAACGACCTCCTCGGTACCGTTGCTCCAGACGCTGCAGACGTTCCTCCTGACAGCGGTTGCACCGTTGGGTGGAAGGGTGTCAGTGCGCTCCAGCGTCCCGGTCAGCTCGAACGTCGTTCCGTCACCGGTCTGGGTCCAGCGGACCCGGAGGCCTTCGTAGTCGCCCGTGCCGATGTACACCCCGGTGATCCGGTGGGTCGTGTAGCCGACGTCGACCGTCCCGCTCCAGGTCCCGCGCCAACCGCGCCCCGACTCGCCGATCGAGCCTGTGCCCCAGATGTCCGCACTGCCGTCCTTCCGCTCGTCGATGCTAACGGCGACGTTGGCGGTGCCGCTGAGTCGCGGGTCCGATGCCGTGCCCGCGCACCGGAGCTTGACGCCACGGTACTGCGTGACGTCGCCTGCTGCGGCCTCGGAGCCGTTCGAGAGCGTCGAGCAGGTGAACCTCGCGGTCACCTCCACGGGGACCGGCAACGCGACGTCCGTCGGCGCCAGGGTGGCCGGGGCAACCGTCGGCGTCGACGTGGGGTTGGACCCGATCCCGGCGGGTTGGCTGGACTGGTCGTTGTTGAGCAGCGACGCTGCGCCGACCACGGCAATGACGGCGACGGCCACGACGGCCACCGCCTCGAACGCGCCGAAACGTCTTCCCCTCGTCGCCACCGGGGTGACGTCAGTTACGTGCATGCGATCCATGGCAATCCTCCACAGGCCGGCGGCAGAGAACCGCCTGCGGGGATGGGCGCGCGCGTACGCGACAGCGGCTTCGAGCGGGGCGAACGGAACGTCGTCTGGCCCGGACTCGAGCCATCTGGCCATCAGCTCGTCTTGCCACTTGTCGCGCTTCACGCCGTGGTCCTCCAGGCGACGACGCTCCGGGCGTCGGCCTCGAACGCGGCACGGAAACTCCGCGCCGCGTAGTGCAGTCGGGATCCAGCCGTGCCGACCGGAATGCCGAGCACGTCGGCGATCTCCCGGACAGGCAGGCCGATGACGAAGTGGAGGACCAGGACCGCTCGGTGTTCCGGCGACAGACGGCGGAAGCTCCGCTCGACCTCGTCGCGATCGAGGATCGACGTCACGCGATCGTCGCCGACCGGTTCGGACCCGATCTCGCGAACCCGCGCGATCCACCGTCGATCCCGGCGCGCTTCACGGTAGCTCGCGTGCACGACGAGCCGGTAGCTCCAGGCATCGAATCGGCCGGGATCACGAAGGCCCGGGAGGCCCTCCCACATCTGGATCAGCGCCTGCTGCAGCGCATCCTCGGCCCGATCGGCGTCCCTGAGGATCCGATATGCGAGGGCATGAAGCTTCCGTCCCACGTCGTAGACGAGTTCCCGGAATGCCTCCGCGTCACCGCGTTGCGCTCGTTCGACGAGCTCGCGCTGCACCGGCCACTGCTCCTTGCCGAGCGCCCATCTGGCGCTCTGCCTTCATGAGTCCCGGAGCACGTCCGTTCATTCAATCTGGCCCGCTCGTTCGACGCCAGAGCCATGCGGCCCGCGTGACGCTCGTCTCTCGGTCGCCTACTCGCCGAGGTCCTCCGATCCATCGACGGCTGCCGACTCGGCGCGGCGGATGGCACGCGTCGAGGTGTCGGCGTCGAAGCCGCGGCGGGCGAGGGCCGCGTAGGCACGATTACGGCGCTGGCGGGGATCGACGATTCTGCCTAGAGTTCGCGCCTCGCTGGCGAGGAAGCGATCGGCGGCGGCATCATCCGGATCCGGTTCCCCGCCGCCTTCGCGCCCGATCATCGCCAGGTCGATCGTCGACGCGTCCACACCCTTCCACCGCAACTCAGCTCGTAGAGCGCGCTCGCCGCGCGGGCGGGCCCGGTCACGGGACTCCACCCACTGGGCGGCGAACGCCTCGTCGTCGAGCATGCCGAGGTCCCCGAGCCGCGCGATGACGCCCGCCACGAGATCCTCGCGATAGCCGGCTCTCGTAAGGCGCCGCCGAACCTCGGCCACCGATCGCTGCCGGACCTCGAGGAACCGGAGCGCAGCCTCGAGGACGGCGTTCGGGTCGTCGATCTCGGCGCGCCGGGCCCGCCGCTCGGCCGGACTCTGCCGCACCAGACGCGCCGTCAAGTGGTCCGATCGCAAGGCGTCGGCGAGCACGACCGCGAGCGCACTCGGCGGTGCGTGAGCGGGCGAGGGCAGACGACAACGCCGCGGGCGGGCCGCATCACGCCGGCCCTACTCGGCCTCCTCGATGCCCTCGACCGGGAGCGTCACCTCGCTCACCTTGCCCCGGATCATCCCCTCGATGGTCGCGGCAATGGCGGCGTTCGCCTTCAGGAATTCCTTCGATGCCTCACGGCCCTGGCCGAGCCGCGTGTCCTGGAACGTGAACCACGAGCCGGTCTTGTCGACGACGCCCATCGCCACACCGACGTCCAGGAGGCCGCCTTCCTTCGACACGCCCTCGCCGTACATCACGTCGAACTCGGCGACCCGGAACGGCGGGGCGACCTTGTTCTTCACGACCTTGACCCGGACCCGGTTGCCGACCGACTCCGTGCCGGACTTGATCGTCTCGATGCGGCGGATGTCCAACCGGACGCTCGCGTAGAACTTGAGGGCCCGGCCACCGGGCGTCGTCTCCGGATTGCCGAACATCACCCCGATCTTCTCGCGCAGCTGGTTCGTGAAGATGAGCGACGTGTTCGAGCGGCTGACGGCTCCGGTCAGCTTCCGGAGGGCCTGGCTCATGAGGCGCGCCTGGATGCCGACGAACGAGTCCCCCATCTCGCCCTCGATCTCGGCACGCGGCACGAGCGCGGCGACCGAGTCGACGACGACGACATCGATCCCGCCGGAGCGGATCAGCGTTTCGGTGATCTCGAGCGCCTGCTCGCCGGTGTCCGGCTGGCTGACGAGGAGCTCATCCACGTTGACGCCGCAGGCCCGGGCGTAGCCCGGATCGAGCGCATGCTCGACATCGATGAAGGCCGCCACGCCTCCTCGCCGCTGGGCTTCGGCGATGACGTGCTGGCAGATCGTCGTCTTGCCGGACGATTCCGGACCGAAGATCTCCGTGACCCGGCCCCGCGGGATGCCGCCGACCCCGAGCGCCAGGTCGAGGGCAATCGACCCGGTGGGGATGAAGTCGACCTGCTGGCGGGCGGCCGACCCGAGCTTCATGATCGAGCCGCTGCCGAACTGCTTCTCGATGGCGAGGATCGCGGCGTCCACCGCCTTGCTCCGCTCCGCCGTTGCCCGCTCGCCGTTGCGCTCGCTCGTCATCGCCATGGTCCTGTCACGCTCCTGTCAGTGGGGACGCCGACGGAGCGGACATCCGATCCGCGCGACGGGTCAGCCCTCGTTCTTGTCGTCCTCGTCCGCCCGTGGCTTGCGCGGCTTCCGGTACACCTCGACGTTCATCGGCGGCTCGGAGAGCGGCTGCAGCTTCGGCTGGCCGGACTTGTCCTTCGGCTTCTTCTTGGCTTCGCGGCTGGGTCTGTCTCGAGAGCCCATCGAGGGTTCCTCCGCGCTGGTACGAGGCTATCGAATGGCGCTTCACGCCGGCTCAACCGCGACTTCACCACGGCTCATCCGGCCGGCACGTGCCCGCAGGGTGGCGAGCGATTCGGGGAACGTCCCGGCCCGGAGCGCGGACCGGATCCTGGCCATGAAGTCTAGGGTGAAGGTCAGGTTGTGACAAGTTGCGAGGCGGTACGCGAGCAGCTCCCGGGCGCGCAGCAGGTGCGCCAGGTAGGCCCGTGAGAACTGGGTGCAGAGGAGGCACGGACAGTCCTCCTGGACCGGTCGAGGGTCATCCAGGAAGGCGGCGTTCTTCAGGTTCAGCCGCCCGCCGGGGATCCACAGCTGGCCGTTGCGGGCCACGCGCGCGGGCAGGACGGAATCGAAGAGGTCCACCCCGAGCGCCACCGCGTCGAGGAGGTCCGCCGGCGATCCGAGGCCCATCAGGTAGCGAGGCCTCGGGTCGCCGTCCAGGAGCGGGATCACCACGTTGAGCGCGTCCGCCCGCTGGACCGGGGTCTCGTCGCCGGCGAGGCCGCCGATGCAGATCCCGTCGAACGGCAGCGACGCGACGTAGCGGGTGGACCGTTCGCGCAGCTCCGGGTCCACGCCGCCCTGGATGATCCCGAACAGGGCCTGGTCCGGCCGGCGATGCGCCTCGAGGCTCCGGGCCGCCCAGCGGTGGGTGCGCTCCATCGCGTCCTCGACCACCTCGCGCGGCGACGAGGGGTAGACCGGATGGTCGAACGCGACCGCGATGTCCGGGCCGAGCGCCTCCTGGACGGCAATCGCCTTCTCGGGGGTCAGCTGGTGCGTCGCGCCGTCGATATGGCTCCGGAACGTCGCGCCCGCCTCGTCCACCACCCGCGCATCGGCGAGCGAGACGACCTGGTAGCCGCCCGAGTCGGTCAGGATGGGGCGATCCCAGCCCATGAACCGGTGGAGCCCGCCGAGCCGCTCGATCCGCTCATGACCGGGCCGGAGGTAGAGGTGATAGGTATTGGCGAGGACGATCGTGGCCCCGACCGCGTCCAGGTCCCCGGGATCCAGCGCCTTGACCGTCGCATTCGTGCCGACGGGCATGAACTGCGGGGTCTCGACGATCCCGTGCGGCAGGTGCAGGCGCCCGAGGCGGGCTCGGATCCCCTCGCCACGGTCGGGGGAGGCGAGCACCTCGAACCGCGCCGGCCCCGCAGCCGCGCCCTCCGCACGGGGGACGACGTGGGCGGCGGGCAGGGTGACCCCCGCGACCGCGGGCTCAGCGATCGCCGGCTCCCGGATCGTCCGTCCAGAGGCTGGGCATCTCCG
>DATIUS010000027.1:0-3874 GCA_035466655.1 Candidatus Sulfomarinibacteraceae bacterium
TCAAGGTCGGCGACGACTGGGAGTCGATGACGCCGCGCTCGCGGCAGGATGCCGCGTTGGCCGGGGCAGCCGATGCCTGAGCTGCCCGAGGTCGAAACGGTGGCCCGCGACCTGCGCGGGCTCATCCTCGGCGCCACGATCACCGGCGCGACCTGCCACTGGGCGCGGACGCTCCGCACGCACGGCTCGGAGGCGATCGGGCCGGCGCTGGCGGACCGGCGGGTCCTCGCCGTCGGGCGGCGCGGGAAGCAGCTCGTCCTGGAGCTGTCGGGCGGCGCCGTCCTGACGATCCACCTGAAGATGACCGGCCAGCTGTTCGTGGTCCCGGCCGACGCCCCGCTCGACCCGCACGTTCGGCTGGTCGTCGGGCTGGCGGACGGCCGTGAGCTCCGGTTCCGCGACATCCGCAAGTTCGGGAAGGTGGGCCTGTACGACCTCGATCCAGCGACCGGCGAACCCGTCCTCGAGCCGGGCGGCGCCGCCGTCTTCGCCGGGACCGGGCCGGAGCCGCTGGACGAGGCGTTCACGCTGCGTGCCTTCCGGCTCCGCCTGCGGTCGCGTCGCGGGCGGCTCAAGTCGCTCCTGCTGGACCAGGCGTTCGTGGCCGGCGTCGGGAACATCTACGCGGACGAGGCGCTCTGGGCAGCCCGCCTCCACCCGCTCCGCTCGGCGGGCACCCTCCGGCCGCCGGACGAGCGTCGCCTGTACGAGGCCGTGCGGCGGATCCTGGCCGAGGCGATCGAGCGGCGTGGCAGCTCGATCGACGACTACACGGCGCCCGAGGGCGACGGGTCGATGCAGGAACGGCTGCTCGTCTACCAGTGCGCCGGCCAGCCCTGCCATCGATGCGGCCGGCCCATCCGGCGGATCGTGATCGGCGGGCGGGCCACCCATTTCTGCTCGTGGTGCCAGCGGCTTCCGGCGGCAGACCGGAAGGGCTCGGCCGCGATCCTCCGGGAGATGGTGCCGCGCCCGGGACGGGCACCCGGTCGCCGGGGTCGTCGTTGGACGGAGCTGGACGGCCAGTCCGCCCTTGGGCGGACGGTCGACGAGATGGCCGCGGTGGCCGACCGGACGCGCCGCGCCGCTGCGACCCGGCGCGCGGCCGCCCGGGCGTCGGCGGGGGCCGGCCGCTGATGTCGATCCTGCGCCTGGCCGGGGTGCGGCGGGAGGTCGGCACGTTCGTGATTCTCGACGCGATCGATGCGGCGATCGCGCTCGGCGACCGGATCGGGCTCGTGGGCCCGAACGGCGCCGGCAAGACGACGCTCATGCGGATCGCGGCCGGGCTGGACGAACCGGAGGCCGGCCACGTCACCCGGAAGCGCGGCCTCTCCCTCGGTCTCCTCGCCCAGGAGGCGCACCTCGACGAGCGGTTCATGGCCGCGCCGGACATGCGGACGGCCGTGCGGCATGGGGCGGCGCACCTCGAACGGATGGCGGACGAGCTGGCCGGCCTCGAGCGCGACGGCCGGGTCACCGAACCGCACTATGCCGAGCTCCAGCACCGCTTCGAGGTCCTGGGCGGGTACACGCTCGACCAGCGCGTGGATGCTGCGCTGTCCGGGCTCGGGTTCACGCCCGAGGACGTCGTCCGGGCGCCGTCGTCCCTGTCGGGCGGCGAGCAGACGCGCGCCGCGCTGGCCCGCCTCGTGATCGCTGACCCGGACCTGCTCCTGCTCGACGAGCCGACCAACCACCTCGACCTCGGGGCGCTCGAGTGGCTGGAGGAGCATCTCCGCCGTCGAGCCGGCTCGCTTCTCGTGGCGTCCCACGACCGGGCCTTCCTCGACGCGACGGTGACCCGCATCTGGGAGCTCCGCGACCGCCGGATCACCGTCTTCCGGGGCGACTACACGGCCTATCACCGCCAGCGCGAGGAGCGCGACGCGCGCGCGGCGAAGGACGCCGAGTCGAACGCGGCCGCGATCGCGCGCGAGCAGGAGCTCGTCCAGCGCTACCGCAGCCACCGGAAGTTCTCGAAGATGCACGAACACGAGGCCCGGCTCGAGCGGCTCCAGGACGGCGCGATCGAGGCCCCGCGCGCCCGCCGGACCCTGCGCCTCCCGAAGTCCGCGCTTCTCGGCGGTGGACCGTCGCGGTCCGGGGAGATCGTCATCCGGGCGGACGAGCTCGTCGTCGGGTACCTGCCGGAGCGCGGCTCGCACCGGGCGCCCGTTCGAGTCGCACGGGCGCCGTTCCTCGCGGCGCGGCGCGGCGAGCGGATCGGGATCGTCGGCCCGAACGGCGCAGGCAAGACGACGCTGCTCCGGACGATCGCCGGCGAGCTCCCGCCGCTCGACGGATCGGTCTCGTTCGGGAGCGGCTCCCAGCTCGGCTATCTCGCCCAGCTTCGCGCGGCCGCCATCCCGGGGGCGACCGTGCTCGACGCGTTGCTCGAGGCGGTCCCCGTCACGCCCGGCGAGGCGCGCGGGTACCTGGCCCGCTTCCTGTTCCGCGGCGACGACGTCCTCAAGGAGGTGCGGCTCCTGTCGGGCGGCGAGCGCAGCCGGCTGGAGCTCGCGCTGCTCGGGATCACGCCGTCCAACCTGCTCCTGCTCGACGAGCCGACGAACCACCTCGACGTCGTCGCCCGCGAAGCGATCGAGGCGTTCCTCGCCGGGAGCCCGGCCACGATCCTCGTGGTGTCGCACGACCGCCGGTTCCTCGAGACGATCTGCGAGCGCCTGTGGGTGGTCGACGGCGGTCTCGTCGCGGCGTTCGAGGGCGGCTATCGCGCCTGGCGCGACGCCGTGGCGAACGGCTGGACGGTTCCGGCCGCGGTCGAGCTCGAACGACAGCGCCTCCATCCCGAGGCCCGCGCGACCGGCGCGCGCCGGTCGGCTGACGCGGGCACTCGAGCGGCTGGCACTGGTCCGACGGCCGGCGGTCCAGTGCCCGAGGTCGGTTCGGTCGAAGCCGGCCCCGTTCCCGAGGGTCGCCCTAGCGGTCCGGCGCGCCCGAAGACGACCAGCGGGCCGCGCCTCGCGAAGCTCTCCAAGGATGCCTACCGACGCCAGCGCGAGGCGGTCGACGCCGAGCTGAACCGGCTCGGCCTTCGGAGGAGCCACCTCCAGCTCTCGATCGGCGACGCGGCCGTCCAGGCGAACTTCATCGAGCTACGGCGAATCGCCAGCGAGCTGGCCGACGTGGAGGCGGCGCTGGCGGCCGCCGAGGACGCCTGGCTCGCCCTTGAGGAACGGGCGCCGTGACCGTGCGGATCGGGATCACGGGTCCCATCGGCTGCGGCAAGTCCACGGTCGCCGGCTGGCTCCGCGAGCTCGGCGCGGTGACGGTCGACGCGGACGAAGTGGCCCGCGCGGTCGTCGAGCCGGGTCAACCAACCCTCGAGGCGGTGATCGCCGCGTTCGGGGAGGGCCTCCGGGCCGCCGACGGCGGCCTGGACCGGGCTGCGCTCGGACGGATCGTCTTTGCGGACCCGGCGGCGCTGCGCCGGCTCGAGGCGATCGTCCACCCCGCGGTGCGGCCGAGAGTCGAACGTGCGATCGCGGATGCCGAGGCGGCCGGGGCTACGGCCGTGGTCGTCGAGGCCATCAAGCTCGTCGAGGGAGGGCTGGCGGCACTGTGCGACGAGGTCTGGCTGGTGACGTGCGCGCCCGCGGTCCAGCGTGCCCGACTCGTCGGGCGGGGGATGGATCGGGCCGACGCAGAGGCCCGGATTCGGGCTCAGGGCAACCTCACCGGCCGCCTCGCTCCGGTCGCCACGCGCGTCATCGACACGGCCGGCCCGCCGGACCGTGCCCGCGTGATGGTCGTCGCCGCGTTCGAGGCGGCGACGAGCCGCCCCGGGTGTGCCGGCTTCGTCGCGGGAGAAGGACCGGGTCGATCGGCGAGATGAGCGCCGTCAGATCGG
>DATIUS010000028.1:0-2096 GCA_035466655.1 Candidatus Sulfomarinibacteraceae bacterium
GGTCGATGAATCGATGCTCACCGGTGAGCCGATCCCGGCCACGAAGGCCGCCGGGGACGAGGTCATCGGGGCGACCCTCAACACGACCGGGTCGTTCGTCATGCGTGCCGTGCATGTCGGCCGCGACACCGCCCTGGCGCGGATCGTCGAGCTCGTCCAGCGCGCCCAGGGCTCGAAGGCCCCCATCCAGCGCCTCGCCGACCGGATCAGCGAGATCTTCGTGCCGGCCGTGCTCGTGGTCGCGTCGCTCACGTTCCTCGCCTGGTTCCTGGGCGGGCCGGAGCCGCGGGTCACCCTCGCGCTGACCGCGTTCATCGGGGTCGTGATCATCGCCTGCCCGTGCGCCATGGGCCTCGCCACGCCGACCGCGATCATGGTCGGGACGGGCAAGGGCGCCGAGGTCGGGATCCTCATCCGCGGCGGCGAGGCGCTCGAGGGCGCCGGCCGGGTGGACACGGTCGTCCTCGACAAGACGGGCACGCTCACGCTCGGTCGCCCGGCGATCGCGGCGATCGTCCCGGCGCCGGGTGGGGCGGACGCCGCGCGGCTCCTCGACCTGGCCGCTTCGCTCGAGGTCGGCAGCGAACACCCGCTCGGCGAGGCGATCGTCCGGCGGGCCCGGGAGGACGAGCTCGGGTTCCTGGCGGTGGAGGGGTTCGAGGCCGTCGCCGGCCGTGGGGTACGCGGCCGGGTGGACGGGCACGAGGTTGCGATCGGCAGCGGACGACTGCTCGGGGAGCTCGGGATCGACACCGCCCCGCTCGTCGAGGCCGCCGAGGCGTCGGCGTCGCAGGGCTCGACGCTGGCCTGGGTCGGGGTGGACGGTCGACTCGCAGGACTGTTCGCGATCGCCGATCCGGTGAAGGCCGAATCGGCCGAGGCGATCCGCCTCCTGCGGGCCATGGGCATGGACGTCTGGCTCCTGACCGGCGACTCGCGGCTCACCGCGGAGTCGGTCGCCCGCCAGGTCGGCATCGGGGCCGACCGGGTGATCGCTGAGGTCCTGCCCGCCGACAAGGACGACGTCATCGAGCGGCTCCAGGCCGCCGGCCACCGGGTGGCCATGGTCGGCGACGGCATCAACGACGCGCCGGCGCTGGCCCGGGCAGACGTGGGCGTGGCGATCGGGACGGGGGCCGACGTCGCGATCGAGGCGTCAGACGTGACGCTCGTCGGCGGGGATCCGCGACTCGTCGCCTCGGCGATCGGGCTGTCGCGGGCCACGATCCGGGTCATCCGGCAGAACCTCTTCTGGGCGTTCGCCTACAACGTCCTGCTCATCCCCGTCGCGATGGGCGCGCTCTATCCCGCCTTCGGGATCACGCTCAGCCCGGCCCTCGCGGCCGGCGCGATGGCCCTCTCGTCCGTTTCGGTCGTCACGAACTCGCTGCGGCTTCGGAGCGTGGACGTCCGGCCGGGGCGCATCCGCGAGCTGCGGCGCGGTCCGCTCGGGCTGGTCCGCGATGCGGCGTTCCTGTTCGGGGTCGCCGCCCTCGCCCTTGCCATCGCCGGGGGCGTCCTCGCGGCGGACCGGGCGCTCACGGCCGGCAGCCAGCAGGTGGCCGTCACGGCGAGCGGGTTCAGGTTCCAGCCCGCCGAGGTCACCGTCCGCGCCGGCGAGTGGGTGGTCGTCGAGTTCACCAACGAGGACGAGGTCGTCCACGACTGGATGGTGGAGGGGGTCCCGAACGTGGACGTCCCGGCCCGCCCCGGTCAGACGGCAACCCTCCGGTTCGTCCTCGACAAGCCGGGCATGTACATGGTCATGTGCTCGATCCCCGGCCACGCCGAGGCCGGCATGGTCGGGATGCTTGTGGTCGAGGAAGGCTAGCCCGGGAGACCCGCGGGTGGAGCTGTTCGCCGGGTGACGGCGAGACGCTCAGCGCGGGCGGGCGCCCTCGGGGCGAGTGTCGATGCGCCCAGGTCGGGCAACCTCCCAGGCCTCGATCGCCGGTAGCTTGTCCACGAGGTAGCCGATCTCGTCCGTGCCGCGCAGGAGCATCAGCTTCGCGAAGGTGTCCACGTCGAACTCGATCGTCGTGCCGTCCGGGAGGAGGATTCCTCCCTCGGCGAGGTCGACACGAAGCTCGGAGTCG
>DATIUS010000029.1:0-3675 GCA_035466655.1 Candidatus Sulfomarinibacteraceae bacterium
GGAGGTCGGGGCCGGCCTCCGCCGGCCTCTGCCGGCCTCCGCCGGCCTCCGCCGGCCTCCGCCGGCCTCTGCGGTCATCCCCGGGCTCGCTTCAGGACCTCGCCCGCCACGATCTCGCGGTGGACCTGGGTCGTGCCCTCGTAGATCTGGGCGCCCTTGGCGTCGCGTATGAGGCGCTCGATGCCGGTTTCGCGCGAGTAGCCGCTCGCCCCGAACAACTGGACGGCGTCCGTGGCGACCTTCATCGCCGCGTCCGAGGCAGTCCACTTCGCGAGCGACGAAAGCTCCCCGATCGGCTCCCCACGGTCACGGGCCCGTGCCGCCTCATGGGTGAGCGCGCGCGCCGCGGCCACCTCCCGAGCCATCTCGGCGAGCATGAACCGGAGACCCTGCAGCTCGGCCAGCGGCGCGCCGAAGGCCGTCCGCTGGTGCAGGTAGGCAGCCGCCTGCTCGAGCGCCGAACGGGCGATCCCGGTGCAGGCGGCGGCGATCGAGATGCGGCCCTCCGCCAGCGCCGAGAGGGCGATCCGGTAACCCTGCCCTTCGTCGCCGAGGCGGCGCGCCACCGGCACGACCGCGCCATCGAGGATCAGCTCGGCCGCGGGACAGGCCCGGATGCCCATCTTCTTCTCGTGCGCCCCGAATCGGACCCCGGGCGTGCCCCGCTCGATCAGGAACGCGGTGATCCCCTTCGGGCCCTTCGCCGGATCGACGGTTGCGAAGACGAGGTAGCGCTCCGCCTCGGGGGCATTGGAGATCCAGCTCTTCGTCCCGTGGAGCCGGTAGGCGGCGACGTCCCCCGCCGGCGCGTCCGGGCCCAGCTCCTCGCCCGCGACGCCGAGCCGGACCGCCCGCGTCCGGAGGGCCGCGGCGTCCGAGCCGGCATGCGGCTCCGTCAGGCAGAACGCCCCGAGCGCCTCGCCCGTCAGCATCGGCGCCAGCCATTCGGTGTGCTGCTCCGCGGTCCCGAAGGCCACGACCGGGAGCTGGCTGAGGATGTGCACGGACAGCGTGACCGCGCTTGCCATGTCCGCTGCGCCGAGCTCCTCCATGACGAGCGTCCAGCCGAGGTAGCTGAACCCGGCCCCGCCGACGGACTCGGGGAGCGGCGCTCCCGTCAAGCCGAGATCCCCCATCCGGGCGAAGATCGAGCGGTCGAAGCGCTCCGCCTCGTCGCGCTCACCGGCCGTCGGGGCGACCTCGCGCGAGGCGAAGTCGCGGGCGGTGTCGCGGAGCAGCCGCTCCTCGGCGGTCAGCCCGCCGGCGCCGGGCGGATCGGCGATCGCGGCCACGGCCCTCAGCCCCGAGGGTAGGTGTGGAACCCGCGGCCGCTCTTCTGGCCGAGGTGGCCGGCCGCGACGAGGTCCTCGAGCACCTTCGGCGGGCGGAAGTGCTCCCCGCCGATGCCCTCGTGGAGCACCTTCATGACGCTGAGGCAGACGTCGAGGCCGATGAAGTCGGCCAGCTCGAGCGGACCCATCGGGTGATTGAGGCCGACCTTCGCCCCGGTGTCGATGTCGTCGGCCGTGCCCGTCCCCTCCTCGAGCGTCCGCATCGCCTCGGCGAGGAGCGGCATGAGGATCCGGTTGACGATGAAGCCCGGCCGGTCGGCCGAAACGATGAGCTTCTTCCCGAGGGCGTCGGTCAGCTTGCGGATCGCCGCCTCCGTCTCGTGGGTCGTTGCGGCGCCCCGGATCAGCTCCACGAGCGGCATGACCGGCACCGGACTGAAGAAGTGCATCCCGACGAACCGCTCGCGGCGCGCCGGAGAGACGGCCGAGGCGAGGGTGTCGATCGAGATCGAGCTCGTGTTCGACGCGAAGATCGCGGCCTCGGGCGCCAGCGAGTCGAGCTGTCGCCACAGCGCCCCCTTGACCTCGACGTCCTCGAAGACCGCCTCGACGACCAGGTCGGCGTCGCGGGCGGCGCCGATGTCCGAGGTCGCCGTCACGCGGCCGAGGGTGGCCTCGCGCCCGGGTTCATCCAGCTTCCCCTTCGCGACCGCCCGTTCGAGGTTGCTCGCGATCCGATCCCGCCCCGCCTGCGCCCGGGCGAGGTCCGGCTCGTAGAGCGTGACGTGCTTCCCGATCGCAGCGTGGACCTGGCCGATCCCGTGGCCCATGAGCCCTGCCCCGGCAACGAAGACCCGATCGATCGACATGGCGCAAGCCTACGACAAGCCGGCGGGCGAGCGGGACCCCGACGACGTGGGCGGCCGGCGCCGCTCAGCGGCGCAGGCCCGCGAGGAGCTGGTCCACGGCGGCGAACGGATCCAGTCGATGCTCCGCCACGGCGCCGAGGACCGCCTCCGTCCCATCGCGGCGGTCCGGGGCCATGAGATCGGCGCGAATCCGGTCGCCGAGGATCGCCCAGACCTGGGCCTGCGCCCGGGCGAGCCGCGCCTCGGGCTGGGACGATGCTCGCCCGGTCGCCCGATGCCGATCCAGCGAGGCCAGGAGCTCGGGGATCCCCTCGCCGGTCGTCGCGGTCGTGATCAGGACCTCGGGCTGTTTCGGGCGCGGGCGATCCGGCCCGTCGAGGTTCGCCGACCCATCCGCAGCGGCGACCCGCTCGACGGCCACGCCGACGCGCCCGACGGCCACGAGCATCGCCCGCAGCTGCGAGGCGGTCCGCTGTGCTCCCGGCCGGTCGCCCTTGTTCACGACGACGATATCGGCCACCTCGAGGAGGCCCGCCTTGATCGCCTGGATCTCGTCACCCATCTCGGGCGCCTCGAGGACGACGGTCGTGTCGGCCGCGGCGGCGACCTCGACCTCGCTCTGACCCGTCCCGACGGTCTCGAGCAGGACGAGGTCGAAGCCACAGGCATCGAGGACGGCGGCGGCGGCGGCCGAGGTCGATGCAAGGCCGCCGGCGTGCCCGCGCGAGGCCATCGAGCGGATGAAGACGTCCCGGTCCGTCGCATAGGACTGCATCCGGACGCGGTCGCCGAGGAGCGCGCCCCCGGTGATCGGGCTCGACGGGTCCACCGCCACCACGCCGACCGACCGGCCGCGTGCCCTGACTTCGGCGATCAGCGACGAGACGAGCGTGGACTTGCCCGCGCCCGGGGCGCCGGTGATCCCGACGAGATGGGCGTGACCGGCCAGCGGGTAGAGGGTTCGCAGTGCGGCCTCCGCCACGGCCGTCCGGTTCTCGACCGCGGTCAGCACCCGGGCGAGCGCCCGGCGATCACCGGCCAAGGCGGCATCGGCCAGCTCGCGTGCGCGCGCGCCCGGATCCGGCGCCGGCACACCGAGCGCCGCCACGTCAGTCGCGCGGGTGGGCGTTGGCGCGGAGGTACGCGGCGACCTCGGCGATCGTCGTCCCCGGGCCGAAGATCGCGGCCACCCCCGCCTCGCGCAGGGAGGCTGCGTCGTCGTCCGGGATGATCCCGCCGACGACGACGAGGACGTCGTCCATCGATCCATCCCGGAGAAGCCGGCAGATCCGCGGCACGAGGGTCATATGGGCGCCGGACAGGATCGACAGCCCAACGACGTCCACGTCCTCCTGGAGCGCGGCCGTCGCGACCATCTCCGGGGTCTGGCGAAGGCCGGTGTAGACGACCTCGAAGCCCTCGTCGCGAAGGCCGCGAGCCAGCACCTTCGCGCCGCGGTCGTGACCGTCGAGGCCGGGCTTGGCGATGAGCACCTTGAGCGGGCGGGCGGTCAT
>DATIUS010000030.1:0-22817 GCA_035466655.1 Candidatus Sulfomarinibacteraceae bacterium
GGTCGCCCGTGAAGACGACGGTCGACCCGTCGATCTCGGCGGCGAGGCTGATGGAGCCCTTGGTGTGACCGGGAGTCGGGATCACCTCGAGCTGGCCGCCGGCCCAGGTGATCCGCTCGTGGTCGGCCAGGCCCCGGGAAACCGGGACGGAGGTCGTCCTGGTGAAGCCGAGACTCGAGGCGTCGTAGCTGTCGTACGTGCGCCGCAGCGTCCAGAAGGCCTCGGTCGCTTCGAACAGGGCGCGCTCGCGGGCGGGGACCCAGAGCTGGATCCCCAGCTCGACCGCCAGGTCATCGCCACCGCACTGGTCGCGGTGATGGTGCGTGTGGACCACCGCCTCGATCTCCCGGACGCCGATGGCCGGGAGGGCGTCGAGGATCCCGCCCGAGCCGAGATCGACGAGGAGGCCGCGGTCGCCCGCGGTCCACAGGTAGACGTTGCAGGTGTCTCGATACCACCACAGGCTCGGGGAGAGGCGGGTGAGCCGCGAATCGCTCGTTCTGGTCGTCCCGGGCGTTCCGGCGCCCCCGTTCATTCGGGCACCGCGAGCAGGCGTGCGGGCGTCCTGACGAGCATGGCCTCGAGGTCGTCGGCGCCGACGCCGGCCTCGTGGAGGAGCGGGACGATGTGCTCCAGGAGGTGCGCATATCCCCAGCCGCCCCACCGTCGATAGCGAGTGCGGACGCCGATATCCTGGCCCAGGACGACGCGATCGCGATGCCCGTCGGCGATCAGGCCAGCGATGGTCCCGACCACATCCCGATCTGAGGGAGGCCACCGGCCCGGGCCCAGCAGCGAGTGGTCGAAGCCAAAGAGGTCGAACCCGAGCACAGCTCCGCGCTCGGCGAGCGCCCGCAGCTCGTCCGGCCGGTCAATCGCCGTGCTGAGATGGCCGAGCACGACGCGCTCCGGATTCATCCCCGCGGTGACCAGCTCGCTGAGGACTGACGGGCCCTCGTGCCCCCATGGATGGAGGTGGACCGAGATCGCGAGGCCGGTTTCCTCGGCAGCGATCACGAGCGCGCGCAGGACGCGCCGCTCGGCCGGCGTCACCGGGTCGGAGGTGCCGATCTCGCCGTAGATGCCGGCCCGGATCCCCGTGCCGTCGATGCCGTCGGTGGCGTCCGCGATCAGGCGCGCGGCAATGGCCGGCTCACCGGCCGCGGCGACCCACGGTTCGTGGGTGGCTCCCAGGTACTGGCCGGTGCCCTGGACGACAGTCACGCCGGCCCGCTCGGCGATCTCGCGGACCGCTGCGACGTTGCGGCCCAGCGACGGCGGGGTCATCTCGACGACCGTGCCGCCGCCGGCGGCAACGAACGGCGCCAGCTCCTCGGCCGCCGCGGCGACGTCCGTCAGCCGGTAGTTGTCGGGATGGACGCCCGGGTTCCAGCGCGCCTCGGCGGCCACCTCGGCGTCCCAGGCGCGGCTCCCCCCGGCCTCGTAGCCATGCACGGCGAGCAGCGGCGAGGCGTCCATCCAGAGATGCTCGTGCATCGTCACGATCCCGAGCGCGCCGGGATCCACCGGACCGCGGACGGTCTGGACGACCCGCCGGGCGGCCGTCACGTGAAGGCGACGGTCTCGTCGTAGACCGCCTCGCTCACGCCGGCGAGGTCGAGGGCCAGCACCACCCGATGCGGCCCCGGGGCGACGGGGCGGGGCAGCCGGAGGTCCGCGGTCTGGAGGCGCCGGACGTAGAACCCGTGCTCGGGCCCCAGGGTCGCTACCGGGAACGGGATCCCCGTCTCGCCGGCGGTCCGGTTCACGAGCGTGACCCCGTCGGCGCCAATGGGCTCGCCGTCGAGACGAACCCTGCAGCCCGACAGGTAGCGCGACACCGGGGCCGGGTTGGTGATCTGGATCACGGCCCCGCTGCCCTCGGCGGACGAGCCGGCGCGGCCGCCGAGGACGAGCCGCTCCGGCCAGTAGAGCTCCACGAACGATCGGAGGTCGGCCAGCGGATCGAAGTTCAGCCCCTCGAGGATCCCCGTGACGCGCCGGGCGAGGAGCACGGCGGCTGCGTCGATCTGCGCCCCACCGGTCCCGGCGGAGGTCGAGAAGCGCGGGTTCGGCCCGTAGACCCCGACGATCGAGGCACCGGGGTCGTCCGGCAGCCGGTCAAGCCGCACAAGGTCCGGCTCGATCGCCGCGACCCAGGACGTCTCCATCGTCGACCCGTGGTCGACGGTCACCGGCCAATCGGTCGCCAGCCCCGTCCCCAGCGCGGCATTGAGCTCCAGGTAGCACAACCCGATCGCCCGGAGGCCGATCCCTTCGGCCTCGACCTCGCGGCAGACCCGCTTGATCAGGTGGTTCAGGTCGAGCGGACCGTGGCCGGTGTGGACGACCGCCATGCGAACGCCGAACGCAGGCAGCTGCCGAAGCGTCTGGCGGAGGGCCTCCGCCACGAGCGCCGGCTCGTAGCGGAACGACCACGGCAGGGCGAGGGTCCCCATGGTCAGGTAGGACCAGGGCAGCACCACGCCCCCGGCGCGACGCGCCGCCCTGACCAGGACTGCCTCGCCTGTGATCCCGTCCGTCCCGTTCGGGAGGTGGGGGGCGTGGAACTCGAGGGCTCCGAGCGGGATCCAGGCCACCGGTGCGCGGCCGAGCGCGGCCTCGATCTCGGCCGGGAGGAGACGGGCCAGCCGGACCTCGGGCCCGGGATCCGGCACGTTCTTCGGCATGACGGGCCTCCTAGTCGACGAGGAACCCGCCGTTGATGTCGGTGACCTCGCCGGTGATGTAGCCCGCGTGCTCTGAGGCGAGGAAGGCGACGAGTGCCGCGACCTCGTCCACGCGCCCGAACCGGCCGACGGGGATACGGCTCACGAGGTCGCGTGTGTTGGCGATCATCTCGGTGTCGATGAGGGCGGGGGCGAGCGCATTCGCCGTCACGCCGTCCTTCGCGTACTCGTTGGCGATCGACTTCATGAGCGTCATGACGCCGGCCTTCGACGCCGCGTAGGCGGCGACGGAGCGGGCCCCGCCTGCCTTTCCGGCCGACGATCCGATCCCGATCACGCGCCCGTACTTCTGCGCCCGCATGCCGGGCAGTGCCCTCCGTGCGGCCAGGAACGCGCCGGTCAGGTTGATCGCGAGCGTCCGGTTCCACAGCTCCGTGCTCGTCTCCTCGAAGGGGACGATCGGGAAGATGCCGGCATTGAGCACGAGCACGCTCGTCGTGCCGAGCTCGGCCTCCACGCGGTCAAAGGCGGCGTTCACCGCAGCCTCATCACTGACGTCGCAGGCGATGCCGAGGATTCCCTCGTGTGCCGGCGCCTCGAGATCGAGCGCCGCGACTTTCGCGCCGTTGGCGGCGAGCGTTTCGGCAATCGCCTTGCCGATCCCGCGCCCCGCGCCCGTCACCACCGCCACGCGGCTGTCGAGACCATCAACCCGGATCATCTGTCGAGCCTCCATGGGGGATTACGCCGCGCGGGCTGGTTTCGTTTCCAGCCGGACGCTACCATACCGGGGACCACGCGGCAACGCGCGGACGAACCAAACGGAGGCTGACATAACGACGCCGGAAGCGCAGCCTCGATTGGCTGTCGTCACGGGAGCCGCGAGCGGGATCGGGCGGGCGACCGCGGAGTTGCTGGTGTCGCGCGGGCACACTGTCCTCGCGACCGACCTGCGCGGCGAAGGGCTCGCGAGCCTGGCGGCCGCCGGCGCGCGGACCGTCGTCGCGGACCTGTCGACGCCGGAGGGCCGGGTCGTGCTCGTGACGGCTGCCGAGGCGATGGTCGCCGAGGCCGCCGGCCCTCTTGACTGGCTCGTCAACGCCGCCGGCACCATCATCCTCAATCCGATCGGGGAGGTCGATGTCGCCGACTTCCGGCAGGTCTTCGCCACGAACGCGGAGTCCACATTCTTCCTGTGTCAGCAACTTGGGGCACGGATGACGTCGGGCGGCGCAATCGTCAACTTCTCGTCGCCCTCGGCGAAGTTCGTGGCGACCACCGAGGCCGCCGTCTATGCGGCGACGAAGGCCGCGATCTCGCAGATCACGCGGTCCTTCGCGAAGGCCTACGCGGCGAGGGCCATCCGCGTGAATGCCATCAGCCCCGGCATCACCGACACGCCGATGCAGGCGACCGTGCTCCGCGAGGTGTCCGCCGCCCGCGGGATCAGCGCGGAGCAGCTGGCCGCGGCGCGCCTGGCCACGGTTCCGATGGGCCGGACCGCGCCCCCATCGGAGATGGCGAGCATGGTGGCATGGCTCCTCTCGGACGAGGCGGCCTACATGACGGGCCAGGTCATCAACGCGGACGGCGGCATGGTGATGTGGTGAGGCCCTGATGCAGGTCGGGATCGACAGCTACTCCTATCACCGGCGCTACGGCGAGCTGCGCGCCGGCGAGGTGGCGCATCCAGAGGTCTGGCCGCTGGAGCCGGCACAGGCGATCGCCCACGCTCGATCCCTCGGCGTGGACGCCCTCTTCCTGGAGACCTGCTACCTGCCCGCGCCCGAAACGTTCGATGACACCCTGACAGCTTCGGCCGCGCCGGTGCGGCTGGGCTTCTCGTGGGGGCACCCCTGGCCGGGCGGCCAATTCCACGGCCTCGACGGCGGGCGCCAGTACGGCGCGGAGCTCGACCTCCGGCGCTGGATCGATGCGGCGGCCCGTCTCGGCCACCCGTTCCTCCGGATCACCGCTGGCAGCCCCGCGTCGCGCGGTGACGAGCCGGCCGAGGTCCTCGTGGAGCGCCTCGTCGGCCCAATGCGTCGAGCCGCCGACTACGCGATCTCGCGCGGCGTCAAGCTCGCCCTGGAGAACCACGGCGACATCCGGGCCCGCGACATCCTCGATCTCTTCGCCCGCGTGGACCGCCCGAACTTGGGCGTCTGCCTGGACAACGTCAACCTCATCCGGGTGGGCGACGACATGCTGTCGGGGACGCGGGCACTCGCGCCGTTGACGCTGCTCGTCCAGCTCAAGGACCATGGGCCCGGCGACCCCACGATCTGGGGCGGCCCGGTCTGTGTGCCGCTCGGGGAGGGGATTGCGCCGCTCGACGAGACGATCGCGATCCTCGATGCTGCAAGATTCGACGGCCCGGTCTGCGTCGAGCTTGCCTCGCTGGGCGCAGGGCCCGTGGATGAACTCGCGATGATCGCGGACAGCGTCGCCTGGCTACGCGAGCATGTCCCCGGCTGATTTCGGGCACCTCGTCAGGCAGGGCGGTCCGGGATGGGCCGGGCGTCCGCCCCAGGCTGGATCGCGGGAAGCTGCGGCTTCGTCCGCCCGATGCGCTCGTATTCCTGCTCCGGGATCGCCTCGAGGGTCTTCCATACGGTCCATTTGCACGCCTTGCGGGTCTGGGGATCGTCCGGGCCGCGCCAGAGCGGCGGCTCGACGGTGCGGACGGGGTGGCCCCAGCGCTCGGCCGGCAGCGTCGACAGGGTCAGGTTGCAGTGCGCGCAGTAGTAGCAGACGCCCGTCTCGTTCCAGGACCACGGGTGCGGCTCCTGGGTCACGCCAAACTCGTACGGCGCGAGCACCCGCGAACCGGTCCCCTCGATCTCGTCGCCACGGACCTGACGGCCGCCCGATCCGCATGGGTCGAAGCTCAGCTCCCAGCGATCCTCGAACTCCTCGAGCCCCACGTTGCCGCGCCGCCCGGGTCCCACGAGATGGGCGCGCATGGCCTCCAGACTGATGTACAGGTTCCGGACCAGCGTGTCCGCGTACGGCCGGAGGCGGACGTCAAAGACCATGTAGCGCTCCTGGATGTACGGCTCCAGAACTGAGCGATAGCACGCATCCAGGGCGTTCTCGCCGAAACTTCGGGCGACGTACGCGAGGACACCGGCCATGACGTCGGCGTGCCGGTCGTGGAGGCGGCGCCAATCCTCGAGGACGCCCTCGAGCTCCGCCGTGGCATCAGCGACCGAGAGGTCGTAGCTCCGGATCCCGTTGGCCAGGCGGCCGGCTCGCACACCGAGCGCCTCCCATCGCACGCTGGGGTCCAGCGGCGTGCCGTCAGGCCAGGCCATCAGCCGGGCGAGTCGATCAAGCTCCGCGGTGAGATCGACATCCGTCACTCCCTGGCCGCGCAGCCAGCCGAGGAAGCCCTCGGTCCAAACCTTGTAGACGACGTAGACGACCTTCGCCTCTTCCATGAAGTAATCGACGAGCTGGGCCGAGGTCTCCCGTCGTCCGGCCCTGAGGCCGAAGGTGTCGCCGGCCTCCTCGAGCGCCTCGCGGATCTTCGTCACGGTCGAGACCGCCTGGTCGGTCCAGTCACCCGTGCGGACTCGCTTGCCGATCTCGTCCGACCACGCAAGATGGGTCACGTCGCCCTCCATCTCCTGCCGCCGTCTTGACGGTGCCCGCAGCCGGTCCTAGAGTCGGGGCCAGCGCCGCGCAACGGTTCCGGTAAGGATTGCAGCGCCGATCATACGATCCGGCGCGGCCAATCGCCGCCAGCAGCCGCATCGTCAGGTTGGAGGTCCGCGCTCGTGGCCGAGGTCGATCGCAGCATCCCGTTCATCGAGACCCACCACCACCTATGGGAGCTCGACCGCTTCCACTACGACTGGCTGCAGGACCCGGGCTGGCCCGGCCATAACGCCCTGCTGGGCGACTACAAGATGATCCGCTCGACGATCGGCGCGCCGGTCCGCTTCTTCAAGGAGTTCTACGGCTGCAACGTCATCAAGAGCGTCCACGTCGAGGCGGCCTATGCCGGTCCCGATCCCGTCGAGGAGACAGCCTGGCTGGAGGCGGTTGGCAAGGAGTACGGCTTCCCGAACGCGATCGTCGCCTTCTGCGACATCGAGAAGGACGGTGCCGAGGCCGAGCTTGATCGCCATCTGGCGGCGTCGCCCCGCGTCCGCGGGATCCGCATCCGGGCGCATCCGGATGATCCGGACACCGCGGCCTTCAAGAGAGGCTACGCCGCAATGGGCACGCGCGGGCTCTCGTACGAACTCAACGCCTCGCCGGGCAAGCTGCTCTCCGGCCGGGACGTGGCGAAGGCCAATCCGAAGATCCAGGTGATCCTCGGCCACGCCGGCTTTCCGGTTCAGCGGGACGCGGAGTACTTCGCCCAGTGGAAGAAGGAGATGTCCGCCCTTGCCGAGGCCGAGAACGTCGCCTGCAAGATCTCGGGTTTCGGCATGGCCGACAACAAGTGGACGATCGACTCGATTCGCCCGTGGGTCCTCCACTGCATCGAGGCGTTCGGGGTGGACCGCTCGATGTTCGGCACGAACTGGCCGGTGGACATCCTGTACGCAACGTACCTCGAGCAGGTTGACGCCTACCGGGTGATCGTCGCCGAGGCCGGGTTCAGCCGGGCCGACCAGGAGAAGATGCTTTACCGGAACGCGGAGACGTTCTACAAGATCTAGCTCGCTCCCGCCACCACGATGAACACAATCCGCGTGATCCTGTGCGGCGTCGGCGGGGTCGGGCGCAACCTCGTTCGGGTCAGTCGTGAACGGCCGACATTGCAGGTCGTTGCCGGGTACAGCCGCAACGCTTCCCTGCAGGACCGGGATCTCGGCGAGCTCAGCGGCGGTTCGACCACGGGAGCCCGCGTTCAGACGAGGCAGGAGGCCCTTGCGACGCCGGCCGATCTTCTGTTGATTGCAACGACCTCGTTTCTCGCCGATGTGGAGCCGGACATCCACGCAGGGATCGATGCCGACCTGCATGTGGTCTGCACAGCGGAAGAGATGGCCTCGCCGTGGGAGACCGACCCGGTCGCCGCAGGGCGCATCGACGCTCACGCCCGAGAGCATGGCGTGACCGTGATCGGAGCCGGGGCCAACCCCGGCTACATCTACGAGGTGGTTGGTCTGGCCCTGACCGGGGCTGTCTGGCGGGTCGATCGGATCGGCGTGCGGCGGGTCGTCGACCTGTCGGGTTTCAGCCCAACGGTGCGCGCCAGGCTCGGCATCGGATTCGAGCCCGGCGAATTCGGGGCAAAGGTCCGTGACCGGGTCATCCACGGACATATCGGGTTCCCGCACACGATCCGGACATTCGCGCGCCGGCTCGGGGTGTCGATCGAGCGCATCGATGAGACGATCGAGCCACTCTTGGCAGCCGATACGATCGAAGCGGCCGGGCTCACGGTCGCGGCCGGTCGATCGGCGGGCCTCCTGCAGCGCACAATCGGGATCGCCGATGGCGTGGCCTGGTTCACGGCAGAGTTTCTCGGGCACGTGGGGCTCGCGGAGATTGGGCTATCGCCGCGCGATTCTTACGAGATCGAGGGGCTGCCGGACGTCCGCGGGGTGGTGGAGCCCGGGTTCAACCCGCAGTGGACGACTGCGGGCGCCCTGGCGAACTACTTCCCGCTCGTGGTGGCCGCTCCGCCGGGGCTCATCTCGGTGACCGACCTTCGAATCCCGACACCCTGGCGCTAGCGAGACGATCCGGGCGCCGCCCGGAGGAGCGGAGCGGCGCCCGGATGATGTGGTGGGGGCGGGCGGTTCAGCCCGCGCCGGGGAGGCCGGCGTTCATCACCGGCAGCTCGCGAGCGCCCATGGCCCTCGAGCCGAACGACGTCGGTTTCGTACGCCCGACCCGGGTGTAGTACTCCTCGGGCACCTGTGTCGGGTCCTTGAACATCTGCCACTGGCACTTCTGGCGAACGCTCGGGTCCGGGTTCGTGTCCGGGTAGGTCGGAGGGTCCACAACCCGCACCGGGTAGCCAAAGCGGTCCATTGGCATCTCCTCCATGAGGATGATGCAATGCGCGCAGTAGAGGCAGACACCGGGGGTGTTGTGGTTCCAGCTGTGCTTCTCCTGGGTGACCGCCCAGTTGTAGGGCGGCTCCATGCGCGCCGGGGTGCGCTCGATCCAGTCGCCGCGGATCGTGCGCTGGCCTGAGCCGCACGGATCGAAGCGGAGGATGAAGCGGTCGTCCAGCTCGATCAGCTCCATGTCCCCGGTCCGCTCCGGCCCGACGAGATGGCCGCGCATCGCCTCGCAGGCGACGAGCATCAGCGTCTCGAGCGCCTGGTCCCATGGATGCTTGTCGATGTCGAACTTCTCGTAGCGCCAGACGAAGAGCGGCAGCAGGACGCGGTCGTACATGTCGCGTACGGCGGCCTCACCGAGCTCCTCGAGCACCAGCGACATCAGCGCGTAGGTATGGTCAACGTCCCGGTCGTGGCACTGGCGCCAGGTCTCCTTGGCGACATCGAGGAGCTGCTTGGCTTCCTCTGGCCGCTCCCGGTACGTCGCCGCCGTGGTGCGCTGCATCTCGATGAGGAACCGGTCCCAGTGGCGGCGCGGCATCCACGGCGACCCATCCGGCAGCTGAGCCACCCGAACCGCCTGGTCATTGCGATCGGCGATCTTCGCCGCGTCCACGCCCTCGTCCCGGAGGTAGCCGTTCAGGTCGCCGATCCACTGCCGGTAGAGCGTGAAGCAGACGTTGGCCTCGTCGATGAAGTAGGACTCGAGTTCCGCGGCGTTGTCCCAGCGACCCTCGTCGAGCGCCTCGCGGATCTTCCGGAACGTGGAGATCTTCTGGTCTTCCCACGGCCCCATGCGCACCCGCCGGCCAAGGAGCTCGGTGAAGGCGACCTGCGTGTGTGCCACAGGTGATTCCTCCCGGTGTACGATGTCGGCGACGATACCGGTACCGTTTGCAGCGCGATGCGAGAAGGGTACCACCGGCTTTCGCCGGCTGCTACCTGCGGAGGGACCCAATCTGAGTCTTGCGGCCCTCCTCGCGATTCTGGCGGCGCTCGCGAACGCGGCACAGGCGGTCATCAGCAAAGGCCTGACGGCGCGCCTTCCGGCTCGCCAGCTGATCGGCGTGCTCTACGTCTGCAATGCGCTCATTCTCCTCCCCGCCGCGCCCTTCGTGGTCTGGCGCTGGAGTCCGACCATCGTTGCGCTGCACCTCGTCTCGGTGGCCTTGATGGCGATCACCGCTATCGCGGTCTGGGACATGCTCGATGCGGGCGCCGCCTCGGCAACCACGACGGCGACCGCCCTCAGCCCGATCCCGGCCGCGATCGGGACGGCGCTCCTCGTGCCCGGCACGTTCCGCCCGATCCAAGCAGTCGCAGCCGTCCTCGTGACCGTCGCGGTGCTCGCTGCGCTGACCGACGCGTTCGGTCCGCTCGGGCGGCGCGGCACCTGGCTTCGCGTGCTGGGAGCCGCCTGCGGCAGCGGGCTCTTGACCGTGGCAACGCGCCTCATGGGTGACCAGGGAGTCGGGCTCGTGGAGACCTACGTGGTGCGCACGGGGCTTGCCGCCGCCGTCTTCCTCGTCCTCTTCCCGCCCCGGGACATCCCCTGGGTGGCCGGACCACGGCTGTTCGGGCGAGGTCTGGTCGTGACGACCTACTTCGTGCTGCTGATCCTCGCGGCCCAGCAGGGGAGCCCCACGGTCGTCCAGACCTGCCTCGCCGCCACCCCGCTCCTCGTGCTGGCATGGGAGTCCTGGCGGGCCCGGCTGCGCCCGCCCATTCGCATCCTGCTGGCGACGGTCCTCGTGGTGGTCGGGGTCGGCCTGAGCTTGTTCCTCTGACGGTGCCGCCAGAGGTCGCCTTCGGAATGGGCGCCGCGGTCGCCAACGTGGCGGTGGCGGTGCTGTCCACGCAGCTCGCCGCCCGCTACCCGGCGCGCCAGCTGCTGGGGCCGCTCTTCCTGCTCAATTGCCTGTTGGTGCTCCCGTTCGCACCATTCGCGGCCTGGGTCTGGACCCCAACCGTGATCCTCCTGCATCTCGGGACGACCGTGGCCTTGGTCGCCTCGTCGGTCGCGATCTGGGATATGTATGACCACGGTGGGGCAGCGCCGACCGTCACCGCCCAGTCGGTGGCGCCGCTCCCGGCGGCGATCCTCGCCGGCCTTCTGATCCCGGGATCCGTGGGCCCCGTCCAGGCGCTGGCGGCCGTGGCCGTCGTGGCCGGCGTGATGGTTGCGCTTCGCGATGCCTTCGGTGCCCTCGGGCGACGCCGGACCACTGTTGCGATCCTCGTGGCGGCGATTGGGACCGGCGTGATCACGGTCTTTGGGCGGCTGCTGGCGGACAACGGCGCGGGCGTCGTTGAGGCATATGTGGTTCGCACGGGCCTTTCCGCGGCCGCCTGCGCCCTGATCTTTCCGCCCCGGGATGTTCCCTGGCGCGACGTCCCGCGGATGACCCCGCGCGCCATGGCGATCACGGTCCATCTCGTCCTGATCCTGCTCGGCGTGCAGGGCGGCAACCCCGCCGTCGTCCAGACGGTGGTGGCGACCGGGCCGTTGTTCGTCTTCGCCTGGGACGCCGCGGCCCATGGCCGGCGGCCGAACCCGGGGCTTGTCGTCGGAGCTGCCCTCGCGTTCGCGGGAGTCGCCCTCGTGGCCCTCGTGCCGTCGTGAGGGGCCGCGGCGCCGGGCGATTCGGGCGCTGCTAGGATGTCACGACTGGAATCGTCACCAGCCGTCCATGAGGAGGTCCCGATGGAACGCATCCTGATGTACATCCGAATCTTCCCCGGGACCGAAACTGAATACGACCGACGACATGCCGAGATCTGGCCCGAACTTGTCGCGGAGATCCAGGAATCCGGAATCCGCAACTTCACGGGCTTCCGGCGTGGCACGGACGTCTGGTACTACGGCGAGTGCCATCCCGACGTCGCCACGGCGTTCGGCGTCCATGGGCCCAAGCCTGCCAACCAGCGCTGGAATCACTACTTTCGCGACGTGATCGCGGAGATCGCCGACGGCGAGGGCAACCTGCTGAGGTACGACCAGATCTTCCGCGCCGACGGCCCGCCGCTGCCGGGCCCGATGGCCCGTGGCTGCTTCAGCCTGGTCATCGATATCGAGCGGGCGGCGGACTACGACGGGCTCCACGCCAACCCCTGGCCGGAGATGATGCAGGCGATCGAGGATGCCGGGTTCCGAAACTACAACGGCTTCCGCCGCGGCCCACACGTCGTCTACTACGGGGAGTTCCACCCGGACATGACGACGGTCTTCGGGCGGATCGCGCAGACCGATGTCAACCGACGCTGGGGTGAGGCGTTCACCGGCATTATCACCACGATCACCGACAAGGGCGGCAACCTCATCACGGCCGACGAGATCTACCACAACGACTGACCCGGGACCATTCGAGGGAAGCCTGATGCCCGAGGCGCCGGCCGGCGGCGAGAAACGACACCGGATCGCGGTCGTCCATCCGTACTGGACCCTCTGGGAGCACACTGCCGGGCCGACCTTCCGAGCCGATCGCCTGGCGCTCGCACGTCGCGTTGCCGCCTCGCTCACGGACGCGTTCCTGCCGGTCGGCGTGGGCGATTTCGCTTCGGCCGACGAGGCCGCGGCGCTGGCGCCGGCCTACGCAGCAGCTGGCGTCGACGCCATCCTGGTGCTCCAGACGATGGCGGTGCCATCGGCGTACACGCTTGCACTGCTCGAGGCGCTCCCGGGCGTGCCGGTCGTGATCTGGGCCTATCACGAAACCGGACTTGTCGCGGGCGGCTTCGACCACGGCTCGATCACGACCCAGGGGGCCACCGTCGGCGCCCCGATGCTGTCGAACATCCTGGGCCGGCGTGGCCGGCCGTTCGAGCTGATCCTGGGCCAGGGCACGGATCCCGTGACCGTGGGCCGTGTGCGCCGGGCGCTCCGCCTCGCCGGCGTGGCGCGGTCCATCTCGCGAGCGCGGCTGGGCCGGGTCGGGGTGCCGATTCCCGGCTACCTCCACGTCGACGTCGACGATGAAGAGCTCCGCGCCGGGACCGGGATCGAGGTCGTCCGGGTCTCGCCAGATGAGCTCGTCGAGCGCTATCTCGCCGTGGACGCTGCGCGGGTCCGGGCGCTTGAGGCCGAGGTCCGAGCGACCTGGACGCTGGAGGGCGACGTCGACGCCGACGAATCGTTGGAGCGTTCGCTCAGATCCGCGATCGCACTCGAGGATCTCGTGACCGACCATCGGCTCGATGCCGGGGCGTTCAACTGCCATGTGCCGCAGTTCCGGTTCGGGGAACCGATCGGCATCGCGCCGTGCTGGGCGCTGGGGCGGTCGACGACGACGGGCGTTCCGTGGACTTGCACCGGTGACATCCTGACGGCCGTGGCGATGCTCACCACGAAGCGCCTCGGCGGTGCGGCGGTCTACCACGAGATCGAAGCGATCGACTACACGAGCGGCGAGGTCGTCATCGCCAACAGTGGAGAGCACGACCTCGCCTGGCTGGCGCCGGGCGAGCGCCCGCGGCTACGCCGCAACGACTGGTTCTGCGGCAAGGATCCGCATTGCGGGGTCTGCGCGGTCCTCGAACCGGCGCCTGGCCCGGCGACCCTGGTCGGGTTCACCCCGCACCCTGAAGCCCGGGGCGGCTTCCGGTTCGTGGCGGCGCGCGGCGAGCTCACTCCTCGAAGGTTTCCCGAGACCGGTACGGTCAACGGCGCGTTCCGCTTCCGCGATGGCACGGTCGAGGAGGCGTGGGCGCGCTGGGCCAGTGCAGGCGTCAACCACCACTCGTCGGCGACACCGGGTGACCTGGCCGACGACGTCACCGCCGTGGCTCGGCACCTCGGGATCGAGGCGGTGATCGTGTGACGGCGAGCATGCTGGCCGTCGACGGCCGCCCGATCGCGCCGATCTCGCTGCGCGCCCTGCGGGACGTGGATCCATACCCGGCCTACGAACAGATCCGGGCCGTGGGAGACGTCGTTTGGGATCCGGGGATCGCGGCGTGGCTCGTCCTCTCTCACGACGGGTGCACCCTTGTCGAACGGCGTGAGGATCTCTTCGCGGAGCCAACCGGGACGCTCCCGGGGGCCGCGGAGATCGTGGGGAGCCGGGACCTGCGCTCGCTCGCGGGCGCCGAGCACGACGCGTTGCATCGGCCCCTCTCCCACAGCTGGCGCCCGGACCCGATCGAGCCCTACGCCGGTGGGCTCGTGCGGCCGCTGGTGGCCGAGCGCCTGGCGGAGCTGGCAGATGCGGAGCGCCTTGAGTTGTTCGCCGACTTCGCCCGCCTCCTGCCCATCTCTGTCGTCGCGGCGGTGCTGGGCCTGCCGCCGGCCGACCGTTCGACGCTGGACCAGGCGAAGGGCTGGATGGAGGCCGTCCTCGCCTGGCGTCATACCTACGGCGAGGATCCCGAGGCGGTCGCGGCGGCCGTCATCGCGACACGGGAGCTGGAGCCGGCGCTGCTGGACACAGTTCGCGACCGACGCGACCGCCCGCGCGACGACACGATCAGCCTGCTCTGGGCGGTGGGCCGCGCGGCCTTCCCCGACTGGGGTGAGCGTGACGTCCTCGACAATGCGAAGTTCCTTTTCGAAGGCGGCTCGGAGACAACCGGGTTCCTGGTTTGCAACGCGGTCCACGTCCTGCTCGCGCAGCCGGCCGACCGCCGGGCTGCGTGGCTCGAGGGACGCAGTGCCCTGGCGCCGTTCGTGGAGGAGGTGCTCCGCCATACGACCGTCGTCCATCTCCGGGCCCGCCGGGTCACGGCGGACGTGGAGCTGGCCGGGATGACGATCCGCGCGGGCGAGCGCGTCATCGCCATCAACGGGGCGGCGAACCGGGACCCGGCCAGGTGGGAGCGGCCGGCGGAGTTCGACCCGGCGCGCCCGCGGCTGTTTGGCCACCTGGCGTTCAACGTCGGGCCGCGCCACTGCGTGGGATCACATCTCGCGAGGCTCGAGGCGACCGAGGCCGTGCTCGGGCTGTTCCGGGCCTTTCCAGACCTCGGGCGCGACTCGGGCATGCCCGGGCCGGCATGTATGGGGTTCGTCTCCCGTGCCTGGCGCCCACTGCACCTGCGCCACGCGGTGCGGACCCCCGGCGAGGTTCGCGCCGCCGTGCTCGGGGGAGAAGCCTGAGCTTCCGGCCCTCTGCGGCGCTGGTCAGCGCGCGACGCGCTCCCAGGTCAGCCGCTGGGTGGACAGCCGGCCGCGAAGCAGGAGCGGCTCCGAGCTGAGCGTAAGTTCGCGGCCGTCCGCCGACAGCGTCACGTGTCGTCGCTGAATCGTCCCGACCCAGTTCGTGAACAGGCTCATCCTCACGTCGTGGACGACGTCGCCACCCTCCACGCGGAACATGCCGGAGTAGGCGATGAACGTCGTCATTGCGTCCAGGCGCTGGTCCACCGACCCGGCCAGCATATCGCCGTCGTCCATGAGCGGCCGATCCGCCCGCCCGATCGTGGTGATCATTGTCCCGTCCGCCGTGTAGACGAGGACCCCCTCGGGAACCTCGCCCATGGGATGAACGATTCCGTCCTCACCTTCGGAGGTCCAGGTCAGGAGCGTCCAGGTGCCGACCAGGTCCGCGGCCGTCAGGCTCGCGCTCATGCCGGCACGGGTGCGTCCTCGCGAAGGAGGCCATCGTGCTTGAGCTCGGCCCACAGGTCCGTCGGGATGGGGTGATTGAACGCGGCGACATTCCGCTCCACCTGGGCCTGGCTGGAGGCGCCGGGGATGACCGCGGCCACGGCAGGATGGCCGAGCGGGAACTGGAGCGCCGCCGCCGCCAATGGCACGCCGTGCCGCGCGCATGCGTCCGCGATCCCGCGAACGCGTGTCCGCACCTCGGCGAGGGCCGGGGCGTAGGCGTACTTGGCGTCGGGAGTATCGCCCTTGGCCAGGATCCCTGAGGCATAGGGCGACCCGATCACGAACCCGATGCCGCGCCTCTCGCAGGCCGGGAACTCATCGTCCAGCACGGCCTGGTCGAGCAGCGTATAGGGCATCGCGACGAGGAACGCATCGACGGGGACGAGATCGAGAAACCGCGGGATCACGCCACGGTCGTTGATCCCGGCGCCGACCGCGCGGATCAGGCCGGCGGCCTTGAGTTCCTCCACCGCTCGCCAGCCGGACGCGGCCAGCTGGCCGAGGTGGAAGGCCAGCTTCTCGCCGGTGCCGTGGTACAGGTGGTCGAGGTCGTGGACCCAGGCGATGTCGAGGCGGATGACGCCGAGCCGCTGCTGGCTCTGCTCGAACCCTCGCATGATCCCGTCGTACGAGTAGTCGAACACGACCTCGTTCGGGTTGCCACCCAGCCATGGCGCGGTCGAGAAAGTATCCGGGTTGTGCGGCGCCCGCAGCCAGCGCCCGATCTTCGACGACAGGACGAACGCATCGCGGGGCTCGCCGCGGAGGCCCGCGCCGATCCGCAGCTCGGACAGCCCCCGCCCATACCAGGGGGCCGTGTCGAAATAGCGCACGCCCGCGTCCCAGGCAGCGCGGATCGCGTTGCGGGCGTCCAGCTCCGGAACGCGCACGAACAGCTCGCCGACCGACGCGCCGCCGAAGCCGAGCGTGGTCACAGTCACGTCCGTCGAGCCGAGGGCGCGCCGCTCCGTGGGGTTCATGGGCAACCGGTCCCCTCAGGTCGTCAGGACAGTGCGAAAGCCACGCCCGGCCTTGAGGTCCTCGAGCGCCTCGTTGGCCTCGGCAAGCGGCCGCACCTGGTCGACGAGGTGCTCCACGGTGAGGGTCCCATCGAGGTAGAGGTCGATCGCGTCGCGGATGTCGTCCGGGATGAAGCCTCGCGATCCGAGCACGGACAGCTCGCGCCAGAAGATGTCCACCGCGCGGGCGCGGAAGTGATCGAGGCTGCTTCCGATCAGTACGACCCGGCCGCCGGGGCCGCCCATTGCGATGGCCTGCTCGTCGACGGCGGCCGAGCCGACGCACTGAATGACGACATCGGGCCCGTGGCCACCGGTGAGCGCCTTCACGGCGGCGACTGGATCGCCCTCTTCGGCCGGGACCACCTCGTCTGCCCCGAGCTGGCGAGCAAGCTCGAGCTTGGCCGCCGACCTGGTGACGGCGATGACCCGAGCCCCGAACGCCTTGCCCAGCTGCACGGCATTGGATCCGAGTCCTCCAACTCCCAGGACTGCGAGTGTCTCGCCCGGCTGGAGGTGCGCAACGCGCTTCAACCCGTGCAGTGGTGTCGCGACGGCGTCGGTCAGCACGGCCAGGATCGCCGGTGGCACGTGCGCAGGAGGCCTGATCAGCGCCGCAACCGGCCGGGTGACGTAGTCGGCGAACGCGCCGTCCACATCCACGCCCATTCGGGTGACATACGGGCTGATATTGGGCCGGCCCCGGGCCGCCCACGGGTCGCCCCCTGGCACAGTGATGTAGTAGAGCGCGACCTGATCGCCCGGCGCCACCTCGGTCACGCCTTCGCCGAGTGCATCCACCACGCCGGCGGCCTCGTGGCCGGGGACCACCGGCCATGTGACCTTGCCGCCGAACCCTCCCTTCTGGAGGAAGACGTCCGAGCCACAGACGCCACACGCCTGGACCCGGACGCGGACGTCGCCCGGCCCTGGCTCGGGAACCGGGCGCTCGACCAGGCGGAGCGGTGCGCCTGGCTCGGCCAGCTCCGCCGCGCGCATCGTGCCAGCGGTCATCAGGGTCGGGAACCCCCGGCCGACTCCGCCTCCCGGACGCGAACCGCGCCGCGAGCAGCGACCGCATCGACCTCGCACAGCATTCCGGGAAAGACGAACCCGACGACGACGGCGGTCGAGGCCGGGTAGGGTGGGTTCAGGAACTCGGCGCGGACCGTCTTGAATGCTGCGTACTGCGATGCGTCCGAGAGGTATGCGTTGAGCCGCAGCGCGCCGTCGATCGACGCACCCTGTTCGCGCAGGACGCGCTCGAGGTTCCGAAACGCCTGGCGGAGCTGGGCCTCGAAGCCGCCGTCGACCAGTCGCCCCTCGTCGTCGAACCCCGCCTGTCCGGATGTGACCACGAGGTCGTCCGTGCGGACCGACTGCGAAAAGTGCAGGTCGCGGGCCCAGGGGAACTGGAACCCGCTCGTGATGGCAGGCATCGGCTAATACATCAGGAAACCGCCCGAGGCGTTGATCGTCGCCCCGGTGATGTACTTCGCGTGATCGGAGGCGAGGAAGACCACCGGGCCGGCCATCTCGACCGGCTCCGCTACGTAGCCCAGGGGCGTCTGCTTCTTCATGTTCTCGTAGACCTCGGGGGCGAGGCCCGTCATCAGCATCGGCGTATGGACCTGACCAGGTGACACGCAGTTGACCGTGATCTGGTGTGGGCCGAACGTGCGGGCGAGGCCCCGGCACATCGACGTGACACCGCCCTTCGTTGCCGCGTAGGCCACGGATCCGCCGAATCCGCCTGTCCACCAGCCTTGCGAGCTGAACAGGATGATCCGGCCGCCCTGGCCCTGCTCGATCATCGCGTTCCCGGCCGTCCGCGCCAGGAAGAACGCGGCCTTGAGGTTGACGTCGTGCTGGAAGTCCCAGTCGTCCTCGGTGACTTCGTTCAGTGAGCCTCTACGCCGCAGAACCGCGGCCAGGTTCGCCAGCACGTAGAGGTTGCCGAGATCCGCGCGGGCCCGGGCGACAAGGGCGTCGTGCCCGGCGAGATCCCGCAGGTCCGCCCCGACGCCGATGTGTCCGCTGCCTTCGAGGCCTGCGACCACCTCATCTACCTTCGCCTGGTCGAGATCAATGGCCATGACCTTCGCGCCCGTGGTCGCGAACGCCTCAGTGATCGCCCGGCCGATGCCACCGGCGGCTCCCGTGACGATGACGCCCTTGCCCTCCAGGCCGGCGCCCAAGCTCCAGCTCATCCTGTCCTCCTCGGTTCGCTTCCTTGACGCGCGGTGGATCGACGGATCAGCCGAGCACCTTCTCGCTCCGGTAGCGGTCCACGACCTCGTCGAGGACCTCGATGCCCAGGCCCGGTTTCGTCGGTGGGTAGAACCAGCCATCCTTGTGCGCGATCGGCTCCGGCACCAGCTCGTGCTGCATCGGGTTGATCAGCGGCTTGACCTCGATGAGCTTGAATGCGGGGGAGCTGAAGCTCATCGCCAGGCTGGCGGCGGTCACGATCGCGGACGACCAGCAATGGGCGTTCGCCTGGCGGCGGTAGAACTCGATCCGCTCGACCGCCCGCTTGAAGCCCGTGATGCCCTCGGCCCGACCGGGGTCGATGCCCACGACATCCACGGTGCCGCCCGACAGGATCCGCTCGAAGCCCTCGACGTTCCACTCCTTCTCGCCGTAGGCGATCAGCGATGTCGTCTTGCTGCGCAGGTTCGCGTAGCCCTCGGGATCCCACGCGCCCAACGGCTCCTCGATCCAGTGGAGGTCGTATTCCTCGAACGCCTGGACGCGGCGGACGGCGGTCTTGACGTCCCATTTCACGTTCCAGCCGCAGTCAAGCATGATCCACTTGCCCGGAAGTCCTGCGCGCATCCTCCGCATGTACTCGACATCACGGTCGTGCTCGTACCCGAGGTTGGCGGTACCCCGCTTGCCAAGGCCGACCTTCAGGCCGTGCATGCCCGGGGCCACCCACTCTTGGGCCTCTTCGACCATGCGGCCGATGTCCTCGTAATGCGCATGGCTTGATGCGACGGCCGGCAACCTCTCGTGGACGGCCCCTCCGAGCAGCTGGACCACCGGAACACCGAGCAGCTTGCCCTTGATATCCCACAACGCGATATCGATCGCCGCGACCGCGTAGGACGCGATTCCACCGTTGTAGCCGTACCACCACATCTGGTCGCGCAGCGAGTGCCAGATCGCGACGTTGTCGAGCGGGTCCTTTCCGACCACCCGGGCCGACATGCCCTCGATGATCGACTTGACCGCGAAGTTCGCCTCCGGGAACTGGGTGATCGACTCGCCCCAGCCGACAACGCCGTCGTCGGTCGTGATCTTCACCAGGCATAGATGGCGGAGCGCGTTGTAGTCGTTGGGCTCTGGGTAGCTCACCGGGATCGCCTCGACCGTTACGACCTTGCTCACGAGCGGGCCTCCTTTCTGGTGACGGCGACGGCTTTGGAATCTCCGATTGACGCTTGCCGAGGTCGCTCGCGATGTCCGGGACACCTGGGCCATGCGACGGATCGAACGGCGTGAACCGGACTGGTACAGCGCCGATTCGCGAGCGCCACTGGCTGACCTTCAGGCTCCTGGCGAGTGTCAGAACGGGTTGCGGAACGGGGTCGCGTGCGCTAGCGTAGCAAACGTTTCCACCCCGACGGCATCGTAGTCGTCGGCCATCGATGGCGTCAACGCCAACCGCCCTGCGGGGGCGACCGCGAAAGGGGTCAGGCGACATGGCGAAGCTCCGCCTCGGCGTGATCGGAGCCGGCTCGTGGACCGTCAGCTCTCACCTGCCGAACCTGGTCAACCACGCTGACGAGGTCGAGTTCACGATCGTCAACCGGCGGAATCCGGACCTCCTCAAGCGCATCCAGGACCGGTTCGGGTTCAGGGAGGCGACCACCGACTGGCGCGACGTAGTTGCTGCGAAGCCGGACATCGTCGTGGTCGGCAGCCCGCCCGGCTACCACCACGTCCAGTCGAAGGCGGCCCTCGAGGCCGGAGCGCATGTGATGTGCGAGAAGCCGTTCACCATCGACCCGGCGGACGCGTGGGACCTGGACGCGACGGCGAAGCGGACGGGTAAGGCCCTGATCCTCGCCTACGGCTGGAACTATCGGCCGATGGTCATCCAGGCGCACCGGATGATGCACGAGGACGGTGGCGTCGGGGAGATCGAGCACGTCGCCCTTCACATGGACTCGGTCACCCGTGAGCTCCTGTCCGAGACGGGGGCGTACCCGCAGGCCGCGCCCGAGTACATCCCGCAGCCGGACACGTGGTCCCGGCCGGAGACGTCCGGCGGCGGCTATGGACAGGCGCAGCTGACGCACCTCCTCGGCGTGTCACTCTGGATCACGGACCTTCGCGGGCAGGACGTATTCGCGCTGATGGCAGCACCGCTCGATGCCAAGGTGGAGCTCCACGACGCGGTCACGATGCGCTACACGAACGGCGCCATCGGCACGATGAGCGGCGCCTCCAGCCACCTCGGCGGGGCGAACAACCGGCATGCCGTGGAGGTCCGGGTCGTCGGGTCGGCGGGCATGTTCCATCTCGACCTGCGCGAGAATCTCCTGTGGCGCTACCGGAATCCCACTGATGACGTCCGCGTGCCGCTTGAGAGCGACGCCGGGCTGTACAACTGCCAGGGCCCGATCGATGCGCTCGTCGAAGCCGGAATGGGCCGCCCGTTCGCCAACAACTCGCCGGCCGAGCTCGGTGCGCGGACCGTCGAGATCCTGGATGCCGCGTATCGAAGTGCCGCATCCGGCGTCCTCGAACACGTGAGGACTGCGTGAGTCGGGCCGCTTCAGGACAGGCGCCGGACCGAGCGCCTCCGGACAGGCTGCGGAGCGAGGGGACCAGTGGGAAACGTCACAGGCTTCTTTCACGGTGGCGTCACCGTCCAGGAGATCGACCGTTCCCTCGTCTTCTACCGCGACGGGCTGGCGCTGGAGATCGAGTTCGATCGGATGCTCGACGCCCCATACCTCAAGGAGGTCCTGGGGCTGTCGTTCGATGCGATCCGAGCCGTCTACCTCCGAATCCCGGGCGGCGGGTTCGTGGAGCTGCTCGAGTACCGGGGGATCGAACGGCTCCCGGCGGCCTCACGGCCGTGCGATCCCGGAGCCGGTCACCTGTGCCTGTACGTCGATGACGTTCAGGCCGTCTTCGATCGGTTGACCGCGCTCGGCTTCCGGGCGCGCCACGACGCCGTGACCGACATCACCGCGGGCCCGAATACCGGCGCGCGCAGCGCGTACTTCGCCGACCCGGACGGGTACTACGTTGAGCTCTTCCAGAAGCGACCCGGCGCCTGAGCGCCGAGGTGCCGCCCGTCGTCCTGCCTCGCTGCCGAAGGAGGGCCCCGTGAGGTTCCCGATCGAAACGCTGGCCGAGGGGCTCGGCCATCCCGAGGGACCCGATGTCCTGCCCGACGGCCGGATCGTGATGGTCGAAACGTACACCTCGCGGATCGTCGCCTGGTCGGCCGAGCGAGGCATCCATGACTATGCGATCTGTGGCGGCGGGCCGAACGCCTGCATGCTCGGGTCTGACGCGCTCTACATCACCCAGAACGGGGGGACCGTAGGGCGATGGCGAGCCGACGTGATGTCCGTCCCGTCCATCCAGAAGGCCTGGCCGGACGGCCGCGTCGAGATCGTCGCCACGGAGGTCGAAGGCATCCGGCTCCAGGCGCCGAACGACCTGACCTTCGGGCCAGACGGCCGCCTCTACTTCACCGACCCGGCCGACTACCTGCCCGACGACCGACGTCCGGGCCGCGTGTTCGCGCTGAACGCCGACGGTACCGGTGAGCTGCTTGAGGAGTTGCCGGCGGCCTATCCCAACGGGATCGTGGCGGAACCCGACGGCAGCATCGTCTGGGTGGAGTCGTACGACCGGGGCGTCTATCGGAAGCGACCGGGCGCACCGTCGGTCCGGATCCACCAGCTCCCGCCCGGGCACGTGCCTGACGGTCTGAAGATCGACGAGCGGGGCGATCTCTGGATCACCACGTTCATGTCCGGGGGCGTCGACGTGATCCACCCTGATGGGGCGCCGGTGGACTTCCTCGAGACGGGCGGCGTCCCGCTCAACTGCGTCTTCGAGGGAACGGACCTGCTCATCACCGACTTCGGTGACCTGACCGAGGTGCCGGCAGCCGCGCCGATGACGGGACGGCTCTGGCGGATCCCCGTCGGCGTGGGCGGGATGCCCCTGTTCCGCGGCGCCGTCGGCTAGCCAGGGTCGCCGCCGCCGCCCCGCGGGCGGAGCCAGTCAGGGGTGTCCCGGATCCCGCGGATCGACCAGGCACCGTCGACGACCAGCGTCTCGCCGGTGATGAAGGAGGCGTCGTCCGAGGCCAGGAAGGTGACGGCCTTGGCGATCTCGTCGACGGTCGCCAGCCGGCCCATCGGGATCTCCTGCCGCATCGCCTCCAGGTCCACGACCCCGTCCCGGGCCACCTGCTCGAGGAGAGCCGTCCGGG
>DATIUS010000031.1:0-5320 GCA_035466655.1 Candidatus Sulfomarinibacteraceae bacterium
CCGGCCCGTTCGAGGTGGTCCGGAGCGACGAGCGCGTGGGTGACGACCTCGGCGAGCCCGGCCCCGACGAGCGCGGCACGGATCCCGTCGCGGAGCTCGAGCGGCGACGGGCGGAAGCCCGGCATCGCCGTCGACGGGATCGTCCCCGGGATCCGGTCGTAGCCGTGCACTCGGGCGATCTCCTCGATGAGGTCTGCCTCGATTGCGATGTCCCGCCGCCAGGTCGGGATGGTCGCCACGAGCGCCTCGCCGCCAGCGACGGCGACGGTACGCGAATGCTCGCCGGCGGAGACCCGGACCTCGCCATCGGCAGCCGTCGCCGGGCGGACGTCGATCCCGACGCGGTCCAGGACGGAAGCCTGCTCGTCCGCCGACAGGGTCGTGCCGAGGAGGCGGTTCACCCGCGCCGGTCGGAACGCGACGTTCGTGAGCGGTGCCTCGGACGGGTGGGTGTCGACAGCCCCCGGGGCGACCGTGCCGCCGGCCCAGTCGGCGAGCAGGTGGGCCGTGCGATCCGCGCCCACCCTCGCCAGCCGATGCTCCTGGCCCTTCTCGAAGCGAAGGCTGGCCTCCGAGCGGAGGGCGTATCGGAAGGCAGTCCGGCGGATGCTGATCGGGTCGAAGATGGCCGATTCCACGATGACGTCGCGCGTCGCATCCGAGACCTCGGAAGCCGCACCGCCCATCACGCCGGCGATCCCCAGGGGACCGGCCGGGTCGGCGATGAGCAGGGTCTCCGGATGGAGCTCCCGATCGACGTGATCCAGGGTCGTGAGGCGCTCGCCGGGGCGAGCGACCCGTACCACGATCCGGCCATCGTGCACCGCGGCCGCGTCAAAGGTGTGGATCGGCTTGCCGAGCTCGACCATCACGTAGTTCGAGGCGTCAACGACGTTGCTGATCGGGCGGATTCCGGCGGCAAGGAGCCGCATCTGGACGCGGTCCGGCGACGGGCCCACGCTGACCCCGGCCACCCAGCGGCCGACAAAGCGCGGGCAGAGGCCCGGGTCCTCCACCTCCACTCGAAGTCGATCGGCGGCCGGGGTCCCGGCCTCGGTCAATGTCGTGTCGGGGAGCCGGACGGTGGCACCACTGACCGCCGCGACCTCGCGGGCAAGCCCGAGGATCGACAGGGCGTCGCCGCGATTCGGCTTGACGTCCACGTCGAGCACCACGTCGCCATAGAGGTCCGACAGGGCGGCACCGAGCGGCGTCTCGGCCGGCAGGATCAGGATCCCGTCGGCGTCGGCGGTCAGCCTCAGCTCGTCCCCGGAGCAGAGCATCCCGTTGCTGACGGCGCCCATCTTCTCGGTCCGCTCGATCCGCCGGTCGCCCGGCAGGACGGCACCCGGCAGCGCCACGGGCACCCGCTGGCCGGCCGCGATGTTCGTCGCGCCGCAGACGATGTCGAGGGGCTCGCCGCTCCCGATCGTCACCCGGGTCAGCGAGAGGCGGTCCGCGCGCGGGTGACGCTCCACCGACAGCAGCTCGCCGACCACGACGTTTCGCCAGTCCGTCCCCCGTCGCTCGATGCCCTTCACCTCCATCCCGAGGAGGGTCAGTCGCTCGGCGAGGGCCTCGGGCGAGAGCTCGACGTCGACGTAGTCCGCGAGCCAGGAGATCGGCACCCTCATCGGAACTGCTCCAGGAACCGAAGATCGTTCTCCATGAACAGGCGCAGGTCCGTGATCCCGTGCTTGAGCATGGAGATCCGCTCCGGACCCATCCCGAACGCGAAGCCCTGGTAGCGCTCCGGGTCCAGGCCGCCGTACCCGAGGACGACCGGGTGGACCATCCCGGCGCCCAGGATCGTCATCCAGCCGCTCCGTCCGCAGGCGGGGCAGCCCGGCCCGCCGCACACGAGGCACTCGACGTCGAAGGCGACGGACGGCTCCGTGAACGGGTAGTAGCCGGGCCGGAAGCGAGTTCGCTTGCCGGCCCCGAACATGGCGTGCGCGAACTGGTCCAGGAGGCCCTTGAGGTCGCCGAGCGTGACGCCCTCGTCGACCATCAACCCCTCGACCTGGAAGAACTCGAATCCGTGCGAGGCGTCCACCGCCTCGTAGCGGTAGCAGCGGCCGGGCAGGAGGACGCGGATCGGCGGCGCCATCGCCTGCATGACCCGGATCTGCCCGGGTGACGTATGGGTCCGCAGGAGATACCCGGGGACGTCCACGTAGAGCGTGTCCCACAGGTCCCGGGCCGGGTGGTCCGGCGGGATGTTCAGCATCTGGAAGTTCGTCCGGTCGTCCTCGACCTCGGGCGATTCGTGAACCACGAACCCGAACTGGGCGAAGATCCGGGCGATGTCGTTCATCGCCTCGATGCTCGGGTGGAGCGAGCCGCGGCGGATCGGACGACCCGGAGTCGTGACGTCGAGGCGCTCCGCGCGGAGGCGACCCTCCAGCTCGAGGCCCCGGAGGGCCGTGCCTCGCTCCGCGAGCGCCGACTCGATGGTCTCGCGGACCGCGTTGGCGATTGCCCCGACACGTGGCCGGTCGTCGGCCGGCAGGGCGCCGATCCCGCGGAGGACGGCGGTGAGCCGGCCCTTCTTCCCGAGGATCTCGACCTCGAGCTGCTCGAGCACCCCACTCTCCTCGGCGGTCGCGACCTGGCCGAGGGCCTCGGCGCGGAGGTCCTCGAGGTCGCGGGTCAGCTGGGCGAGATCCATGGCGTGTCCTGCGTTCCGTTCGGGTGGGAGGGATGGTACGGCGTCGGTAGGCCGGGAATCACGAGCCCTCGATCGTCGTGGACGTCGAGGGCTTCGGAGCGACGTTCCCGCCGGCGGGTTCCCCGCTGTCAGGCGCCCTTCGCGACCTCGACGATCCGGCCGAAGGTGCCCGCGTCACGGACGGCGATGTCCGCCAGGACCTTGCGGTCCAGCTCGACGTTCGCGGCCTTGAGCCCGGCGATGAACCGGCCGTACGGCATCCCCTGGGCGCGCACCGCCGCATTGATCCGGATGATCCAGAGGCCGCGGAAATCGCGCTTTCGCTGCTTGCGATCCCGGGTCGCGTACGCGAGCGCGTGGAGGAGCGCCTCGCGTGACGCCTTGACCAGGCGCGACCTTGTGCCCTTGCGCCCTTCGGCATCCTGGAGGAGGCGCTTGTGCCGCTTGTGGGCGGTGACGCCCCGCTTGACTCGTGACATGCGTTGGGGCTCCTAGAGGTACGGGAGCAGGCGCCTGACCTGCTTCGCGTGCTCGGCGCTCATCACCGACTTGCCCGCGTAGCGGCGGGTGCGCCGGGACGACTTGATCTCGAGGTGGTGGCCGCGCCACGCGTTGACGCGAACAACCTTGCCGCTGCCGGTCGTGCCGATCCGCTTCTGGGCGGCCTTGTGGCTCTTCATCTTCGGCACGGTGCCGTCACTCTCCCGTCGTGGCCGGCTGGGGGGCCGGGCTGGCTGCCGCGGGCATCTGGACCATCGGCGCCTCCGCCTTCGGAGCGCCGCCCTCGGCGGCAGCCTCGTCGGTGGTTCGTCCGGGCTTCACCGGCGCCTCCAGTCCCTTGGGCTTGTGCGTCGACGCCATCGTGATGAACATCGACTTGCCTTCGAGGACCGGCGTTCGCTCGGCGATGCCGTGATCCTTGACCTGCTCTGTGAACTTCGTCAGCAGGTTCCGGCCGAGCTCCGGGTGGGTCAGCTCCCGACCCCTGAACCGGACCGTCACCTTGATTCGATCGCCGTCCTCGAGGAACTCGATCGCGCGATGCACCTTCGTCTCGAAGTCCCCCAGGCCGATCTTCGGCGACAGGCGGACCTCCTTGAACGTCACCGATCGCTGCCGGCGCTTCGCTTCCTTTTCCCGCTTCGTCAGCTCGTACTTGTACTGGCCGAAGTCGAGGAAGCGAGTGACCGGCGGGGAGGCCATCGGCGCGACCTCGACGAGATCGAGGCCTCGTTCCTGCGCCATCTCGAGTGCCCTGGGCGTCGGCATGATGCCCAGCTGGTTGCCCTCGTCGTCGATCACCCGGACCTGGGGGATCCGGATCATCTGGTTGACGCGCAGGTCTCGGCTGATGGTTGATCCTCCGGCGTTCGGTACCTTGAACTCACGGACACGGCAGGGCTGAGCCCTCCGGCCGCCGCGGGACTATACCACGGGCCTTTCCGGGCGGGCAACGACACCTCCGGGTGGCACCCTGCGGGCGCGCCGGGCCGGGGCCGGTGGGCGCTGGAAACCTTGACCGCCGGCGCGCCCACCAGGTGGGCATCCAGGGCTCATCGGGTTGATAAGGGTGCCCCGGACGCCTCGATCCACGCTCGAGGGAGGTGCGGTACGCACGCGATCGGCGGCGGCGTCCGGCCCTATGCCCTCGGAGGCGCCCGAATGCCCACCTGGTAATCACCTATGGACCAAGGGCGAGGCGGGCTGGGCTGGGCCGGATGGCGAGGACCGCGTAAGGCCGGGCTGGGCCGGAGGCCTCGGGAGAACCGCGTCAGTCCGGGCGGCGGGCGCTCGATTCGGCGGCGAGGCGCGCGGCCAGCTCCTCCCAGCCCTCGGGCGGCTGCTGCTCCCCTGCCCGCGTTCGCGGCGAGGCCGTCCTCGCCTCGATCTCCCGGTCGCCGAGGACCATCATGTACGGGACCTTCTGCTCCTGGGCAAGGCGGATCTTGTTCTGCATCCGCCCATCTGAGTCGTCCACCTCCACCCGCAGGCCGCGGCCGCGCAGGACCCCGGCGAGCGCGCCGGCCGCCTCGAGATGGCGGTCGGCGATCGGGATCACGACCGCCTGGACCGGCGCCAGCCAGAGCGGGAACGCCCCGGCGAAGTGCTCCACGAGGATCCCGATGAACCGCTCCAGCGACCCGTAGATCGCGCGATGGATCGCGATCGGGCGCTGCGGCGCCCCGTGCTCGTCGATGTAGGTGAGGTCGAACTGCTCGGGGAGCATCGTGAGATCGGCCTGGATCGTCGCCATCTGCCACTCTCGCCCGAGCGAATCGTCGATGTAGATGTCGATCTTCGGCGCGTAGAAGGTGCCGTCCTTCGGCTTCACGACGTAGTCCATGCCCGTCCGATCGAGCGCCTCGCGGATCAGCCCCTCGGCGCGCTCCCAGAGGGCCGGGTCGCCGAGGGCCTTGTCCGGCTTCGTGGCGAACGCGAACCGGGGCGTCAGCCCGACCCAGCCGTAGGCCTCGCGGACCTCGCCGAGCTGGGCCTCGATCTCGTCGGCCAGCTGGTCCGGCCGGACGAAGACATGGGCGTCGTCCTGGATGAACTGCCGAACGCGCGTGAGTCCCGACAGCGCCCCGGATCGCTCGTTCCGGTGGAGCCGGCCGTACTCGTTGAAGCGGAGCGGCAGGTCGCGGTAGG
>DATIUS010000032.1:0-11108 GCA_035466655.1 Candidatus Sulfomarinibacteraceae bacterium
CGCCTTCTTCGGCGCCTACTCGACGGCGATCTTCCCGGCCTCGTTCAACTTCAGCGTCTCGATCAGCATCTTGATCATGATCATCCTGGGCGGCATGGGCAGCCTCCGGGGCGTCGTCCTCGGGGCGTTCGCGATCCGCTATCTGAGCGACACGCTGCTCCCGTTCCTCGGCAAGTACATCGACGACCCGCTCCAGGGCTTCGGTGCCAGCCTGCCGGAGATCCCGGTGATCCAGCCGCTCCTCGCGGGATTCACGTTGTCGAGCTACAACTACCTGCTCTACGGCGTCCTCCTCGCGGTCATGATGATCTTCAGGCCGGAGGGCCTCCTGCCCGCCGCTGCGCGCAAAGCGGAGCTGCACGGCGAGGGGGTGGCGGCGGAGAGCACGTTCGGGACCTCCGACGAGGTCGCCGAGGCCGCCAGCGAGTACCAGGCGTCGATCCACGAGCTGCCGTCGAGGGATGGCGAGCCGCCCTCGAACGAGGAGCACTCAGGCGATCGGGGAGGCGGCGCATGACGGCCGCGGCCGCGGACCTCATCCTCTCCGCGAAGGGCGTCACGAAGCGATTCGGCGGCCTCGTGGCCGTGAGTGATGTTGACTTCGACATCCCGCGCCACTCGATCGTCAGCCTCATCGGCCCCAACGGCGCCGGCAAGACGACCTTCTTCAACATGATCACGGGCCTGTACACGCCGTCGGGCGGGACGATTCGGTTCGGGGGCAGTGTCCTTCAAGGCCACGACGAGAAGGGCCGGCTGGTGCTGTCCAAGCCCCACCAGGTTGTCCGCGCCGGGATCGGGCGGACGTTCCAGAACATCCGCCTGTTCGGCAACATGACGGCGCTCGAGAACGTCCTCGTGGGCCTCCACCACACCCTCAAGGGCCACTGGTGGGAGGCGATCTACCGGCCCCGCTCGCTCGTCCGCGAGGAGGAGCGGGCCCTCGCCCGGGCACGCGAGCTGCTGGCCCTCATGAATCTCGGCGAGCGGGAGAGCGACTACGCCCGGAACCTGCCGTACGGCGACCAGCGGCGCCTGGAGGTCGCCCGGGCCCTCGCGACCGACTGCCAGCTGCTCCTGCTCGACGAGCCGACGGCGGGCATGAACCCGAACGAGACCCTCGAGCTGATGGCCTTCGTGCGTGACCTGCGCGACCGACTCGGTGTGACGATCCTGCTCATCGAGCACGACATGAAGGTCGTCATGGGGATCAGCGAGCGGGTCACGGTCCTCGACCACGGCGAGAAGATCGCCGAGGGGACGCCGGCCGAGGTTCGCTCGGACGTCCGGGTCATCGAGGCCTACCTGGGCCGGGGCGCGGCGGGGCGAGGCTGACGATGGCCCTGCTCGAGCTCCGCAACGTCCACGCCTACTACGGCAACATCCACGCCCTCAAGGGCATCAGCCTGACGGTCGACGAGGGCGAGATCGTCACCCTGATCGGCTCCAACGGCGCCGGAAAGTCGACGACGCTCAAGACGATCTCTGGCCTTCTCCGGCCGCGATCCGGCGAGATCCTCCTGGCCGGTTCGCGGATCGACGGGCTGCGGGCGGACCAGGTCGTGGCGCTCGGCATCACCCAGGCGCCGGAGGGGCGCCGCGTATTCCCGCGGATGTCCGTCCGCGAGAACCTGGAGATGGGCGCCTTCCAGCGGAAGGCGGGGCCGGACCTCGACGCCGACTTCGAGCGCGTCCTGGGCCTCTTTCCGAGGCTTCGGGAGCGGCTGGACCAGGCGGGCGGGACGCTGTCGGGTGGCGAGCAGCAGATGCTGGCAATCGCTCGCTCGCTCATGGCCCGGCCACGCCTGATCCTGCTCGATGAGCCGTCGATGGGCCTCGCCCCGATCCTGGTCGAGCAGATCTTCGACATCGTCCGCGACATCAACTCCCAGGGCACGACGGTCCTGCTCGTCGAACAGAACGCCCTCATGGCCCTCGGCCTGGCGAGCCGCGGCTACATCCTCCAGACCGGCCAGATCGTCCTCGCCGACGTCTCAGAGAAGCTGGCCGACAACCCGGAGGTCAAGAAGGCCTACCTGGGCGGATGAAGCGGCGCGCGATGCGCTGAAGGCACCTGGCGCGCCGCTCGGTCCTTGCTGGGCGCCGCCGTGGCTTTGGCGGCCGCGGCGTCAGCGGAGCGGCGGCTCCCGATAGACGTCGTAGGACGCACGGGCCAGCGCGAGCAGCCCGATCCCGGCCACCCAGAGCCCCGGACCACGGGTGAAGACCTCGACCGGCTCCGAGAACGAGAACGCGCCGATGGCAGCGAGGTCCAGCACGCGAAGGGCGAAGGAAAGCAGCCCGGCGGCCGCCAGGATCGCGTAGGCGGGCCAGCGATCCGCGCTCACCGGACGGTCGGTGGCGTACGGCAGGGTCACGAGGGCGATCGTGGCGAGCCCGACCACGAAGACGAGGATCCCGAAGCCGTCGAACCCGTTGCCGCTCAGCTCCGGCAACCCGTCGTCTCCGCCGACCGCCCACCAGCGCGGCAGACAGCCCAAGGCGGCGGCGGCGGCGCCGATGGCGGCCAGGAGGCGGGCCCGGCCGACCGGGCGCCGATGCATCGTCATCCGGGGTCCGAGTAGACCTCGGGCCGCAGCACGCCGACGAACCGGAGGTTCCGGTACAGCTCGCCGTAGTCCAGGCCGTAGCCGACGACGAACTGGTCGGGGATCGTGAAGCCCGTGTAGTCGACCGGGATCTCGACGAGCCGGCGGGCGGGCTTGTCGAGGAGGGTGCAGATCCGCAGGGAGGCGGGCTTCTTGCCGCCGAGGTAGCGGACGAGGTAGTTCAGGGTCAGGCCCGTGTCGATGATGTCCTCGCAGATGAGAACCTCCTCGCCCTCGATGCTGGCCGACAGGTCCTTGAGGATCCGGACCAGCCCGGACGACTCGGTCGTGGCGCCGCCGTACGACGACACCTCCATGAGGTCGATCCGGAGCGGCAGCGAGATCGAGCGCATCAGGTCCGCCATGAACGGCAGCGAGCCCTTGAGGACGCTCACGAGCGTCAGGCGCCGACCTGCGTAGTCGGCGCTGATCTGGGCTCCCAGCTCGGCGACACGTCCCTGGATCTGCGCCTCGGTGAGGAGGACCTCCCCGATGTCTGACTGCAGGTCGGCCGTGGCGTTCATCGGGGCGCGTGCTCCTCCTCATCCTGGCCGCCGACCAGCGCGGCGGACCGCGCGGCCGCGACCGGTTCCAGACCGCCGGCTGCCGAGCGCGCGGCCGCGGCTGCCCGGCGCCGGCGCGATCGCGAGGCGTTCCGCCGGGGTCGGGCCGGCTGGACCCCGTCGTCGGTCCCGGTGAAGCCTGGAGTGCCGAGGGGGACCGGGCGGCGCTCGGCGCCGTCGGCGCCGCCGGTGCGATCGGGTCCGTCGGCAGACTGCGCCGTGCCCTCGAGCTCCGCGGCGCCGGCGGCTCGGTCCGGGACGACCTGACCGAGCGTGCCCGACAGCGAGTCGGCAAGGGCGAGCCGGCCGTACTTGAGCATCATCGCCCGGAAATCGCGGGCGTAGAAGAGCTTGATCCGGATGTCCGGGTAGAGCTCGCGGAGCCGGCGGAGCTTGCGGTTCTTCTTGCGGACGAGCCGCTGCTTGAGCGTCGTCAGCTCGAGGAAGAGCTCGAGGTCCGGGAGGTAGAAGTCCGGGGAGAAGCTCTCGACGACCTCGCCGTCGGCATTCCACAGGATCGGGAAGGTCCGGGGCTCGTATTCCCAGCGGACCCCGTAGAAGTCGAGGATCCTCGCCATCTCGGCCTCGCTGCCGTGGGCGAACAGCGGGCTCGGCCCATTCGAGGTGTCGGCAGGAGGGGCGTCGGCGGCGAACCGCGCCGCCTGGGCGCCGTCATCGCCGGCCTGCGCCGAGGGCGCCTCGGCGTCGGTCACCCCGGCCGGCCCGGTCGTGGCGGCGTCCGTCACGCGTGCCGCTCCACCGGGCTCGCGGCCGTGCGTTCGCCGCGAGGGGTGCCACGGCCGGCGCGCGCGGCGCTCCCACCCACGAGGCTCCTGAGGTCGCCCGACCACGAGGCGAGGAATGCGTGCACGTCGAGGACGTCGTCGGGCGAGATCGACGGGCCGCCGGCCAGCCGGTCCGCTTCCGGTGCGACGGCCGCCGCCGAGATGAACCCGAGGCTCGAGCTGCCGCATGCCGGGCAGTCCAGCTGGAGGAAGGAGAGGTCGTCGCGGCGGGCCAGGAGGCGGATCCGGTCATTGGGGACGCGCTCCTCGCAGACGGTGCAGGCCATGCCGTCGGGGAGGGCGCGCAGGTGATCCAGGGGACCCATTCAGCGGGAGTGTACCGGTTCGAGGCGTTCGGCGGTGAGATCGAGAATGGCTTGTCGTTGATACCCCCAGGGGGTATGATCGAGGCACCCGCCCGGCCTCCGGGCACACGCAGGGAGCTCCAGTCCGGACGATGACGACCACACCGGGGCATGCCGGCGACCACGGCGCCGGCGACACCTTCCGCCATAGCTACTCGAAGGACAGGGCGCAGCTGGTTCGGCGCCTGGCCCGGATCGAGGGCCAGGTTCGCGGCATCGCCCGGATGATCGAGCGGGAGGAGTACTGCGTGGACATCCTCCAGCAGACGTCGGCCCTCCGCGCCGCGGTGGATTCCCTGGCGATCCTCGTCCTCGAGGATCACGTGCAGGGGTGCGTCAGGACCGCGGCCGCCCGGGGCGAGGCGGATCGCTACGTCGACGAGGTCGTGGACGTGGTTCGCCGGACGCTCGGCCGGCCCGTCCGAGGCTCCGCGCGAGGCTGATCCCGGGTTATCCACCGCGTTCCTCGGCGAAGCGCTCCGGATGGTGGATAACCCCGTTGACGCGGCCCTGGCGGGCTTCTACCGTCCGGCTTCCGCACCGCGGCGATACATGGGAGCGCGGCCCGTGAGGGGTCCCGGGAGACCGGACCGAGAACCGACCGGGCCGCGCCAGACGGCCGCCATGGGTGCGCTGGAATGACGACGCCGGGGGTGGCTCTCTCCGGCGGCGGCGCGTCACCTGACCGGGAGGCACGCCTGAACCGCCAGCGAGAACCGCTCCCGACGCGCGTCGGTTCCCTCCCGGACCTGCCCGATTCGTACGCCCGTGAGCTCGACCGCGCGCTCACGGCCCTCGGCCTGACGCTGGACGCGACCGCCCGCGCCGCGATCGACGGCCACGTGCGGCTCCTCCTCGCCTGGACCGCCGTGATCAACCTGACCGCGATCACCGATCCGGTGGCGGTCGCCCGGCAGCACGTCGCCGACAGCCTCGCAGCCATCGAACTCCTGCGCGCCGGACCCCACGCGTCCGTCCTGGACCTCGGGAGTGGCGGCGGATACCCGGGCCTGCCGATCGCGGCGGCGCTCCCAGCGGCCCGCGTGCTGCTCCTCGATTCGATCGCCAAGAAGACGGCCTTCCTCGAGGTCGCCCGACGCGCCGTCGGGCTCGAGGATCGGCTCACCGTCGCGACGGCGAGGCTCGAAGCGCTCACGGGTGCCGGCCCGGCGGCGGGCTGGGACGTCGTGACGGCCAGGGCGGTGGGCCGCCTGGGCGATCTCGTGGAACTGGCCCTGCCGGTCCTCCGGATCGGGGGGCGGCTCGTCGCGTGGAAGCGTGGAAACCTGGCCGACGAGCTGGCCGCCGGCGGCCGGGCCGCCGCGCGCCTCGGCGGGAGCCGGCCGGAGGTCCACGACGTCCCGCACGCGGTCGGCCTCGACGGGCACGTGCTCGTGGTGGTTCGCAAGGAGCGCCCGTCCCCGGCAGGATATCCGCGGGACCCCGCGGCTCGGCGGCGAGGGCCCTGGTGACGTCCGACGCTGCTACGCTGCGGGCGCATGCGGATCGCGGTCCTGTCGGACATTCACGCCAATCTCCCTGCGCTCGACGCGGTCCTCGCCGCGGTCGGGTCGGTCGACGCCATCTGGCACCTCGGTGACGTCGTCGGCTACGGCCCCGATCCCGACGGCGTGGTCGAGCGCCTGCGCGGCGCCGGAGCAACGGGCGTGAAGGGCAACCACGACGCCGCCGCCGTCGGCGAACCGGGGATCGAATTCTTCAACCCGGACGCCCGCCGGGCGATGGAATGGACGCGGACCTCCGTGTCGCCCGGGACCGTGGCCTGGCTCCGGGCACTGCCCGAGACGCTTCGCCAGGGCGACGTCACCCTCGTGCACGGCAGCCCGCGGGAGCCGATCTGGGAGTACGTCACCTCCGTGCCGGTCGCGCGCGCCAGCCTCGACCTGCTGGCGACACGGATCGGGCTGCACGGGCACACGCACATCCCGGCCGCGTTCCTCGAGGAGGACGGCCGGATCGAGGTCCTCAGCCCGAGCGACGGCTCGGAGCTGGAACTGCGCGGCCGCCGCGCGCTCGTGAACCCCGGCAGCGTCGGCCAGCCGCGGGACGGCGACCCACGGAGCTCGTTCCTCGTCCTCGACACCGATGCCGACACCGTCCGCTGGCGCCGCACCGAGTACGACGTCGCCGCGGTCCAGGCGGCGATGCGATCTGCCGGCCTGCCGCCCTCGCTCGCGGCGCGGCTGGGTCTCGGCCTGTGACGAGTCGCCCCGCGTGATCGGCGGTCGGCAGCCGCTCCGCGGCCGGAAGCTCGGCGACCGGCGGGTCCGCGTCGAGCGGCCGCATGCCGCCTACTTCCGCTGGAGCGGCAAGGGTGTCATGACGGCGAAGGCCGCGGCGAGCACGCCGATGACCGGCACCGGACGGGCCTTCGCCGGCGTCCGCCGCTTCTTCCTGGGCCGGCCCCTGGCGTCGGAGGAGGAGCTCGGCGAACGGCTCTCGAAGAAGAAGGCACTCGCGATCTTCAGCTCCGACGCGATCTCGTCCTCGGCCTACGCGACCGAGGAGATCCTCCGTGTCCTCGTCCTCGGCGGCGTGGTCGCCCTGGCCCTCGGCCTCGAGGTGGCCATCGCGATCTCCGTCCTCCTCGTGGCGGTGGCCATCAGCTATCGCCAGGTCTGCATCGCCTACCCGACCGGAGGCGGGTCGTACTCCGTCTCGAAGCGGAACTTCGGGCGGAACGTGTCGCTCATCGCCGCGTCGGCGCTCCTCATCGACTACGTCATGACCGTCGCCGTCTCGACGACCTCGGCCGTCGAGCAGATCACGTCCGCGATCCCGGCGCTCCACGACGAGCGGGTGCTGATCGGGGTCGGCGCGATCGCACTGATCACGATGGGCAACCTCCGTGGTCTCCGCGAGGCCGGCAACATCTTCGCGATCCCGACCTACCTGTTCGTCGGCTCGTCGCTCCTGATGATCGCGATCGGGGCGTACCGGATCGTCATCGGCGGCGAGGGAGGCGGCTTCCCGCCCGAGATCGCGGAGCAGGCCGGGGCCATCCCCGAACAGGTCGGAATCCTCCTCCTCCTGCGGGCCTTCGCCGCCGGCGCCGTTGCCCTGACCGGCACTGAGGCGATCGCCACCGGCGTCCCCGCGTTCCAGCCGCCGGAGTCCAAGAACGCCGCGACCACCCTCGCCGCCATGGCCGCCCTTCTCGGGATCCTGTTTGTCGGGATCACCTTCCTGGCCGTCAACTTCGGGGTCACCCACCTCGAGTTCCCGGAGAAGCAGACGGTCATCAGCCAAGTGGCCCGCCGCGTCTACGGCGACGATTCGATCCCCTTCTACCTGTTCCAGTCGTTCACGGCCCTGCTGCTGTTCCTCGCGGCGAACACGAGCTTCAACGCCTTCCCGCGCCTGCTCGCCATCCTCGCCGGCGATTCGCACATGCCCCGCCAGTTCGGCTTCCGGGGGGACCGTCTCGCGTTCTCGTACGGGATCATCGTCCTGGCCCTCGTCGCCTCCGGCTTGATCGTCCTGTTCAACGGCGAGACCCACCTCCTGATCCCGCTCTACGCGGTCGGCGTCTTCATCGATTTCACGATCAGCCAGGCCGGGATGATCCGGCACTGGCTCCGGGAGCGGCCGCCGGGCTGGCAGCGGCGGCTGGCGATCAACGCGTTCGGCTGCACCCTCACCGCGATCGTCGCCGTCGTGGTGACGGCCGCGAAGGCGCCGGCATCGTTGATCGTGCTCGTCCTCATCCCGCTCCTGGTCCTGATGATGCTCGGGATCCGCCGCCAGTACGAGGGACAGGCGGCCGAGCTGCACGTCCGCGACGACATCGTGTTCGCCGGTCCCCATCGCGAGCAGCGCGCGGTCGTCCCGGTGAACGGCATCAACCGTGCCGTGATCCAGGCCGTGACCTTCGCCCGGACGATCGCGACCGACGTCCGGGCGGTGTACGTCACCGAGGACGCCGACGAGGGCGAGGCGCTGCGCCGGCGGTGGGAGCGCCAGGTACCGGGCGTCCCGCTGGTCGTCGTCGAGTCGCCCTACCGGGCGATCGTCGAGCCGCTCGTGGCCTACCTCGACGTCCTTGCCGAGACGTGGCCACCGGACCGCGAGGCACCCGTCACGGTCGTCGTCCTGCCGGAGTACGTCGCGAAGCGCTGGTGGGACCGGGTCCTCTACAACCAGACCGCGAAGCGTCTGAAGGCGGCCATCGTCGGCCGTGAGCACACCGTCATCGCCGACGTCCCGTACCGGCGCGACCACTGATCCCCGGGGGGCCGGCCCGCCCGGCCGGCCCGGTCCGGCGGCGGAGGCTGGCTCAACTGATCGTGGCCGGTGGTATCGTGACCGGCGCGACGGCCCCATCTCGGGGCCCCGGACCAAGTGGGACCCGAAGTTCCCCTCACAGCCAAGGCGGTCCACCAGCCCGGTGTCCGACTCCCACGCTCCCGTCTTCCGGCGCGCCCTCGTCGCGCTTGCCGGGGGGCCCGGGGATGCGCGCATCATCCGCCTGACGTCCGAGCTCGCGAAGGTCAGCCGCGCGGAGCTGGCCGCGGTCCACGTCGTCGAGATCGGCTGGTCCCTGCCGCTCGACGCCGACATCGCCGGACGTTCGGAGGAGGTCCAGCAGATCCTCGACGTGGCCGAGTCGATCGCCGAGGAGTTCAAGGTCCGGTTGGACCCGGTCCTCCTCCAGGCCCGCGACGTCGGCGCGGCGCTCGTGGACGAGGCGGCCGAGCGCGACGCGGACCTGCTCGTCCTCGGCCTCCCCTATCGCAAGCGGTTCGGCGGCGACTTCGCCATCGGCCGGACCATCCCGTACGTGCTGAAGAACGCCCCGTGCGCCGTCTGGGTCGTGCGCGAACCCATACCCGAGGAGCCGGCATGAAGATCGTGATCGTGGGCTGCGGCCGAGTGGGCGCGGTCCTGGCCGAGGCCTACGACGCCGCCGGCCACCAGGTGGTCATCCTGGACCTCTCCACGCGGGCGTTCGACCGCCTGCCGAGCGAGTTCCGGGGCGAGGCGATCCGCGGCGACGGGACGGACGAGGACACCCTGCGGCGGGCCGGAGCCGAGGACGCCGACATCTTCCTGGCCCTGACGGAAGGTGACAATCGCAACGTGATGGCCGCGCAGGTCGCGGCAGAGAACCTGGGGATCGAGCGCGTCGTCGCGAAGATCAACGACCCGGTCCGGGCGGCCGCCTACGCCGAGCTCGGGATCGCGACGATCTGCCGAACGACGATGCTGGCGGACGCGGTGAGCAGCTTCCTTGGCCTCGCGCCGAGCGGGGTGCCGAGTGTCGTTGCCGCAACGGGCCGGCACCACGAGGCGCCGCCCCGGGGTGCCGGTGGCAGCATGGCCGCGGGCACGGCCGGCGGGACCGCCCCCGCGACGGCGGCCGCGGCCGGATCGATCGGCGCCGGCACCGTCGCCGGCCGGGAGGGCTGAGCCATGTTCGTGCTCGTCGTCGGCGGCGGAAAGGTCGGCTACTACCTCGCCAAGGAGCTCATCGAGAACGGCCACGAGGTCGTGCTCATGGAGAAGGATCGCGGCCGGGCAGACCAGATCGCCGATGAGATCGGGTCGATCGTCGTCGCCCACGACGGCTGCGAGGGCAAGTACCTCGGCGAGGCCGGCTGCGCACGGGCGGACATCGTGGCGGCGGTCACCGGCGACGACGAGGACAACCTCGTCATCTGCCAGATGGCAAAGCACCATTTCGACGTCCGGCGGACGATCGCCCGGGTGAACAACCCCAAGAACGAGGCGCTCTTCCGTCATCTCGGCGTCGACGAGATCATCAGCCCGACCCGGATGATCCTCGGCTCGATCGAGCAGGACATCCCCGTCCACGAGCTGCTCCACCTGGCCGCCCTCGGCGAGGGTGAGCTCGAGATCATCGAGGCGCACCTCCAGGAAGGGTCGCCGGCGATCGGCCGGACTGCCGGCGAGCTGACGATGCCCGAGGGCTGCTCGCTCTTCGCGGTGGTCCGGAACGGCGTCGCGACGCCGCTCCGCGCCGAGACGACGCTCCGGATCGGCGACAAGGTCATCGCGATCGGCCCGAGCGAGTGCGAGTCGCTGCTCCACGCCCAGCTCATCGGCGACGACCAGGGAGCGGCCGCGACGGGTCGCTGAGCCGCGCCGGGCCTGAGCCACGAGCGCCGCGCGGACCGCACAGTCGCGCACGCCCAATTGGGCCCCGCGGGCGTGCCGCGCGACCGCGGGTCGTCAGGCTCCCACGCGGCTGAGATCGTCTCGCGCCTTGCCCGCGGTCCCGTCGATCGCCAATGCGCACCAGAATCAAGAAAACGAAACCAGCCGAACTCTTGACAACATCGTTGTCAGGTTTCTAGGATTCGCAGCGCCGGATCCGAGGTGGACCGGCGCCCGGCGTCCCCAAGAGCGGGACGAGCTCGGGCAGGCAGCAACCAGCACAGGAGGTGGCACGAAATGACGATCGTGCGCCGACCCTCGCCGCTCGGCGAGATCATGTCGCTCCGTCAGGCGATGGATCGCCTCTTCGACGACGACGTCTTCCGGCCGTTCCGGTGGGCGGCCGCGGGCCTCGATGGCCCCGGGCTCCCGCTCGACGTGACGACGACCCACGATGAGCTCATCGTCGAGGCGTCGCTCCCCGGCATCAAGCCCGAGGACGTCGAGATCACGGTCGAGAACGGCACGCTGACGATCACGGGCAAGACCGCCGACGAGCGCAGGGCCGAGGAGGGCAGCTACCTGGTCCAGGAGATCCGCCGCGGCTCCTTCAGCCGCTCGGTGACCCTGCCGAACGGGCTGGAGCCG
>DATIUS010000033.1:0-3406 GCA_035466655.1 Candidatus Sulfomarinibacteraceae bacterium
GCCGAGCCACAGCTCGAGGAGGCGCTGCTGGAGCGGGCTGGTGTCCTGGTACTCGTCCACGCTGAACCAGCGCTTGCGGGCGCGCACGGTCGCGGCCGCGTCCTCGTCGGTCTCGAGCAGGTCGACGGTCCCGGTCAGGAGGTCGTCGAAGTCGATGCGGCCCGCCCGGACCTTCGCCTTCTCGTAGCCGTCGTACACCCGGACGAACAGGTCGACCGGGACCGGCGGCTCGCGGTGGGCGGCGGAGGCCTCGCGCTCGTAGGCCCGGGGCGGGGTGCGGCGTGCCTTCGCCCACTCGATCTCGTCGGCGAGGTCCTTGGATGGCGTGAACCGGTAATGGCCGGGCAGTTGCCGGGCGAGCCGGGACAGGATCGGCAGCTTCGAATCGAGGAGCTCGGGCAGCGGCGACCCGTCGTGCCGCACCGGCCAGAAGTGACGGAGCTGGCTGAGGGCGTGAGCGTGGAACGTCCGCGCCGTGACGCCGGGCAGCCCGAGCGCCCGCAGTCGCTCCACCATCTCCTTCGCGGCCTTGTCCGTGAACGTGACGACGAGGACCTCGTCCGGCGACACGACCCCGGTGGCGATCGCGTAGGCCGTCCGCCGGCTGATGACCCGGGTCTTGCCGCTCCCCGCTCCGGCGTGGATCGCGACCGGGCCGCTCGTCGCGCGAACGGCCTCGTCCTGCTCAGGGTCGAGGTCGGCGAGGAACGCCTGCGGGTCGAGGTGGGGCACGGGACCAAGGGTAGACGCCCGGGCTCACCCCGGAATTACGGCCCTCGCGTCCGGCACGGCGGCTTGCAGGGCGCGTCAAGGCGACACTGCGGATTCTGATGTGCGTGGCCGCATACTCCACGCGCGTCGCTGGGCGACCGTCATCCGCGATGGGGAGACAGGCATGCGACAGTTCGCCGTCGGCGGTCGACTCCTCGAAGTCGTCCAGGGCGACATCACGCTGATCCCGGCCGATGCCATCGTCAACGCCGCCAACGACCGGCTCATCCCGGGCGGGGGTGTCGACGGGGCCATCCATCGGGCGGGCGGTCCCGCGATCCTGGCCGACATGCGCTCGCAATACGGAGGTAGCCGACGCTGCGCCACCGGCGAAGCGGTCGTCACCGTCGCGGGCAACCTGCCGGCCCGCTGGGTCATCCACGCTGTCGGCCCCGTCTGGGCCGGCGGACACCGGGGCGAACCGGCGCTCCTGGCATCGGCCTACCGCGCGTCGCTCGTCCACGCGGCGGTGCTCGGGGCGGCGACCATCACCTTCCCCGCGATCAGTTGCGGGGTCTTCGGCTATCCCCTGCCCGACGCGGCGCAGGTGGCGCTCGAAACCGTCCGAGCCCACCTCGCGGGCGATGGACTGACATCGATCGAGCGGGCGACGTTCGTTCTCTACTCGGCCGGAAGCCTCGCGGAGTTCGCGAGCGCCCTTGAACTGATATCCCGGCGCTGAATCCCGGCGCTGAGGTCGCCCCTGCAACCTCGTGACCTTCCACCGCGGCTCCGTCGGCATCCCGGGCACTCGAGCGCCTCGGCAGCTGAAGGGCTCGGCATCGGGAAGGGCCCGGCGCCGGGTGGCATCGGCCCGCTACCCTGACGCGAATGCGACCGTTCCGCTTCTCGGTCATGGCAGGCTCGGCCGCCGACGCGGCGGCTTGGACGGCGCTCGCCCGCCGGGCGGAGGAGCTCGGCTACGACGCGTTCATGGTCCCGGACCACCTCGGTCGCCAGTTCGCGCCGATCGCCGCGCTCGCCGCCATCGCGGCCGCGACGACGCGGATCGGGATCGCGCCGTTCGTCTTCGCCAACGACTTCCGCCACCCGCTGATCCTGGCCGGCGAGGCCGCGACGCTGGACGTCCTGTCCGGCGGGCGGCTCCTCCTCGGGATGGGCGCCGGCTGGCGGGTCACGGATTATTGCCAGCTCGGCATGCCGTACGACGCGCCGCGGGTGCGCGTCGACCGGCTCGTGGAGTCCGTGGGGATCGTCAAGCGGCTCATGCGCGGCGAGACCCTCACGCACCACGGCCCCCACTACCGCCTGGACCGCGCCCGGCTCGCTCCCCTGCCCGTCCAGCGACCGGTCCCGCTCATCATCGGCGGCGGGGGTCCGCGGATGCTCCGGTTCGCCGCGCGCGAGGCCGATGTCGTGGGGCTGCTCCCGCAGTTCGACCCGCGCGGCCGGCCGATCGTCGCGCAGGCGACCGAGGGAGCGACCCGCGCGAAGGCGAGCCTGGTTCGCGAGGCGGCCGGCGACCGGTGGGGGTCGATCGACCTCAACGTCCTCGTCTTCCACGCGGGGCTGGTCGGTGGACGTGAGAGCGTGCTCGCCTCGGCCCGGAACGCGGCGATCGCCGGGGCGGTCTCGCTGATCGGCACGCCGTACGTGCTCCACGGCACGCCCGGCCGGGTCCGCGACATCCTCCTCCGCCGGCGCGACGCCTGGGGCCTCAACTCGTACACGTTCTCGGCCGGCTCGATGGAATCGATGGCCCAGATCGTGGCGGCGCTCAGCGAAGAGTAGGTCGGCCCCGGCAGGCTCGACCCCGGAGGAGCGAAGAGCCCCGGGTTGCCCCGGGGCTCTTCGGTATTGGCGTCGGGGCGCTCAGTTCCCGCAGGGAGCCACGTTGCGCCAGTTCAGGACCGTGTCGTTGACGTTCTGCGTGCCGGTGGCGCCGTAGCTGAGAGTCAGCTGCCGGTTGCTGATCTCGTCGCAGGCGGCGCCTTTCTCGACGTGATCCCAATCGCCAAGGGTGTACTTGTACTCGATCTGCGTGGTCTCCCGGCCGGTCAGGTTGATCGTCCAGTGGGTGGTGTCAACGCGGGTCAGGACGACCCCGCCAGGGTTCCACTGCGGGAGCCCGCCGTCGAGGCGGTCGAGGAACCCGGCGATGTAGACACTTCTCGCGGTCGCGTCAGTGCTCGCCGGCACGGTGACGTTGAAGACGAGCGTGACCGTCCGAAGCTGGGCGGTCGCCGTCACCTGGCTCGAGTTGCCGGATCGGTTGAAGGACAGGTCGACCGACCGCACGACGTAGTAGTACGTCGCCGCCTCGACGACGTCCGTGTCCGTGAACGTGGCCGCGGTCACGAGGGCGATCGTCTCGTAGGGACCGCCGTTCGTGCCGGAGCGGAGGACCTCGTAGCCGTACAGGGATGCGTCGCCGAGGACGGCATCCCAGGCGAGCTCGATGCCGGCCGGCGACGCCGACACGACGTGGAGCCCGGCCGGGACCGCCGGCGCCGTGGTGTCACCGCTGCCGTTGACGGTCAGTTCCCCGGGGTTCGGCGGCAGCCCGTCACCGGCGAACGGGCCGTTGAGATCTGCGTAGAGCCAGTCGCGACCCGCCGTCGTCGAGTACCGGTAGACGTAGTCGTACGTGCCGACTGCCTCCGGCAGCATCGAG
>DATIUS010000034.1:0-2225 GCA_035466655.1 Candidatus Sulfomarinibacteraceae bacterium
TTCGCGTGAACAGGTTCATGTTCGGCTCCCAGCGACGCCCGGTGATCCGGGCTCCTGCCGCACAGGCTGCGGGCCCCTCGACGCGACCGCCAGTACAACGTCAGCACCTGGAGGTTCAGAATCTGCACTTGCACGGCCAGGAGATCGCGCCACACTGGCGCCGTGCGCTATCAGCAGATCTGCCCCGTGTCGCTGGCCAGCGAGGTCATTGCCGAGCGCTGGACGCCGCTGATCCTTCGCGAGATCGTGCTGTTCGATCGCCGCCACTTCAGCGAGATCCAGCACGGCGTCGGCCGGATCTCGCAGAGCCTCCTGTCGGCTCGCCTCCGGACGCTCGAGCTCGCCGGCGTCATCGAGCGGCACCCGAACCGGCTCGGCCGAGGCTGGGAGTACCACCCGACGCGCGCCGGCCGGGAGCTCGAGACGGTGCTCAACGAGCTCGGGATCTGGGCTCAGCACTGGATCGAGCTCCGCCAGGAGGATTGCGATCCCGCGTACCTCATGCAGACGGTCCATGCCATCCTCCGACCGGATCGACTGCCGCGAGAACCGCTGACCGTGCGCTTCGAGTTCACCATCCATCCCAAGATCTACTGGCTCGTCCTCGACGGCGAGGAGCCGGAGCTGTGCTACTACGACCCGGGCCGAGAGGTGGGGTTGGTGGTGACGGTCGACGAGACCGTCTTCGGCTCGGTCCTGCTCGGGCGCGCCGGGTTCGAGGATGCGGTCCAGCGCGGCGACATCCGGCTGGACGGCCCGCCGGACCTGGTTCGCGACTTCCCGACGTGGCTCGGCGTGACCCGGTTCGCGAAGTACGCCCTCCCGGCAACGGATCGCTCGGACGTGGGCCCCGGGGACCGGCCGGCCGGCCGGACCGATTCCGGGCCAGGACGGCGGCCGCACGTCGGCGGCCGCCGTCCATCGAATCACATCGCCTCGAAGGTTTCGACGACCTGGACCGAGGCGCCGCCCGCCAGGACCGGGCAGCCCTTCGCGAGCTCGACGGCCTCGTCCAGCGAGCCGGCCCGCAGGATCGAGTAGCCGGACGGACCGGCGGAGTCGTCGCTGACCGAGCCGTTCGCGGCGATCGTCTTCGTCCGCGACGCCGGGTTCCCACCGTCGACGACCGCGTCGCCGAGAGCGGCAAACCAGTCCGTCCAGGCCTTCATGACCCGGGCGCCTTCCTCCTCGGATTGGGGCATCGATCCACCGTGGTAGACGAGCACGTAGTTGGCCATTGCGCATGAACCTCGGGTACGAGACGCGGCGGTCACCTGCCGCCGATGCGTGAGTACCACGAACAGTGCGCGACAGAATCGACCGCGGCGACGAATCTCAGGATTCCCTCATCGCGCGTTGCCAAGGTGGGCGCCAGGTGGACCGCCGGACAGGTGATCGGCGGCCGAGTGAACTGGAGCCAACATGGACGACACCAGCACGACGATCCCGGTCGAGCGGACCGGACCCACACCCCTCAAGCGGATCGGCCTCCTCGGGGCGACGGCTGCGGCGATCGTCGCCGTCGGGATCCTGGCCGCCGGCTTCTCTGCATCGCCGACCGGGACCCTGGCCGCGGGCGGCGCGGTGGGCAATCCCTCTGGAGCCATCGACCTCTCCCTCGGCGCGTTCCGTGATGGCGATCGGATGGGTCCAGGCCCGGGCCGGGGCCATGGCTTCGGGGGCATCACGATCACCGCGATCTCCGGCTCGAAGCTCTCCCTCGCGACGATTGACGGCTGGACGCGGACGATCACCGTGGACAGCGGGACGACCTACACGAAGAGCGGCGACGCGATCGCGCTGTCCGACCTGTCGGTCGGCGACGAGATCCGGTTCGGGCAGACCCGCGAGGACGACGGCACGTTCTCGATCGACGCGATCGCGGTCATCCCGCCGCATCTCGGCGGCCAGGTCACGGCGATCTCCGGCTCGACGATCACGGTCGAACGGCCCGACGGGACGACCGGCTCGATCAGGGTGACCGCGGGGACGACCTACACGGTCGGCGCCGACGAAGATGCCACGCTGGCCGATGTCGAGGTCGGGATGCTCCTCATGGCCGAGGGCACCGAGAACAGCGACGAATCGCTGACGGCAACGTTGGTTCGAGCGTTCGATCCATCCACCATGCCCGGCCCCGGCGACCCCGGCGGCCCCGGCGGCCCCGGCGGCCCCGGAGGTCACGGCCGAGGTGGGTTCGGCGGCCCGTGGAGTGGCGACACGAC
>DATIUS010000035.1:0-6113 GCA_035466655.1 Candidatus Sulfomarinibacteraceae bacterium
TCGACGGGGCCGTTGGAGGTGCTGTGCCCGTCCATCCACACCAGGTACTGGGGGGTGTGGAATACCAATGGCGTGGGGGAGGGCTCGTCCGCGCGGGCGACCGGCGTCCCCGGCGGGCCGAGCCAGGCGGCGAGGCCGAACACCAGGCCCAGGACGCAGGCCGCCGGATCAGGCGCGCGTCCCAAGCCATGGGTCCTGGACGCCAGGCGTCGCGCAGCGAACATCAGGCCGGGATCGTGGATCCCGGCGGTGCCCTGCGTCACCGACCCGTTGGTCCGGATCCGGGGAGTACGACCTCCGTACGGCGTGGCTCAGGCCAAGGCCGCCCGTCAGCGGCCCGGGCCCGTCAGCTGCCCTCCACCTCGCCGGGCGCCTCGGTTGCAAGGACGAGGCAGGACGTGAGGCGCGTGGCGTTGTCCCTCACGATCGCCTCGCCGAGGCGCAGGATCTCGCGAACCCGCTCGTCGACGAGTCGGTAGCGGTTGTAGCGGCCCTCGGCCCGCGCCTCGACGTACCCGCACCAGCGCAGGCACGAGAGGTGGCTGGAGACGCGTCCCTGGGCGAGGCCGAGACGTTGGACGATCTCGGTGACGGTCAGTGGCTGACCGGCCAGGAGCTCGAGGATCTTCACCCGGGTCGGATCGGACAGCCCCTGGAAGAAGCTGCCGAGGACCTCGTGTCGGCCCAGCGAGTCCGCTCGTTCGGCGGCCGCCGGCAAGTTGCTCGTCATCGGTTGGAACCTCCCGACATGCCGCCGCTGGCGGTCACTCCGCGCAGCACGAGAGCTTCGTCACGTCCCGGCTGAACGCCTGGGCGCCGATCTTGAGCGCCTCGCTCATCGTCGGGTAGACGTGGATCAGGTCGATGAAATCGGGCAGTCCCGCCTTGAACTTCATGGCCATCGCCGCCTCGTGGATGATCTCGGGTGCCGACTCACCGATGACGTGGACCCCGAGCACGCGTTCGTCGATCGTCGAGGCGATGAACTTCACCAGGCCGGTCGTCCGGTGGACCGCCCCGGCCCGCGGGACGTACATGAGTGGGGTCGTCGCAGCGACCGCCGGGTAGTGGCGAGCACGGACTTCAGCCTCGGTCTCGCCCACGACCGCGATCGGCGGGTCGGTGAAGATCGCGCGCGGGATAACGGTGCCATCGAAGGGCTTGCCGGCATCCGCGAACGCGTTGTCGGCCACGATTCGGCCCTGGCGCGCGCCGACGGGAGTGGCCATCTGCGAGCGATGCTGGCGGCCGATGACGTCGCCCGCCGCCCAGACGTGGGGCTGGTTGGTGCGCAGCTGTACGTTCACGGTCACGAACCCGTCGCCGTCGACGGCAACGCCGGCTCGCTCGAGCCCGAGCGTCTCCGTGTTCGGCGTCCGGCCGGTGGCGACGAGGAGCCGTTCCGCCCGGACGATCCGGCCCGCACCGGACTGCTCAACCGCAAGGTCGATGCCCCGGGCATCCCCCAGCACGTGGTCGACGCGCGAACCGGCAAGGATCTCGATCCCCTCTGCGACGAAGACCTCCGCCAGCGTGCGACCAAGGTCCGGCTCGTACCCCGAGAGGAGCCCGGATCGAGCCACGATCGTGACCCGGCTGCCCAGGCGGCTGAACATCTGGGCGAGCTCGGCCGCGATGTACCCGCCGCCCAGGACGACGAGGGACCCAGGCAGGTTCGCGAGACGGCCGGCCTCGTCTGCGTCGAGCAGGTCGCTCGTCAGGTAGGGAACGTCCGCCAAGCCCGGGACTGGCGGGATCGTCGGGCGGCTGCCGGTGGCGATCAGGACCCGCTCGCCGGTCACCCGCCGGTCGCCGACCCAGACCGTGTGCGGATCGATGAAGGTCGCGTCGCCCTCGATCAACTCGAGATCGGCGAGGCCGCCGGCGACGCTCGCGTACTTCTTCGCGCGGTACTCGCGGACGACCTCGTCCTTCTGGGCGACGAGAGCCTCGAAATCGACGCCGACCGTCGCCGGCGACAGACCGTCATACCGGGGGTGCGCCGCCTCGTGGACGATCCGGGCGGCTTCGATCAGGTTCTTCGACGGCAGGCAGCCCCGGTTGGCGCAGGTGCCGCCCAGCGTCCGACGCTCGACCATTGCGACGCGCGCGCCGAGCTCCGCCGCCCGGATCGCTGCGGCAAACGCCGTGGATCCGGAGCCGAGGATGAGCAGGTCGAACGCGTCACGCACCTGAGGCCACCCGGCGCCGTCGCTCGAACGCGTTGTACTGGCCGGTCGTCCGCACCGCCGCGGTGAGTGCCGCCGCGTCGACGTCCGGTCGGGCGGTAACGACCGCGCTTCGCGTGGCGAGGTCCACATCCGCCGCCGCGACGCCGGGGACCGCCTCAAGGGCCTCGGTGACGTGGACGACGCAGTCGTCGCAGGTCATCCCTCCGACCCCGAGGTCGATAAGAACGATGGGCTGGGGCATGCTGAGGGTCTCCGCAATTACGTATGCCGCGAGCGTTTATGAATACGGTATCACGTATCTGAATCTGATGGGTCAAGCCCCGGGCAGTTGCCGTGGGAAGGTTCACGCGAGCTCGTCCCCGTCGGCGAGCTCGGCCAACCGGACCGCGTCACGAATGAGGACCTGGTGGTGGGCCATGTCGAGCAGGCCGCGCTGTCGAAGGTCGGACAGGGTATGGGCGAGCGTTTCTCGTGTCGTCCCGACCATCTCCGCGAGCTCCTGCTGGGTGAGCCGCGCCTCGATGAGCGTGCCGCGCTCGGTCGTGACGCCGAACCGCTGCCCGAGGTCCAGGAGCCGCCGTGCGAGCCGCTGGTCGACGCGCTGGTAGGCCATCGCCTCGAGCTCTCGTTCGGCGTCCTGGAGCCGTTGCGAGAGGTGGCGGACGATGTTCACGCCGATGATGGAGTACCGCTCGATGAGATGCCGCAACTCATCGGGCGTGATCGTGCAGATGACCGCATCGTCGATCGCCTCGGCGTAGGCCTCCGGCAACCGGTTCTGGCCAAGCATGGTCATGTCGCCCAGGATCGTGCCCTTCTCGTAGATATCGAGAGTGAGCTGCTTTCCGTCGGGCGTCACCCGGTAGACCCGGACCCGGCCACCCTTGACGATGTGGATCCGGTCAGGCGGATCGTCGGGTGCCAGGATCCGCTGCCCACGGACGCAGTGGGTCATCGTCGTCGCGTGACCGATGGCCAGCATGTCGGACTCCGAGAGTCCAGCGAACAGAGTGAGCTCGGAGAGGAGACCCAGCTTCTCCGCGAGCAAGCGCCCAGGCGTTCGGCTGGTCATGCAGGCCCCTCCAAGCGGAGCAGGGGGCCCGTCGCGAAGATCGGACCCGTGTCGAATCCGAGTTCCGCGTACAGCGCTGCAGGCAGCCCAAGGTCCCCGAGGTAGAGACGCCCGGCGGCCGATGTGCCCCGTTCGGTGAGCAAGCCGAGTTTGGGCAGGGCGAGGGTCAGGGTCGCGCTGGCGCGGATCGCGCTACCGAAGACGTCACCGGAGTCGGGATCGATCCCGGATGGCAGATCGAGGCTGACCACCGGTCGCCCGCAGCGCAGAACGCACTCGATGAGGTGCTCGACCTCACCGCGGGGCGCGCCGGCGATGCTGTAGCCCAGAAGTGCGTCGACGATCACGTCGGCGCCGGCCAGCGCAGCCTCGAGGTCGCGATCGGTGAGGTCGTATCCCGTCACGCAGCATGGGACATCCATCGCGAGCAGGGTCGCGAGCTGATGCCGCGCCGCACCCGTCGTCCGGAGCGCCGGACGAGCGAGGAAGACCTCCACCGCCGCTCCGCGGTTCTGGAGATGTCGCGCTGCGGCGAGGCCGCCGCCCCCGTTGTTACCCGGGCCAGCGACCACGATGACGGTCCGGTCGCGCAGGTCGCCGCCGAGCTCGAGCCGGACGACTTCGGCGAGGTGCGCCCCTGCCTGCTCCATCATCTGCAGCAGTTCGATCCCGTATTGGTCGACGGCCAGGCGATCGACCTCGGCCATCACCGCGGCACTGACGCCGGGGATCTCGGACGTCGCGACCATTGCGGGCAAGCGCTCGATCGCTGGGTGTTCATGTGTGCCCACGCCCGTAACGTCCTCCGCTGGGCGGCGGCAACCGACGCCGCACATTCATCTCACCAGCCTAGGCGCCGGTGTGTCCAGCGCTGTGTGCCGCATCACGTCGGCGGAGGTCGGCGGGTCCTGGCCACTCAGCCATCCGCACCCAGGTGTGATGTGGGCCACAGAACGTCCGCGGGTCCGGACCTACCGTCGAGCCGTAGCCCATTCCAATGAACGGAGGACATCTACCGTGGCACACGAAATCCTCAGCGTCCCGCACGCCCGATCCGGCAGCCGAATCATCTCGAGCGCGATCGCCGGCATGATCGCCGGCGTCGTCTTTGCGATCTTCGCGATGATGATGGCCGTCGTCACGGATGGAACCGGGGCCTTCTTCATGCCGCTCCGGATGATCGGAGCCATCGGCCTTGGCACGAGCGCCCTTGATCCTGCGACGTCCCTCCTGACGGCGGGGGGCGCGGGCACCGTCGTCCACATGGTGCTGTCGATGATGTATGGCGTCGGCGTGGCGCTCATCCTGCGCGTCGTCCCGTCGCTCGCGCGCACCACCGCGTCCGTTCTGGCGGCGTCCAGCGTCGCAGGGTTCCTGCTCTGGGTCGTGAACTTCCAGGTCCTCGCTCGGGCCCTCGGCTGGCCGTGGTTCCCGGATGGTACGAACGCCGCCGTCCAGATCGTGGCGCACACCTTCTTCTTCGGCACGGTCCTGGGCCTTGGCCTCATCCGGCTCCGAGCAGTCCGCGCCGAGGCCTGACCGAGCGTCGCTCCGCGATGTTCCTGCCGGAGCGGCGCCGTGGCAGGTCGGTCATCGCCGGAGAATAGGCGGGCCAACGCACGCTATCCCTGATCTGGCCCGCGTGCCCCGGCGGCAGACGATCAGCCCGCCGCAGCACCCGCTCGCCGTCAACGCTCCTTGCGCAGCTGCCGTTCGCGAAGATCGTCGCGGGTCCAGCGGAAGCCGAGGTCGATGACCGAGCCGGCGGGATGGTCTTCGGTCGCGGTTCGCAGCACGGCGTCGAGCACCGCTCGATGGGCCGCGTCATCCCCGACCGCGCCAAGCGTGAGCCCGAACGGGTAGGCGACGACGCATGTCAGCGAGGGCCGCGCGATGCGCGTGATCTCGGGTGTCTGGGTGATCGACACGGTGGAGATGCCGTGGCCATCGATGGCCCGCTGGAGCAGTCCGACCGACTGCTGACAGACCGGTCAGGCAGGGACGAGGAACGCCAGGTCCACCCCATCGGCGGCGAGCGCGGTCGCGATGGCCGGCCCCGTCTCCTCGAGCAGCACGTCGGTCTGCGTGATGTAGCCCATGAGGCCGTAGGCCCGGGCGGCGACCCTGCCGATCTTCCCCTCGTCGGCGTACCTGTGCAGGAGCGGGAGCGGAAAGACGCAGTCCGGGTCGGCATACGCATTGCGGACGTCGTAACCCGCGTGGTTGAACCGCAGCCGCGTGGTGGGCGTGTCAGCCGGGATCACTCTGAATGACGGGTCGCCCTCGTCGGAGATGACGTCGAACCTGCGCTGGCCGGCGACGCGGGCGCCACTGGTCGAGATGAGCCCGACCGTCGCCTCGGAGAGCGGCACCGCCAGGCGGTGCCGTGGCGATGGGGCAACGAACGTCCGCCAGTCAAAGCCGGGGACGTTCCGTCGCACCGCCGCGCGCTCGAGCAGCGCGAAGCCCTCGACCTCGTTCACCTTGGCCTCTGGTAGCGATTGGGGCCGCGATGCACGTTTCTATCAGAAGTGGCGCACCTGTGCCGCGGTTGGGCGTGTCCGGGGGGTACTTCCGCGTGCCCAAACTGAACCGTACTGAAATCGGTGGAGCTGAGCTCGGACGGAGAAGGCTGACCGTGGTCATGATCGCAGCTGCCATGCTTGGCTCGGTTCAAACGGGCATGGCGATTGGGGCCTCCGGTAGAGCCACTATCCGGTAGGGCGACTATCCTGTTGCCTCCAAGCCTTGGCTAATCGACCCTACTCTCGAGTCGAGCGTATTGGGCGCCAGGAGGCGACACGTCAGATGGCAAGGATGAGCGGGTGCCCGTGCGGGTCGTCCCAGCA
>DATIUS010000036.1:0-5496 GCA_035466655.1 Candidatus Sulfomarinibacteraceae bacterium
GCGCTCGACGGTCGCGTGAAGCAGATCGTCACCGCGTGGCAGATGCGGGAGATCGCCGGCGTCCCGGCCATCAACGACCACACCGATGCGGCGTACGACGCCAGGGTCCTCGACGATCTGGCGGCAGTCCATGCCGACGCCGTGGCCTGGCTCCGCCCGCTGCTGGCCGGGCTGCCCCGCCTCGCGACATACGGGCGGCGCCTCGAGGCGGCGGCGGCGGCCGCGGGGAACGGGGACAGTCGTTTCGTTGCGTCTCCGCGAGTCGACAGCTACCACGGCGTCTGGTTCGAGATGCACGAGGACCTGATCCTTCTGGCCGGTCGCACCCGGGCGGACGAAGTCGCGGCGGGGCGCGCCTGAGCGCCTGCACCGCGGGGAGAGGAAGGCGCGGATGTCGATCGCCGGGTGTCGGGTCATCGTCACGGGTGCGTCCAGCGGCCTGGGCGCCGCCTCCGTCCGCCACCTCGTGGGACTTGGGGCCCATGTCCTCGCGGCCGCCCGTCGCGCGGATCGCCTGGAGCGGCTCGCCGCCGATCTCGCCGGTGGGCCGGGTCGGATCGTCACCTGCCGGGCGGACGTCACGCTCGACGCCGACGCGCGGGCGATGGTGGCTGCTGCCGTCGATGCCTTCGGCGGTGTCGACGTCCTCGTGAACAATGCCGGCAGCGAGGTCCAGGGACCGATCGACAGCCTAGCCGATTCCGATTTCGAAGGGATGCTCAGGGCCAACGTCGTCAGCGTCTTCCTGTGCACCCGGGCCGCCCTGGTGGAGCTGCGGAAGAGCCGCGGCGTCGTCGTCAACCTCGGCTCCACGGCCGTGACCCGTCCGCCGCGCGGGCGCTTCGGCTACGTGGCAAGCAAGGGCGCCGTGGAGGCGATGAGCCGGGCGCTCGCCCTCGACCTCGGCCGTGACGGCGTCCGGGTGAACGTCATCCGGCCTGGGATCATCCCATCCGAGCTGCGGGGCATGACCGAGGAGGCGGAGCGGGCGAAGTTCGCGACGGGGGTCGCGTTCGGCCGTCAGGCCCTGTCCACGGTCGGCGAACCGGACGACGTCGCCGGGGCCATCGCCTGGCTCGCCGGCCCGGGCGGTCGCTTCGTGACGGGCGCCGTCATCGACGTTGACGGTGGCTACGTCCTGGGGGTCGCCGACGCCCCGGGTTGACCCGGGATCAGCCGCCCGGGACGGCCCCGGTCAGCTTGTCGTAGAGCGAGCCGGCGTTCCACGTCTGGATGTAATCCATCATGTAGCCCTGCCCGATGTCGACCGGGCCGAAGCGGTCCTTGAAGTTGACCCGGGCCACGGTCTCCTCCCGCGTCCAGCCCCTGGCGACGGCCACGGCCACGGCCGTCTTCCACTCCATCAGCACCGAGCGCTGCACGTCGAGGTACGCCTTCGTCACCACGGGTCCATGCCCCGGGACGATCCTGTCGACATCGAGGGTCCTGATCCGCTCCAGCGCGGCGAGCCAGCCGTCCACGTCGGACGTCATCAACCAGGTCTGGCAGCCGGAGAAGATGGTGTCGCCCGTGAAGACGAGCCGCTCCTCCGGCACGTGGACGGCGAGCTGGCCCGGGGTGTGCCCGGGTGTATGGAGCAGGTTGAACGTGTGGTCGCCGACATGGAGGGTGAGGTCGCCCGTGAAGACGATCCTGCCCTTGTTCGGGTCGCGGTAGTAGTCGTCTCGTTCGGGCAGCAGGGAGGCACCCTCCGGATCGTCGGTCGGGACGGCCTCGAGCGCGTAGGCGAACGGATCGAGCTCGGGGCCGACGACCATGAATCGGTCGTACAGGCCGCGGTGGTTGACGACGACCCCGGCGCCCTTGAACCAGTAGTTGCCGAAGATGTGATCGACGTGGTGCTCGGTGTTGACCAGGTACCGGATGGTCCCGTGCGATTCGGCCAGCGCTCGCATGGCGACGGCCCTGGTCGGCAGCTGGGGCGTGTCGATCACGACGACGCCGTCGGATGTCACCACGAAGCTCGGGTTGCAGCCGCGCAGCTTCGTGGTGGTGAAGACATTCGAAGTGACCTTCTCCATGTCCATCGGGCGGGAAACTCCTGGGCTACTGGGTGGCGGTCAGGCCGCCGTCGATTCCGAGGATCTGGCCGGTCACGAAGCCGGCGGCGTCCGAACAGAAGAAGAGCGCCGGCCCCTTGAGGTCGTCGGTCGTGCCGACGCGCCCGAGCGGGATCCTGCCGACGATCCCGGCCTTGAAGGCCGGATCCTCCAGGAGCATCGCGACCTGCGGGGTGTCCACGAACGTCGGGGCGATGGCGTTCACCGTGATCCCGTGCCTGGCCCATTCGGTCGCCCACTGGCGAGTCAGCGAGCTGATGGCGCCCTTCGCCGCGACGTAGGCCGAATACCCGGCGTTGATGCCGAGGCTTGCGCGCACCGAGGAGATGTTGAGGATGCGACCGCCTCGGCCCCGCTCGATCATCGCCCGCGCCACGGCCTGCGTGGGGAGCACGGTGCTCCGGATGTTCAGCTCCATGATCCAGTCCCAGTCGGACCGGGGGTAGCGCTCGGCGGGATGGAGGACCTTTCCCGCACCTCCGCCCACCGTGTTCACCAGGATGTCGATCCCCCCGAACCGTTCGAGCGTCGCCGCGACCATCCGGTCGCACTCAGCCTCGCTGGTCACGTCCGCCGTGATCGCAAGACCCTCGGATCCGGCGGCCCGGACCCGTTCGATCGCCGCTTCCAGGGCGGCATGCGTCCTGCCTGCCACCGCGACTCGAGCTCCGGCGCCGGCGAGCGCCTCGGCCAGCGCGGAGCCGATGGCGCCTCCGCCGCCCGGGATCAGCGCGACCCGCCCCTCCAGGCTGAAGATGTCGAGTTGCCTCATCGTGCGGTCTCCAAGCGGTGGCGATTCGGGTCGGGCCGATCATGGCAGGCGAGGTTTGCCGGAGCCGATCGATCGCGGTTTGATCGATTATCGAGAATAGTAGTACCTCCGGCAAGCGTCGGCGCGGCGAGCACAGCGGCCCGAGGGCCACCGAGCGTTCGGCTGCCCCGGACGTCCGTGTCGTGCAATCCTAGAGGGGATGGATCGAGGTCCGCGGTGAACGATCGGCTCACGACCTGCCCGCGATCTCCCGATGCCGGCAATGCTTTCGACGCCTGCGAGGTGAGCGCCTGAGCGGCACGCCCGACCCCGAACTCGGCGCGCGCCACGGCGCCTGGGTCGAGATCGACCTCGACGCCCTGGTCCACAACGCCGGTGTGATCCGCCGGGCGATCCCGGCCGGAGCGCGCCTCGGGCTCCTGGTCAAGGCCAATGCCTACGGCCACGGCCTGGAGATGGGCGCCCGGGCCGCCGTGGCCGGCGGTGCCGATGCGCTGATGGTGGCGACCCTCGATGAGGGGCTGGCCCTCCGCGCGGCGGGCGTCGACGCGCCCGTCCTCGTCGTCTACCCGGTCCCGCCGGACGCCGTCGGGGATGCTGTCTCGGCTCGGCTGGAGCTGAGCGTCTCCGGTCTCGGCTCCGTCCGGCGGACGCTCGAGGGCTGGGGGGCGGCCAGCCCGCGGTTGCCGGGCGCCGACCTGACCCTCCACGTCGAGGTGGACACGGGCATGGGCCGCGGCGGGATCTCGCCGGACTCCCTCGTCGAGGCCGTCCGGCGCATCGACGGGGCGCCGGCCACGAGGATCGCCGGGATCTGGTCCCATCTCGCCGACGGCAGCGACGCGGCCCGGTCGCACGAGCAGGCGGAGCGGTTCGAAGCGGCGGTCGCGACCCTGGCCGCCGCGGGGCGGCCGATCCCGGTCCGTCACCTCGCGGCCACGGAAGGGGTCTTCGCCGGGACCGCCCCGGCCTATGAGATGGTCCGCGTGGGCCTGGGCTTCTACGGCGAGCTGGGCCTCGGGGTGGAGCCGTCACCGGCGCTCGCGTCCCTCGCGGCCGAGCTCCGGCCGGCGATGACGGTCCGGGCCCGTCCGGTCCGCCTCGAGGTCATGCCGACGGGTTCGACCGTCGGCTACGGCGGCGAGTGGACCGCCGAACGGCGGTCGCTGATCGCGACGCTGCCCATCGGCTATGCGGACGGCTGGACCCGCCGGTACTGGCCGGGCGCCTGCGCGCTGCTGCGCGGCCGCCGCTTCCCCCTCGTCGGGCGCGTGTCGATGGATTCGGTGTGCGTCGACGTGACCGATCTCGGGGACGTCGCCATGGACGAGACGTTCGTCCTCCTCGGCGAGGCGGGCGGGGATCGGATCACCGCGAACGAGCTCGCGGGCCTCCGCGGATCGATCCCGAACGAGGTCCTCTGCGCGTTCGGGCCGCGGTTGCCGCGCGTCCCTATCGGCCGCCTGCGACCGGCGGGCGGACCGCCCTAAGATTGGCCGGACCCGCGGTCCACGAAGGCATCGACCCGGAGGAGCCATGACCCTGAACCTCAACGGCCTCATCCCGGCAACGATCCTGCCGATGCATGCCGACGGCAGCATCGACGAGGTCGCGCTGCGCTCCTACATCGGCTGGGTCGCCGGCCAGGGCCCCGTGGCCCTCGCGATCAACGTCGACACCGGCGAGGGCCCGCACCTCACCCACGACGAGCGGGTGCGCGTCCTCCGGGTCGTCCGCGAGGTCACCGACCTGCCGATCGTGGCCGGCCTGGCCGGGCCCTCGACCGACGCGGCGGTCCGCCAGGCGCGGGACTTCAAGGCGGCCGGCGCCGATGCGCTGCTGGTGTTTCCGATCCCGGCCTACCTGAGCGAGCCGCTCGACGTGCGGGTCCCGGTCGGCTACCACGAAGCGATCGCCGAGGTCGGGCTGCCGCTCATCCTGTTCCAGCTGCAGCCCGCGCTCGCCGGCGTGAACTTCGAGCCCGAGACGCTGCGGGCCATGGCCTCGGTCGAGGGCGTCGTGGCGATCAAGGAGGCATCCTTCGACGCTCGTCGGTTCGTCGACACCGCCCGCCTCATCGCCGAGCTGCCTCGGCCCGTCACGCTCCTGACCGGCAACGACAACTTCATCCTCGAGTCGTTCATGCTCGGCGCGACCGGCGCGCTGATCGGGTTCGGTGCCGTGATGACCCGCGAGCAGGTCGACATGATCGATGCCTGGAACGCCGGTCGCATCGATGACGCCCGGGCGCTCGGCCGTCGCGTGCAGCGCCTCGCCGACGTCGTCTTCGACCGGCCGGTCGGCGACTACCGGGTCAGGCTGAAGGAGTGCCTGCGGATCCTGGGCGTGCTCGAGGCCGCCCACGTGCGCCGCCCGCTCTTGCCGCTCGATGACGCCGAGCGTGCCGAGCTCACCGGCGTGCTCATCGAAGTCGGCCTGCTCGGGCAGCCGTTGGCCGCGACCACCCCGGCCGCCCCGGCCGCCCCGACCGTCCCGACCGTCCCGACCGCCGTTGCGGGAGCCTGACAGAGAAGGTTTGCTGTAGACTTCGAGGGCAGCGCATCGGCACCGACGTCGTCGAGCCAGGGCCCCCTCGGGCGGCCCGCCTCCGAAGGAGTCCGTGATGGCCAACGCACCCGCAGA
>DATIUS010000037.1:0-3268 GCA_035466655.1 Candidatus Sulfomarinibacteraceae bacterium
GCGACCAGCGACTGGACCGACCCGTCGTGGATGTCCGCCGCAATCCGCCGCCGCTCGTCCTCATGGGCGGACGCGAGCGCGCGGGCGAGGCGGCGCCGATGCTCCGACGATGCCTGGAGGCGCTCGAGCGCCTCCTGGAGGACGGTCGTCCGCTCCGCGACGACGTGCTCGAGGTCCACGTTCTGGAACAGCAGTCTCAACTCCAGCTGCCGTTTCGCGAGATGGTGCCGGATCCGAAGCAGGACCTCCAGGTGGTCGAGCGGCTTGGTCAGGAAGTCGGCGGCGCCCAGGCTGAGCGCCCGTTCGCGCGCCGGCCGCGTCGCGTCGGCGGTCAGCACCACGACCGGCGGTCGCATGGCCTCGCCGCCCGGGTCGGCGATCTGGCCGAGGATCTCGAAGCCGTCCACCCCCGGCATGTGCAGGTCCAGCAGGACGATGTCCGGCCGGAACTCCTCGTACAGCGGAAGCGCCTCGCGGGAGTCGTTGGTGATCGCGATCTGGGGGTAGCCTGCCTGCCGCAGGAGACGATCGAGGATCGTCGTGTTCGCGGGCTCGTCGTCGACGATGAGGATCCGGGAGCCCGCGGCGCCCTCCCGCGCGCCCGCCCCGGCGAAGGCGTCGGTCATGGCTTCCCCAGCACGCCGTCGACGAGCGCGAGCAGGCGCGGCATGTCAAACGGCTTGGTGACGAAGTCGAGGGCCCCGAGCTCCACCATCCGGCGGGCCAGCGACGCGCTCGAGTCGGAGGACAGGACGATCACCGGGATGTCCCGGGTCCGCTCGTCCGACCTCAGGTCGCGGAGCGTCTCCTCGGGCTCGACGTCGGGCAGGTGGAGGTCCAGGAGGATGAGATCCGGCCGGTGCTCGCGAGCGAGCTCGAGGCCGAGACGGCCCTGCATGGCGGCCAGCATCCGCACCCCGCTGCGAGTGGCGAGGACGCGCTCGATGAGGTGGAGGTTGGCGAGGTCGTCCTCGATGTAGAGGATCGTCGCCCGGGCCGGGCCGGCCTCCACCCGGTCCACCGGTATCTCCGGGGTGGATGGGTCCCGCGGCTCGGCCGCTGCTGCGATCGGGAGCTCGACCGTGAACGTGCTGCCGTTGCCGAGCTCGCTGGTCACCGTCAGCGCCCCGTCCATGAGCGCGACGAGGCGCGACGACAGGGCGAGCCCGAGCCCGACGGAGCGGCGGCTCGCCAGCTCGCCCGGCCGAACGTCGAGCGGCTCGAAGATGTGGGCAAGCCGTTCGGGCTCGATCCCGACGCCCGTGTCGGCCACGAGAATCCTGGCGCGACCGTTCGTCCTGCAGGCCGTCAGGGTGACGGTTCCCCCGACCCGATTGAACTTCGACGCGTTCGAGAGCAGGTTGAGGAGGACCTGGGCCAGACGTCCCCGGTCGGCGAGGACGACGGGCGGGTCGTCGCGGCTGACGAGGTCGACAATGGTCACCTCGTGACCCTCCGCGGTCGGCCGGGCGAGGTCCACGGTCTCCCGAACGAGCGAGCCGAGATCCAGCGGCTCGATCGACAGGGTCACCCGGCCGGCGTCCAGGCGGCTGAAATCGAGGACCCCCTCGATCATCGTGAGGAGGTGCCGACCGGCCCGCAGGATCTCCGCCGCGCTCTCGCGCTCGGCCTGGGGCAGCGGCGCCATCTCGAGCAGCTGGCCGAAGCCGAGGATCGCGTTGAGCGGCGTCCGGAGCTCGTGGCTCATCGAGGACAGGAACTCACTCTTGGCCCGGTTGGCGCGCTCGGCCTCCGTGCGCGCATCGGTCAGCTCGGCGACCCGGCGGGCCACGAGGACCTCGAGTTCCTGGTTGAACGTCTGCACGCGAGACTCCCTTTCCCGCCGTTCGGTGATGTCGACGAGAAGACCGTGGATGCCCGTCGCCAGGCCGTCGGCTCCGCGGATGATCCGCTCCATGTCGCGGACCCAGCGGATCTCTCCGTTCGAGGCGACGATACGGTACTCGCACGAGAACCTGTCAACCGCGTCGTCCGGGCCCGTGGCCTTGAACGCGCGTCGACGCCCCTGCGCCAGGCGTTCCAGGATCGCCGCGCGGTCGTCGGGGTGGATGACGTCCCGCCAGCGCAGCGCCCCGCCGAGGAACGCGGCCGCCGCATGACCGGTCAGGTCCTCGACCTGCGGGCTCATGAAGAGCCGCCGGATGTCAGCTTCCGTTCCCGGGACCAGCTCCGCCGACCAGGTCACCGCCGCCATGTTGTCGATGAGGTCCTGGTACCGCTGTTCCGACGCCTCGAGCCGGCGGTTGGCCTGGCGGAGTCGGTGATCGGCCTCCGCCTCCGCCGTCACGTCGAGGATCACGCCGGTCACCCGCGTCGGGATGTCGCCATCGCGCTCCGAGACCTTGACCGTCTCGCTCAGCCAGCGGACCTCGCCGTCCCGGTGAATGAACCGGTAGCGATAGCTGAGGGCGTCCTCGGTCCGGCTGTCGTCCGATTCAGCGTGGATCCAGGCTCTGAATTGGTCCAGGATCTGGCCGCTGTCGTCGGGGTGGATCCGATCGACCCAGCGGACCCGGGCGGCGACGAAGTCATCCGCCGCGAACCCGGTGATGTCGAGCATCTGGTCGCTCGCGAACTCGGTGACGGTCTCCGCGTCCGGGCCGGGCAGGACGCGGCCGGACCAGATGATCGCCCCGCTCGTCTCGAGCAGCGCCTCGATGCGCGCCCGGGTCGCCTGGAGCTGGGCGAGTTCGAGACGCCCGGCGCGGACGTCGCCGGCGAGCAGGCCGACACGGGCGGCGACGAGGCCCACGACCAGGGCGCTGAGCGCGGCGAGGGGCGGGGTTTCGAAGCTCAGGTCCATCGCGGCGAGGGTCGTCACGACTGGCCCGGCCACCGCCGCGGCGCCGAGGACGAGGACCCGGCGCTGCACCGATGGAGCCGCCCGGTCCGACGTGGTCAGGTCCGCCATCGATGGGTGAAGTGCCGCCGCGCCGAGCAGCGCCATGCCCGCCGGCCAGAGGACGAACTCCGGCCGAGCCTTGTCCAGCGTTCCCGCCAGCACGTCCAGGCCGTAGATCCAGTCGGCGCCGAGTTGGGCCACCACGTACGCGCCCAGGAGGGTGGCGGCGACCGTTCGCCCGATGCCCGCGAATACGATCCAGGCAGCGATCCCGAGCAGCGCGACGTCGACGAGGGGGTAGGCGGCGGCCACGAGGCGGGCCGCGATCTCGATGTCGAGGGCTGGATCCAGGTATGGCGCGATCAACGCCTCGAAGGCCAGGATTCCCAGCCCCCCGGCGACGAC
>DATIUS010000038.1:0-36208 GCA_035466655.1 Candidatus Sulfomarinibacteraceae bacterium
GCTCCTCGGCCAGTTCTCCGAGGCCGAGCGTCGCGCCGAGGAGGCGATCGCCGTCGCCCGGGCGGTCGCAGCGGCCGCCGCCGAAGCCGGTGGCGGGATCGTCCCCGGAGCGCGCGAGGCGGAGGGGCACGCCACCTGCACGCTCGGGATCGCCAGGGCCTGGGGGGCGGCACCCGACGAGGGCGTGGCGCTCCTGGAACAGGCGCGCGACATCGCCCGCGAGACCGGTGACGCCGACGACTGGAGCCGGGCGATCCTCAACCTGACGACGGCGCTCACGCTCCTCCATCGGGGCGAGGAAGCGATTGCCGTCACCGAGGCGGCGATCGCCGAGGCCAGGCGCCAGGGGCTCGAGGCCGCCTACGGGAGCGTCCTCCGCGGGAATGTCATGGACGCGCTCGTGCTCACCGGTCGCTGGGCTGAGGCGCGGGCGACGATCCGGCTGGCGCTCCAGTGGAGCCCGTCACCGGACGTCTTCGCCGACGCCACCGCCTCGGCAGCGGCGCTGGACGTCGAGTCCGCGTCCGACGAGCGCGCCGCGCGCTTCCTCGGCCGCCGCCTCCTGGAGCTGCGCAACGCGCCAGACCCGCAGTCCATCGCGCATGCGAGCCGGGCCGTCGCCGCGTTCGGCCTGTGGCGCGGGGACGTCGCCGAAGCCGCACGGGCGGCCGAAGTCGGCTGGAGCTCCGTCCGTCGCTCCGAAGACTGGGTGATGACCGCGCGAATGGCCTCGACGTACGCGGAGGTCCAGGCGGCGATCGTCGCAGAGGCCCATGAGCGCCGCGAGCTGGGCGCCATCGCCGGCGCGCGCGAGCGGGTCCGGCGTGCTCTCGCGGAGGCCGACGCCACGCTCGCGAGTCCGGGCGTGCCGTCCGGCGGGCCGAGCCGCCGCGAGGCCGACGCCTACCTGGCGACCGCCCGCGCGTACGTTGCACGGCTGGATGGGCGGGACGATCCGGTCGTCTGGGACAGCGTCGCCCAGGCGTGGGAGCGACTTGGGGACTCGTACCAGGTCGCGCGAGCCCGCTGGCGGCAGGCGGAGGCGGCGCTGCCGGGCCACGATGCCCGCGAGGGCCGTCCGGCGGCGCGCGGTCCGCTGCTGGAGGCCGTGCGCATCGCGCGCGAGCTCGGGGCCGCCCCGCTCCTCGCCGCCCTCGAGGAGCTCGCCAGACGCGCACTCATCGCGCTGCCGCCGGCGGAGATCGGCGAACCAGGCACGGCTGGGCCGGCGGGATCGCCGGATCGCCCGCCGCTGCCCGCCCCGACGCTGGTGGCCTCCCGGTCGTCGGTGCCGGGGGACGGAGCCTCGGACGGTGGGCTCGCCGCCGCGTTCGTCGGAGCGCCGGAGGCGACCAGGACCGAGTCGACGTTCGGGCTCTCTGCTCGCGAGCGGGAGGTCCTTGCCCTGATCGTCCAGGGCCGGACGAACCGGGAGATCGGCGAACGGCTGTTCATCAGCCAGAAGACGGTCGGGGTCCACGTCGGGAACATCCTCGCGAAGCTCGGCGTGTCCGGTCGCGTGGAGGCTGCGATGGTCGCCGTCCGCCTGGAGCTCGTCCCGAGCGGTTGAGCCGGAAAACGACGAGACCTGGAGGAGGAGTCCAGGTCTCGGTCGCGGTTGCGGTCCGGTCGGGAGGGACGACCGGACGTGTCGGTTGTGGTCCGTCTAGTGCCAGCGCATCCCCGCCGTCTCGACGAGCGCGATCGCCGCGAGGGGCGCCACCGCCAGGGCGAGCTGCCAAGCGCGCTGGATCCGTTGCTTCATGGTCGGGGCACTCCTCGCTTCGGGGGTTGAGGTCGGCCGGATGTCCACTCGGGGCGCTCATCGTGCGCACCGGGTGACGTGCCCTCAATCCGGCGGAAGTACTGGGTGGGGCAGGACCATCGGATGGCGAGGCCGCGACCGGTCCGCGACGCAGGCCACCGGAAGGGCCGTCCCGCTTCCAGCTCGACCGGGCCAACGGTACCGGTGACCGCTTAGCTGCGGCTTACCTGCCGCGTCGCGGGCGCGGATTCGGCGGTACGCTCCGCCGATGAACCTCCAGGTCTGCTACACGGACGCCTACGCCCGCGACACCGAGGCCCGGGTGGTCGCCGTCGAGGCCGCGGAGTCGCCCCTCGTCGTGCTCGACGCCACGGTCTTCTACCCGGGCGGCGGCGGCCAGCCGTCGGATCGCGGCGTTCTTCTTCGCGCGCGCGACGGACGCACCTGGGCGGTCACCGCCGCGCGGAAGTCGGGCGGCGAGATCGCCCACGAGCTCGAGGCCGGCGTTGAGCCGCCCGCCGTCGGGGACCGGCTCCGGGCGGACCTCGACTGGGCGCGGCGCTACGCGCTGATGCGCACGCACACCGCGCTGCACGCCCTGTGCGGCGTGGTCTGGCGGGACTACGGCGCGCTCGTCACCGGTGGGAACATGGAGCCCGGCGCCGGGCGGATGGACTTCGAGTTCGAACGCATGAACGGCGAGCTCGTCGATGAGATCGAGGCTTCAGTCAACGCGGAGCTCGCCCGGGCCCGCGAGGTTCGCGTGAACGTCCTCCCGCGTGACGAGGCCTTCGCGATCCCGGACCTCATCCGGACGAAGGTCAACCTCCTGCCCCCCGGCATCGAGGAGATCCGGACGATCGAGATCGTCGGGCTTGACCTGCAGGCGGACGGGGGGACCCACGTCGCGAACACCCGCGAGGTCGGCGGGATCCGGGTGACCGGCTACGAGTCCAAGGGCCGGATCAACAAGCGCATCCGCATCGCCCTCGACGACGCGACCGTCTCGCCCTGACGCGCAGCCCTGGCCGCGTGAGTCCCTGCTAGTCTGCGGGCGTGGTCGTGCTGGACGGTCGAGTGGCGCTCGTGACCGGGGCGGGGTCAGGGATCGGTCGAGCGACCGCTCTCCGGCTCGCCGCTGACGGGGCCGCCGTCGGGTGCGTCGGGCTGGGCGGTGACGCGCTCACGGCTGTGGCCGCCGAGGTCCGGGCGCGCGGCGGGCGGGCCGTCGCGGTCGTCGCGGACGTCACCGATCGAGCCGCCGTCGACGCCGCCGCGGCCACCGTGGCCGGCGACCTCGGGCCGGTCGGGATCCTGGTGAACAACGCCGGCATCCCCGGCGAAGGGCGGTTCGTCGACGTCACGTTCGAGGCCTGGCAGCGAGTCCTCGACGTCCACGTGACCGGCGCCTTCCACGCCACCCAGGCGGTCCTCCCGGGAATGCTCGACGCCGGCTGGGGCCGGATCGTCATGATCGCGTCGGAGGCCGTCTGGCTGGGCCAGACGAGCGTCCAGTACGCGACGGCGAAGGCGGCGCTCGTGGGCTTCACGCGGTCGCTCGCCCGACAGGTCGCGGGTGCCGGCATCCTCGTGAACGCCGTCGCGCCGGGGCCGGTCGAGACGCCGATGCTTTTCGACAACACCTCCGAGGCCATCGACGCCGAGCGGGCGACCGTGCTCATCGGGCGGTTCCTCGCCCCCGAGGAGATCGCCGCCTCGATCGCCTTCCTCGCCGGCCCGGGCGGCGACGCGTATGTCGGTCAGGTGCTCTCGCCGAACGGCGGGACGGTCTTTCCCGGCTGATGGTTCGCGACGTCCCGGTCGGTCCGCCGCCCGACGGCGACACCCCCGCGATCGAGGCGGTCCGGGCGTCCGGCGTCCCGCATCGGGTCGTCCGGATCGAGCCGGCACGGAGCGCCGAGGAGGCGGCCGAGCGCCAGGGGATCCCGCTCCGGGCGCTGCTCCGGACGATCGTCGTCCGGCGCGGCAGCGACGACTACCTGTTCGTGCTCGTCCCGGCCGGCCGCCGGTTCGATTGGCCGAAGCTCCGGGCGCACCTCGGTGTCTCCCGGCTCTCGCTCCCCGACGCGGACGAGGCCCGAGAGGTGACCGGCTACGTCCGGTACACGATCACGCCGTTCGGCTCGACCCGGGTGTGGCCGGTGATCGCCGACGCCTCGATGCTGGACGCGGCGGTCGTCGCGATCGGCGGCGGCGCCCACGGCGTCAACCTCCACCTCGCGCCGGCCGACCTCGTCGCCGCGCTGCGGGCCGAGGTCGTGGACGTCACCCAGCCCGAGGATGCCGGAGCCTGACCCGGGCCGCCGCGGCCGCCGCTAGCGCCGCTCCGCTGCCTCGGCGAGGAGGCCCTCGATCTGGGAGCGATAGATCGCCCGCCATCCGTACGTCCGCCGCGCCCGCATCGCGAGGCGTGCCACCGGCTCAGACGCCAGCCGGGTCCGGATGACGGCCGCCACGGCCGCCGGGTCGGCCGCCGGATCGAAGTACGAGGCGTCGTCCCCGGCCAGCTCGCGGAGCGACGGGAGATCGGCGCAGAACACCGGGAGCCGCGCGGCCGCGGCCTCGAGGACCGGAAGGCCGAATCCCTCGTCGTGGCTGGGCAGCAGGAGGGCGTCGGCAATCCGGTACAGGTCGTGCACGACGCGCTGCGGGGTTCGTCGGCCGCGATCGACGGCCAGGAGGTGGATCGAACCCTCGACGCCCCCCTCGCGGGCGATGGCGCGGAGCCGGGCAACCCCGGCCGCGGAACCAGATGCGTGGGGGTCGGGCGGTCCGGTCACGATCAGCCGCGCATCGTCACCGGACGCTCGGAGGGCGGCCACGATCCCGATCGCGAGCTCCAGGTTCTTGCGCGGGGTGATCCGCACTGGCACGAGGAGGACCGGCCCATCGCCGGGGAGTCCGAAGCCATCCAGGATCCGCCGCGTGGCCGGGTGGATGGCCAGGAGTCGCTCCAGCTCGACGCCGTTGGGCACGACGGGCACGGCGGCGGCCAGCCCGCTGAGCCGAGCCTGCTCCTCCCGCCGGGCCTCAGAGACCGCCACGTAGGTGGTCCGGGGCCACGCCGCCCTGAGCAGGTCCCATGGGTACCCGGCGTGCAGCTCGGACGCGTACCGCGACGATGTCCAGGCGAGGTCGTGTTGCCAGGCGATGAGTCCGGGCGCGCCGGCCCTGCCCACCAGTTCGTGCAACGCGGCGGTCAGCGGCAGGTTGAAGTGGAGGCTGCAGACGTTGTGGGCGACGACGACGTCGAGATCCTCGATCGCCGCGCCCAGGGCGGACGCGACCTCGGCCGCGAGACGGCTGAAGCCTTCCGGGACCTCCCCCCGGTCGAGGCAGGCTCGCATCGCCCGGATCGCCGGGTGTCGCGTGTCGGCGAGCGGGATCCGCACGACCTCCAGGCGCGGGCCGCGAATCCCGCCGCGCCCGGTGATGATCCGGACCCGGTGGCCGGCGTCGACCATGAGCCGGGCGTGCTGCTCGAGGACCACCTCGACGCCGCCGACGACCGGCGGGGCGGTGTAGTGGAGCAGCCCGATTCGGAGCGGCACCGGCTCACACGGCCTCGCCGAAGCAGTCGGCCAGGAGGTCCTCGAGGTGACGCTGGAGGATCGTGAACGAGAAGTGCCGGGCGCCGAGGTCGTAGTTCCGGGCCGTCCACTCGGCGCTGAGGGCGGGGTCGTCGAGGAGCTGCCGGGCAAGGGCGAGCGTGGCGTCGCTGATGAACCCGTCGAACCAGACGACCCGGAACCCCCGGGGACGAATGTCGACCTCGTAGGTCGAGTAGTTGTTCACGAGGATCGGCCGCCGGTAGTAGACGGCCTCGAGGAACGCGTTGCCGAACCCCTCGAACGCGGACGGGTAGGTGACAAAATCGGCGGCCGGGTAGACCTCGGCCAGGGTGTAGATGCGCCGGCCGTCGGGCGTCAGCCCCGGATACTCCCCGACGATCTCCGATTCGAACCGCACGTCCACGCCGAGTAGTTCGGCGAACTCACGGACCCGAGTCTCGTACTCCGGGCCCTCGTCGCCGGCCGCATGGGAGATCACGAGTCGCGCCGGCCGGCCGAGGCGACGAGTGAACTCGATCGCGTGCTCGATGCCCTTCCGCTGGATGACGCGGGTGGGCTGGAGGAGAAGGAGCTCATCGCTCGCGACCCCGAGATCGGCCCGCACGAGCGCCGGCTCGACGCCGGGCGGGCCGGGCGGGCGCTCGAACTCCATGACATTGGGGATCACGTGCGGGGTGAGGCCGTGGCGCGAGGCAAGCTGGCTCGCCTGGACCGAGTTGATCACCACGTGCCGGATCGACGGGTGGCTCGGCGGGAAGGCGGCCGCGAGGATGTCCGGCACGCAGTTCACGAGGAAGCGCTGGCGCTCCCAGTGGAAGTCGTGGCCATGGGCGATCGTGGGGATGCCCGTCTCGGCGATGAGCTCCGCGATCGCCAGCCCGAGCGGCAGGTTCAGGGGGATGGCGCTGGCGTTCTCGATGACCAGCAGCTCGAGATCGAAGGCGCCGACGAACGACCGGAGCTCGGCCTTGAGGGCTTCGCGCAGCTCGTGGATCCGCGTCGTGAGCCAGGGTGGCCGAGTGTAGATGGAGAGTGCCGGGTGGCGCAGCTCCGGCGGTTCGATGTTGGTCGGGCGGCCATCGTGATTGGAGTCCCATTCGCCGGCGTACGCCCGGTGGTTGATCGCTTCGATGTCCGGATGCCGGTAGAACGCCTCCGGCACGATCCGGCTTCGATCGGCCGGGCGGTCGCTGAGGCCGGCGAAGTAGAAGCAGGTGTGGCCCAGCCGCTCGAGGACCGCCGCCCACTTGGCCGTCTCCAGCGAGACGCCGTCCGTGCCGGAGAAGCGCGTCGAGACGAACCCGATGCGGCGGGGGGTCGGCGAGCTGGGCGACGTGGATCGAATGGCCGGCATCACGGTCGTGGTCACCTGGGTGACGTGGTGGTCGTAACGGTCGCCGGTCGGTGTGGTCCCGTCAACCGCGACACGCTCGCCGAGGCCTGCCTGTCGGCTGGCCGGCGGGCCTCGTCAGCGGCGCGGCAACGCCCAGCCGGGGCGGCTACGCCTCCGGCGTCGAGCGCCGGATGAAGTCGGCGAGGTCGGCCGACTGGCGGACCCGTGAGGGCTCGTGGACGTACATCATGTGCCCGGCCTCGTAGTAGGCGACCTCGACGTTGGCCCGCAGCTCCTCCGGGATCGGCAGGTGGGCGATGACGTGCTCAGCCGCGAAGTGCGGTGTCGCGCCGTCGTAGTAGCCGCACGCGACGTGGACCCGCAGGTGCGGGTTCGCCCGCATCGTCGCGCCGAGCTTGTCCACGACGGAGATCGCGCGACCCTCGAACTCCTTGTACGACCACGCCTCGTGGGTGGGGAACGACAGGATCTCGTACGGGAGGTCGTTCTCGTAGCCGAGCTCGCCGCGGACGTACTGGTTCAGGGCCGCCGAATAGGGGCCGGTGATGTGCAGGTGGGACGGGTCCGCGGTGAAGTGCTCGCGGCCGCCGTCCGGCTCCGGACCGGTGAAGCGGGCGTCCAGGCGGCCGACGGCGAGCCCCCGGTCGCGAAGGAGCTCCGTGAAGTACCGGACGTGCTCGATCCGGAGGTTGACCCGGTCCACGTACTCCCGGCGGAGACCGGTCAGCCGGGCAACCTTCGCGACCGCGGCCCGTCGCTCCGCCGGTGAGAGCCGGCTGCCCCGGGCAAGGACCCGCGGATACTCCGCGGCGGCGTACGCCTCGGCCTCGTCGAGGGCCTCGCGGAGCGTCCGGCCGGGATGCTTCCCGTGGTAGTGGGCCACGGCGGCGTAGGTCGGCAGGTAGAGCGCGTGGGCGAGGTCGTTGCCCTCGCTGAAGAGGATCGTCCCGAGGTCGAGCACGGACGAGATGAGGATGATGCCGTTGAGGTACATGCCGTGGCGCGACTGGAGGTGCGCGGCCAGGCCGGCGGCACGGAGCGTCCCGTAGGACTCCCCGGCGAGGAACTTCGGGGACATCCAGCGGCCGTTCCGCGAGGTCCACAGGCGGATGATCTCGCCGACCGACTCGATGTCCCGGGTGAACCCGTGGTAGTCCCCGGGCTTCACGCCGTCGACCGCTCGCGAGTAGCCGGTCGCGACGGGATCGATGAACACGAGGTCCGAGTGGACGAGCAGGGACTCCGCGTTGTCGACGAGGTCATACGGCGGCGGGACCGGCGCCCCGACGTCACCGGAGATCACCCGCCGTGGCCCGAGGGTGCCGAGGTGGAGCCAGACGCTCGAGGAGCCGGGCCCGCCGTTGAACGCGAACGTCACCGGCCGCCGGCGGCGATCGGCGCCGTCGAGGGTGTAGGCCGTGATGAAGACGGCGGCCTTCGGCTTGAAGCCGGCCGCCTTGCCATCCTCGATGACCTCCTCGCGCAGGACGATTCGCCCGGTCCACGAGGTGTAGGCGAGCTTCTTCCGCCCGACGACCAGGGTGTGCTTCCGCTCGACGAGGTCGTCCGTCGGATCGGCCGGCTTTGCCGTGTCGAGCGAGGCCGGCTTTCCGGCGCCCGACGCAGCGGTCGCCGTTGCGTCCTGTGCCGTGCCGGCCGTTTCGTCCGCCACCCTAGAGGGCCTTGACCGCGTTCACGAGCTCGGCGAGGCCGGCCTTTGCGTCGGCGAACAGCATCCCGGTCTTCGGGTTGACGTACAGCTCGTTGTCGATGCCGGCGTAGCCGCGGCCCATCGACCGCTTGATCACGACGATCGACTTCGCCTTGTCGACGTCGAGGATCGGCATCCCGGAGACGGGGCTTCCGGGCCGCCGGGCGGCGGGGTTCGTGACGTCGTTGGCGCCGATCACCAGGGCCACGTCGCAGCGCTCGAACTCGGGGTTGATGTCGTCCATCTCCTTGAGCTGGGGGTACGGCACGTTCGCCTCGGCGAGCAGGACGTTCATGTGGCCGGGCATCCGGCCGGCGACGGGGTGGATCGCGTACTTGACGTCCACGCCGCGTGCCTCGAGGAGCTCGGCGAGCTCCCGGACGCCGTGCTGGGCCTGTGCGACGGCGAGCCCGTAGCCGGGGACGACGATGACCGAGCTCGCGTAGGCGAGCTGGATCGCGACGTCGTCCGCGCCGATCGCGCGGACCGAACCGCCCGGACCGCCGGCCGCCCCGACCGTGCCCTCGCCGCCACCGAAGCCGCCGATCATGATGTTCAGGACCGAGCGGTTCATGGCGTCCGCCATCAGCTTCGTCAGGATCGCGCCCGACGCGCCGACGAGGGCGCCGGCGATGATCAGGATGGTGTTGTCGAGGACGAAGCCGGCCATCGCGACGGCCGTGCCGGTGAACGAGTTGAGCAGGCTGATGACCACGGGCATATCCGCGCCGCCGATCGGCAGGGTCATGGTCACGCCGAAGACGAGCGCCGCGGCGAGGATGACGAACATGACCGGCACGCTCAGGTTGCCCATCCAGAGGTAGATCGCGCCGACCGTCACGATCGCCGCGAGCGCGGCGGTCACGAGGCGCCCGCCGGGGATCATCACCGGTCGCGAGGGCGTGATCCGGAGGCCCATGAGCTTCCCGGACGCGATCAGGGAGCCGGTGAAGGTGATCGAGCCAATCAGGATGTCGAGGACGGTCGCGACGTTGATCTGGGCGTTCGGCGCCGCGGTGAGCCCGAGGTAATCGTCGATCGCGATCAGGGCCGCCGCGCCGCCACCGACCGCGTTGAAGAGCGAGACGAGCTGCGGCATGGCGGTCATCTTCACGGTCCGGGCCATGTACAGGCCCAGGCCGCCGCCGAGGGCGATCCCCGCGACGATGATGATCCAGCCGGCGGTGTTGACCCCGTCCTCGCCGGGGCGGATGGCGAGCAGGACCGCGGTCGCGGCGATCGCGAGCGCCATTCCGCCCGCCGACAGGAGATTGCCGTTCCGGGCGGTGGCCGGCGAGTTCATCCGCATGAGGCCGATGACGAAGCCCGCGGATCCCGCGAGCCAGATCAATCGAACGAGGGCTTCGACGATGTCCATCGGTCAGGCCGCCTTCTCGCCCGCCGCGGCCTTGGGGGCGACCGGCTTCTTCCGGAACATCTGGAGCATCCGGTCCGTGACGACGTAGCCGCCGACGACGTTCATCGTCGCGAACGCCACGGCGACGAAGCTGAGGATCTGGCTGAGCGGCTCGGTCGCCTCGATCGCGATGAACATCGAGCCGACGAGGACGATCCCGTGGATCGAGTTGGCGCCCGACATCAGCGGCGTGTGGAGGGTCGCGGGAACCTTGCTGATCACCGCGAAGCCGCACAGGATCGCGAGGGTGAAGACCGTCAGCGCGGCCAGGAGCTCGGCGTTCACGCGGCACCTCCGGCCGGCTGGAGCAGCTGCTTCACGGCATTCGAGCGGACCTCGCCGCCGTGGGTGATGGTGACCGGACCGGCGATCTCGTCCGCCGGGTCCAGGTTCAGCGCGCCGTCCTTCACGAGCTGGAGGAGGAGCGAGGTCAGGTTGCGAGCGTAGAACGAAGAGGCGCCGACGGGCATCGTCGCCGGAAGGTTCTCCGGGGCGATGATCGTGACGAGGCCCTCCGTGACGACGGTTTCGCCCGCTTTCGAGAGCTCGCAGTTGCCGCCGAGCGCGGAGGCGGCCATGTCCACGATCACGGAGCCCGGTCTCATCAGCCCGACGGCGGCCGCGGTGACGAGGACAGGCGGCTTGCGGCCGGGGACCTGGGCGGTCGTGATCACCACGTCCATGCCGCCGATCACCTCGTTGAGCTCGGCCTGCTGAGCCGCCCGCTCCTCGGCGGTCAGCTCGCGGGCGTAGCCGCCGGCACCGGTCGCGTCGATCTGGGTCCTGAGGGTCACGAACCCTGCGCCCAGGGACTCCGCCTGCTCACGGGTCTCGGGCCGGACGTCGTAGGCCTTCACGACGGCGCCGAGGCGCCGCGCGGTCCCGATCGCCTGGAGACCCGCAACGCCGATGCCGAGGATGAGGACGTTGGCCGGCTTGGCCGTCCCGGCCGCGGTCGTCAGGAGCGGGAAGTACCGCCCGAACGCGTTGGCGGCGATCAGGACCGCCTTGTAGCCACCGACGTTCGCCTGCGACGAAAGGACGTCCATCGTCTGGGCACGGGACAGGGTTCGCGGGATGGCATCCAGGCTGATCGCCGTCACCCCGGCGGCCGCGAGGGCCGCCATCAGGGCGGGATCGAGGAGCGGCTGGAGGAGGCCGATCACGGCCTGGCCGGCGCGGAGGCGGACGGCCTCCGCGGCATTGGGCTTCTGGACCCGGACGATGACGTCCGCCTGCGCGTACAGGTCGTCCGTGGAGACGACCCTCGCGCCGGCGTCCGTAAAGGCGGCGTCGGGGATGAGCGCGCCGGCGCCGGCGCCGGCTTCGACGAGGATCTCCAGCCCGGCCGCGGTCAGCTTGCCGAGCGCCTCGGGTACCAGGGCGACGCGCCGCTCGCCGGGCGCGGATTCCCTGGCCACTCCGATCTTCATGGGCACCACCTGATGTCTGGGCACGTGGGGTTCCGAGGTCGGGGCGCCGTGCCGGCCCGGCGCTCTCCCATGCTGCGCCGCGCGGTCTGGTTCGGGGCCGCGGTGAAGGATACCCGGCACCGCGTGGGGCTGCCGACGATCACGCCGCCCCGACCGGCTCCGGCAGCTTCAGCTCGAGGAGGTCGGGGGCAGCGGCCCGGAAGGCGAGGAGGGCGTGAAGGAACGCGGGTCCCTCCTCCGGGCCGAGGATCCGCCCGAGCCGGAGGTAGAACGGCCGCCCGCCGTCGATTCGCAGCGTCGGCACGCCGAAGATCGCGTACTCCGCGCGGGCGACCGCCCAGTCGTCGGCGATCCGTCGTCGGGCCGCCGCGACGGCCCCCGGGTTCGCCAGGCCGCCCCGGACGCGATCGGCGTCTGCGCCGGCCGCGGCGGCGGCCCGCTCGAGCACGCCGATGTCCGAGATGTCGGCACGCTCTCCGAACCGCGCTTCGTAGACGGCTCGCCGGAAGCGCCGCGCCGCCTCGGGGGACTCGTCGGCCTCGACGATCGCCGTCGCGAGGAAGGGAGCAAGCGAGCGCCGGTCCTGCCGGCCCCGGTACTGGGCATAGTCGAGCGGCTGCTCCCAGAGCCGCCACTCGCTCGCCGAAGCGTCATGGTTCACCTGTTCCAGGGCGAACAGTCGGTACGCGACGGCGACGCGCCCCGGCCCCAGGTCGTCCAGCCATGCGACCGCCCGGTGCGAGTACGGGCAGTGGTAGTCCATGAACAGCTCGACCGGGAGCGGTTCGAGGCTCCCCGGCAAGGTCGCTGGATCGGCCACTCAGCCGGCCCTGGCGGCGCCGGCGACGGCGACGATGAGGGTGAGGACGTAGACGTGCCCGAGGGCACTCCACCAGATCGAGCGGGTCCGCCAGTCGAGCCAGCCGAAGACGGCGCCGCCCAGCAGGGTCGAGAAGAGCTCGATCTCCGGCTTGCCGAGGTGGGCGAAGACGAACGGCAGCTGGGCCACGACGAGCCCCAGCGGCCCGATCGTCCGGAGCAGCGTGAACATCACGAAGCCGCGCATCAGGAACTCGGCCGGCACGAGATCGAGGAGGTGGGTGACCAGCAGGTCGCTGACGGGCGCCCCGGAGATCCCGTAGAAGCTGCTGAACTGGGGGTTCGAGCCGACCGCGATGACGATCGGGGTCATCACGGTGCACCCGGCTGCCGCGAGGCCCAGGCCCCAGCGCCAGTCGCCGATCCCGAGGCCATAGTCGGTCAGGCGGCCCCGGAAGGCGAGCACGACGATGAGGGCCGGCACCAGCCCGAACAGGATCGCGCGCTCCAGGGCCTGGTAGCGCAGGGCGTCCGCCGTTCGGCCGAGGGCCTGGATCTCGGCCGGGATGAAGGTCCGCGAGAAGTCGAACAGGAGCGCGAGCGTGACGACGACGATGGCCGTCGTCGCCCGGAGCGGCAGGTCCAGCCCGACGAGCCGAACCGTCCGCCGGTCGGCGCTGGACGCCGGGTAGGCGGGCCCCTTCGCGAACCCCGCGGCGAATGCACGGAGGCGGCCGGTCGGGCCGGTGGCGGCGGCGACCCGATCGCTCATGTCCGGCCGGCTGATTCGGTTGCCAGCCCGGCGAACCGCTCCGGCCAACCGACTTGGCCGCCCGTCGCCACCAGCCGGACGTCGAAGCCCGCCGCGTCGAGCAGGCTCGCCGCGATTGCCGCGCGCGCGCCCGACTTGCAGGCAACGGTGATCCGGCGATCGCGTGGGAGCTCGCCCAGTCGCTCCGCGAGGTCCGCCACGAAGACAGTCCGCGCGCCCGGGATCACGCCGTCCTCGCGCCACTCGATCGGCTGCCGCACGTCGAGGAGGGCCGGCATCGCGCCGCCGGCCGCTTCCGCGTGAGCTGCTTCCATCGTCGTGGTCGGATAGGCGGCGACGGGCCTGCCGGCTCGCTGCCACGACTCGACCCCGCCGTCGAGCCGACCAACGACGTGGTCGTACCCGATCCTGAGCAGCTGGCTGACCGCCTCGGTGCATGCCTCGGGCGCGGGCTCTGGCAGGACCAGTGCCAGCGGGGCGTCGAACGGCACGATCCACCCGACATACGCCGCGAACGAATCGTCGAGCTCGATGTTCAGGGAGCCCGGCACGTGCGCTGCGGCAAACTCAGTCCCGCGCCGCCCGTCCACCACCCACGCTCCGGCCGCGACCGCGCGCTCGAGCGAAGTGACACTCAGCACGGGCGTGAGCGGCATTCCTTTCAGTACCGCGGGACCGGCGCGGTTCAGGGGCGACATCTGTGCGTAGTAGCTGGGATACCGTCCGAGCCCTCCGAGCAGGACCTCGCGGAACCTGGCCGGCTCCAGCACGGCGAGCACCGGGTTGCCGGCCAGCTCCGCTCCCACGGTCGTCGTCCGTGACGGCGCGGCTGGGCCGGCGCTGCAGAAGCTCCCGGCTCCGTGCGTGGGGAGGATCCGGACGCTGGCCGGGAGTGCGGCCAATCGTCGGAGCGTGGCGAATTGGCGGGCCGTCAGCTCGTCCGTCCGTGCCTCGCCGAGCAGATCCGTGCGGCCGGCCGTGCCCACCAGCAGCGAGCCGCCCGTGAACACGCCGTCCGGCGGCGCTCCGGCCGGCGCCCCGGTCTCCACGAACGCCCAGGCGAGGTGCTCGGGGGTGTGCCCGGGCGTCGCCAGTGCCGTGAGTCGCAGCGCGCCGACCTCGATTAACGTCCCCTCGTCCGCGCCCAGATGGGTGAACGCGTACCGGCCGCGAGCGGGAGCGACGATCTCCGCGCCGGTCGCCGCGCGCGCCTCGATGGCGCCGGAAACGTAGTCGTTGTGAAGGTGGGTCTCCAGGACGTGGGTGACCTGCCACCCGCGGGCCTCGGCCACAGCCAGGAACCGCCACGCGTCCCGCTGGGGATCGACGAGCGCGGCCTCGCCCTCGCTTGCGATCAGGTAGGAGGCGTCACCGAGGCCGGCCGTCGTGAACAGCTCGAGATCCATGCCGGGCGCATCGTCGCATGTCACGCCGCCGGCGAGCCCTCGTACCATTGCGAACGGAGCGGCAGGCACGGGCCGCGCCGACAGGGAGAGGATCCAGATGGCGAAGATCGGCTACGCGGCGATGCTCGAGCAGTTCCACCCCACGGACCTCCTCGACTGGTGCGCCCAGGCCGAGGCGGCCGGCTTCTCCGCCGGCTTCATGGTCAGCGAGCACTTCCACCCGTGGACGCCGCAGCAGGGCCAGGCCGCGTTCGCCTGGAGCTTCATGGGCGCCCTCGGGACACGGACATCGTTGCCCTTCGGGACCGCGGTGACCTGCCCCGGCTTCCGCTACCACCCGGCCGTGATCGCGCACGCCGCGGCCACCCTCGGGGCGATGTTCCCCGGCCGGTTCTACCTGGGCCTCGGGGCGGGCGAGGCGCTCAACGAGCACGTGATCGGTGGCGTCTGGCCGGAGGTCGGCGTCCGAAGCGCGATGCTGTTCGAGTCGATCGAGATCATCAACAAGCTCTTCAGCGGGGCCGTCGTCAAGCACAAGGGCGAGTACTTCACGCTCGAGAGCGCCAAGCTGTACACGCGGCCGGAACAGCCCGTCCCGATCTACGTCGCGACGGCCGGGCCGGTCAACGCCAAGCGGACCGGCAGGTTCGCCGACGGGATCATCACGGTCGGCGCCGCGGACGAGAAGATCGGCATGCTCTGGGCGAAATACGAGGAGGGCGCCCGCGAGGCCGGCAAGGACCCGTCCCGCTCACCGAAGCTCCTCCAGATTCACATCTCCTGGGCCCGCTCGGATGAGGAAGCCATCGAGGGGGCGGTCCGCGAGTGGCCGAACGGCGGGATGCCGTTTCCCAAGCAGGACATCAAGAACCCGGAGGATTTCGCCGCGATGGCGAAGCTCGTCGGCCCGGATGACTTCAAGAACCGGGTGCTCATGACGGCCGACCTCGGGAAGCATATCGAGCACATCCAGCACTACCTGGACATGGGCTTCGACGAGGTGCATCTCCACAACGTCGGCCGCAACCAGGCCGAGTTCATCGATGTGTTCGGCCGGGAGGTCCTGCCGCACCTCCGCCTGGGCTGACGTGCCCGGTCCGACCCGGGCGGAAGGCTAGACCCGGCCGCCCCGAACGATGCGCCGCGCACGGCGCGAGACGGCGATGAACTCCCGGAGGTGGTGGAGCGGGCGGATGTGGCTCCGCTCGTCGCCGTAGATCGTGGAGACCGGGACCCACCGGATCGGCCAGCCCTCGCGCAGGCAGACCGCGATCATCTCGACCTCGAACGCGAAGCCGTCCTCGTGGCTCGCCAGCATCTCGACCATCAGCCGGCGCCCGACGAGCCGGTAGCCGGACTGGTTGTCGGGAATCCACCGGCCGACCGCGGCCGCGAGGAGGACCGTCCCGAGGCCATTGGCGATCCGCCGGACGAGCGGCATCTGCCCGAAATCGCGCCGCCCGACGATGAGCTCGACAGGCTGCTCGCGCTCCGCGTCGAGGAACCGCGGCAGCTCCGCCGGATCGTGCTGGCCGTCCCCGTCCAGGGTCACGACGGCGAGAACGCCCCGTGAGATGGCGACGGCAAAACCGGCCCGGAGCGCGGCGCCCTTGCCCTGGTTGGGGTGCTGGCCCCGGACCTCGGCGCCGGCGGCCTCGGCAAGGACCGTGGTGTCGTCCGTGGACCCGTCGTCGATGACGAGGACGGGGAGGTGCGCTCGCGCGGCCCGGACGACCGCCGCGATCCGGGGACCCTCGTCGTGGGCCGGGATGAGCGCCAGGATGCGCGGGGCCGGGTGCACGCGGACATCATGCGGCAGCGCCGCGAGGTTGACACCTACTGCGACTCAGTCTCAGTATTGACCCCGCCATGCGACGCTTGTTCCTGGTCCTGGCCGTCCTGATTGCCGCGTGCAGCGGGAGCCCCGGCGCGCCGTCCGGCGCGTCTCCGGTGCCGCGGGGGCTCACGGTCGTCACGACCTCGACCGTCTTCGCCGACATGGTCCGGAACGTCGGCGGCGACCGCGTCACCGTGACGAGCCTGGTCCCGGCCGGCACGGACGTGCACACGTACCAGGCACGGCCGGACGACCTCCGGGCGGTTGATGCCGCCGACGTCGTGCTCATGAACGGCCTGGCACTGGACGACTGGCTCGAGTCGACGATCGAAGCCGTCGCTGCCGGGACGCCGATCGTCCGGCTGGCGGTGGATCTCCCCGGCGTGGAGCTCCTGCCGGGCGACGAGCCCGGGACGCAGAACCCGCACCTCTGGCTGGACGTGTCCCTTGCCCGGCAGTACGTCACACGGATCGCCGAGGCCCTGGCCGCCGCGGATACAGCCGGAGCGGCGGCGTTCGCCGCCGGCGCGGCTGCCTATGACATCCGCCTCGCCGACCTCGACGATTGGGTCCGGGCGCAGTTGGCGACCATCCCGCCCGTCGATCGCCAGGTGGTGACCTTCCACGACGCGCTGCCATACTTCGCCCGCGCGTACGGCCTGGTCATCGTGGGAGTCGCCGTGGAGGCGCCCGGCCAGGACCCGAGCGCCGGCGAGATCGCGGGCCTCGTGGACGCGATCCGGGAGAGCGGCGTGCAGGCGATCTTCTCCGAGGACCAGTTCCCGACCGCCCTGGTGGACCAGATCGGCCGCGAGACCGGCGCGTCGGTGGTCGCGGACCTGTTCACCGATTCGCTCGGCGCTGATCCGGTCACCTCCTACGAGGCGCTGATCCGCTGGGACGTCGACCGCATCGTCGAGGCCCTCCGGTGAGGGCCGTCGAGGCCCTCGGGTGACGACGATGGCGGCGCCTCCGAGCGTACGGCTCGTCGATGTCGCGGTCGGGTACGAGGAGCAACCGGTCCTCGAGGATGTCGACCTGGTGCTGCCGGCCGGCTCGCTGACTGCCGTCGTGGGGCCGAACGGCGGGGGCAAGAGCACCCTCCTGAAGCTGATCGCGGGCCTGCTCCAGCCGTGGTCGGGAACCATCTCGGTGCTCGGCGGCCGGCCCGGCGAGCACGCCCGGTCGGTCGCCTACGTGCCGCAGGCCGAGGCCGTGGACTGGGGCTTCCCGGTGGCGGCGGAAGACGTGGTGATGATGGGCCGCTACCCGCGCCTCGGGCCGCTGCGCCGTCCGGGTGCGGCCGATCACGCCGCCGTCGCGGAGGCCCTCGCGCAGGTCGGCATGACCGAGCTCTCCCGGCGCCAGATCGGGGCGCTCTCGGGCGGGCAGCGCCGGCGCGTCTTCCTCGCCCGGGCACTGGCCTCGAAGCCGGATCTGTACCTCCTCGACGAGCCGGTCACGGGCGTCGACAACGCCACCCAGGAGGACCTCATGGCGGTCCTCGATTCGGAGGCCCGGGCCGGCAAGACGGTCGTCGCCAGCACCCACGACCTGGCGTCTGCCGCGGAGCACTTCCGGTCGATCGTCGCCGTGAATCGGACGGTCGTCGCCCAGGGTGACGCGAGCCTCGTCCTCGACGCCGACGTCCTGCTGCGCACGTACGGCGGCCACCTCCTGTTCGTCGGCGACCGCGCCGTGCTCCTCGACGACGCCCACCACCACGACGATCCCCACGGCGCCGAGGTGCACCACCACGAGGAGACCGGCAGCAAGGCGGGCCGGCGGTGAACCTCCTGGCCGAGCCCCTCGGCTACGAGTTCTTCGTCCGCGCCCTCGGCGCGTCGGTCCTCGTGGGGCTCGTGTGCGCCGTCGTCGGGACGTACATGGTCCTGCGCGGCCTGGCGTTCATGGGCGACGCGCTGAGCCACGCGGCGTTCCCGGGTGTCGTCGCCGCGTACCTGCTCGGGGCGCCGTTCTACCTCGGGGCGGCCATCGCGGCGGTCGGGACGGCCCTGGCCATCGGCTGGATCACGCGGCGGGGCCGGCTGCGCGGCGACACGACGATCGGCGTCCTGTTCGCGGGAATGTTCGCCCTCGGGATCTTCCTGTTCAGCACGATCCCGAACTACGTCGGCGACCTGTTCGGGTTCCTGTTCGGCGAGGTGCTCGGGATCAGCGGGACGGACCTCGTCGCGCTGGCGATCCTCAGCGTCCTCGTGCTCGGCGTCGTCGGCGTGCTCTGGAAGGAGCTCCTTTTCTCCACCTTCGACCCGCTGGCCGCGGCGGCGTCGGGCCTGCCGGTCGCTGCGCTCGAGTACCTGTTCCTCGGGATGATCGCCCTGACGATCGTGATCAGCCTCCAGGCGGTGGGGATCATCCTCGTCGTCGCGATGCTGGTGACGCCGGCCGCGACGGCCCAGCTCCTCGCGGAGCGGTTCTCGCGGCTCATGGCGATCGCGGTCGCGATCGGGATCCTCGCTCCGGCCGCCGGGCTCTACCTCAGCTTCTGGACGAACACGGCGAGCGGCGCACTCATCGTGCTCGTCGAGACGGCCGGCTTCCTCGCGGCCCTCGCCCTCGGTCCGCGGACCGGGCTGTTGCGCCGCCGGCGAGGCCCCGCGGCGGGCTGACCTCCGGCCGTCAGCGTCGTGGCGAGCCGGCCGGATCATCGTGACCGGCCCGATCCAAGGGGCCGAGCCAGAGTCCCGGATCCCCGGCCGGCCGCCAGCCGGCGCCCGGCGGATCCTCCCGTCGGCGCCAGCCCCCGGCGATCCGCCGCTCGATCGTCCGCCAGTCGGGAATTCCGGTCGTGCCGTCCGCGGCTTCGGTGCTCGCACCGCCCACCGCACAGGCGGCGGTCATGGTTGCCTCGGGTGACATCCCGTTGACGAGCCCGAACAGGAAGCCGGCGATCGTCGCGTCGCCGGCGCCGGTCGTCCCGACCACGTGCGACTCGAACACCGTCGAGTGGAGCTCACGATCGACCCACGCGGCCGCGAGCCCGCCCGGCACGGCGGCGATCCGGGCGGTCGGCGCCGACCGCACGTACAGTCCGTGCCCGCCGAGCTTCAAGCCAGCGATTCCCGCACCGAGCTCGAGGAGCTCGCCGGCCAGTCCGGCCAGATCCTCCATCGCGGGGGCGCCGCCGCCATCCCGCCGGACCGCGCGGTCCAGCAGGTGCGCCGCCTCGTCAAGGCTCGGCAGGAAGACATCGACGTCCGGCAGAACGCGTCGGAGGAGCGCCTGCCAGCGGGAGCGGCGGTCAGCGACGCCGGCGCCCGGGCCGGATTCGGCCGACGCCATGTCGAGCGAGGTGATGGCGCCGTGCCGGTGCGCCGCGGCCATCAACCGCGCAAGCTCGCGGCCGTCGTCCGCCACGAGGTCTGCCATGAGCGGCGGGTAGCCGACGTGAAGGAGCAACGCCCGGCCGAGGACCTCGGACGGGACGTCGTCCGCGACGAACCGGTCGTTGACCCCCGGGAAGTGTCGGATCGCCCGGTCCACCTCGGGTCTCGAGTCGATGACGCTGTACGACGTCGCGCCGCCGGGGGTCCTGATCAGCCTGGCCCGCCCTCCCGGCACCGCCGCCCGCACGAGACGCCCGAGGATCCGGCCGAACGGATCGTCGGCGATCCTGGCGACCAGGGTGGTCTGCAGGCCGAGCCGGTGGAGCGCCACCCCCGTGTTGCCAACGCATCCGCCGAGCGCGAGGGCCGCAGGCCCGATGACCTCGAGCTCGCCCGGAGCCGGAGGTGCCGTGCTCGCCGGGCCACCCGCCCTGATGCTGGGAATGATGTCCAGGCAGAGCAGCCCGGCCACGACGACGCGGGGCGATGTGGCGACACGAGCCGGCGCGATGGTCATGGGAACCAGCGTACGCGTGCCGTGACACGGGCGGGACCGGAGATTCCCCAGAACCTCTTGACAAATGATGTAGTGCGGTCCTGCCCCGCTCGAGCGGTCAGGGCTGGCATGGTATGATATGCACATGTACAGCGAGCGGACCCAGGTCCTCCTCTCCCCCGAGCAGCTGGCGCAGCTGAAGCGCATCGCCGCCCGCAATCGACAATCGGTCGGTGCCGTCATCCGCGACGCGGTCGATGCCTTCGTTGGGTCGCCGCCGGCATCGCGCGAGCGGGCGATCAGGTCGATCCTGTCGATGGAGGCACCGGTCGAGGACTGGGCGGTGATGAAGGAGCAGATTCAGCGCAGTCAGCTCGGCGGCACATGACGGTCTTCATCGACACCGCCGTGATCATGTACGCGGCCGGGAGCAGCCACCCCCTTCGCGACCCGAGCCGGCGGATCCTGAGCCTGATCGAGTCCGGCGCCCTGCTTGCGGTGACCTCGACCGAGGTTGTCCAGGAGATCGCCCATCGGTTCCTGAGCATCGGTCGCCGCGACATTGCCGAGCAGTTGACGACCGACACGCTCGACCTGTTCGCCCCGGTCCTGCCGATCACCCATGCCGTCGTTCGTCGGCTCCCGAACCTCATCGCCCAGTACCCGGGGCTCGGGGCGCGGGAACTCATGCACGTCGCGACCTGTCAGCACGAGGGCGTCACCGAGATCGTCAGCCCCGATCGCGGATTCGACCTCGTCGCCGGACTGCGCCGCCTGGACCCGACCGAGTTCGCCGGAGGCGCTTGACGCCGTACGCCGTTACCGGGAGCGACTGGGCCGGGCTCTCCTCCGCCAGCGCCCGGCGCAGGACGCACCCAGGACGAGCGATAGCCAGCCTCCGGCCGCGCTGGCTTCGCTACACTCAGCGCCCGGCTGAACCCGCCACGGGAGACGAGACCGGCGTGATCTGTTCGAACTGCGGCACGGAGAACCGCGTCGGCGCGAAGTTCTGCATGGAATGCGCCACGCCCTTGGCCGCCGCCTGCCCAAGCTGCGGCGCCGCCAACCTCCCCGCCGCGAAGTTCTGCTCCGAGTGCGCAACCCCGTTGGCCGGGCCCGCCCCGAGGCCCGCGCCAGCTTGGGCCGCGCCCGCAACGGCGCCGGGCACCGGCCCGGGGGCCGCCCCGACCAATGCGACCGCCGCGGCACCAGAGACCGTCGCCGAGCGGCGCGTGGTGAGCGTCCTCTTCGCGGACCTCGTCGGGTTCACCTCGTTCTCCGAGGGTCGGGACGCGGAGGAGATCCGCGAACTGCAGACGCGCTACTTCGACACCGTCCGCGAGGTCATCCGCCGCTACGGAGGGATCGTCGAGAAGTTCATCGGCGACGCCGTGATGGCGCTGTGGGGCGCCCCAGTGGCTCGCGAGGATGACGCGGAGCGTGCCGTCCGGGCCGGCCTGGAGCTGGTCGATGCGGTGCGCGGCCTCGGTCACGAGCTGGAGGTCCGGGTCGGAGTGCTGACCGGCGAGGCGGCGGTCACGCTCGGCGCCACGAACCAGGGGATGGTCGCCGGCGACCTCGTCAACACGGCGAGCCGCCTCCAGAGCGCGGCGCCGCCGTCCACCGTCCTCGTCGGCGAGGCGACCCAGCGGGCGGCCGGGGAGGCCGTCGCCTTCGAGGCCGCCGGCGAGCAGGTCCTGAAGGGCAAGGCGAGCCCCGTACCCGCCTGGCGCGCCCTGCGGGTCGTCGCGCAGCGCCGCGGGGTCGGCAGGACGGACGCGCTGGAGGCGCCGTTCGTCGGACGAGATGAGGAGCTCCGCCAGCTGAAGGACCTGTTCCACGCGACCGGCCGCGAGGGGCGACCTCGCCTGGTCAGCGTGATGGGCCCGGCCGGGATCGGGAAGTCGCGCCTCGCCTGGGAGTTCCTGAAGTACGTCGACGGTCTGCTCGAAACGGTTGCCTGGCATGACGGCCGCAGTCCGGCCTACGGCGACGGGATCTCGTTCTGGGCCCTCGGTGAGATGATCCGCGGCCGCGCCCGGCTCCAGGAGACGGACGACGAACCGACCACGAGGGCCGGCATCGCGGCGATGCTCAGGGCGAACGTCCCGGACGATGCCGAGCGCGCGTGGATCGAGCCGGCGATGCTCTCCCTGCTCGGGATCGAATCGGGCGTCGGCTCGCAGCAGCTGTTCGGCGCCTGGCGGACGTTCTTCGAGCGGCTCGCGGCGAAGGGTCCGGTCGTCATGGTCTTCGAGGACCTCCACCACGCCGATACGGGCCTCCTCGACTTCATCGACCACATGCTCGAGTGGAGCCGGAACGTCCCGATCACGATCATCACCCTCGCCCGCCCGGAGCTCCTCGAGCGACGCCCTGACTGGGGGGCCGGCAAGCGCAGCTTCACCTCGATCCACCTCGAGCCGCTCCGCCCCGACTCGATGCGCCAGCTTCTCACCGGTCTCGTCCCGGGCCTCCCGGCGGCGGCCCGGGACGCGATCGTGGCCCGGGCTGACGGGATCCCGCTCTACGCCGTCGAGACGGTCCGGATGCTGCTCGCCCAGGGCCGCCTGGTCCTCGAGGACGGCGCCTATCGGCCGGTCGGCGACGTCTCCGACCTCGACGTGCCCGAAACGCTGGCGGCCCTGATCTCGGCGCGCCTCGACGAGCTCGATGCCGCCGACCGCTCCCTCGTCGCCGACGCCGCCGTGCTCGGCCAGAGCTTCACGCTCGCCGGTCTGGCGGCCGTGTCCGGTGTTGACCCGGAGAGCCTCGAGCCTCGCCTTCGGGCGCTCGTCCGGCGCGAGTTGCTCGTCCAGATGGTCGACCCCCGATCGCCCGAGCGCGGGCAGTACGCGTTCGTCCAGTCGCTCATCCGGGAGGTCGCCTACAACACGCTGGCCAGGCGGGACCGGAAGACCCGCCACCTGGCTGCAGCAAGGTTCTTCGAGTCGCTCGTGACCGACGAGCTGGCCGGCGCCCTCGCCGGCCACTACCTCTCGGCGCATGGCTATGCGGCGGACGGCCCGGAGAAGAGCGCCCTCGCCGCGCAGGCCCGCGTGGCGCTCCGGGGTGCTGCCGAGCGGGCCGTCGCCCTGGGGTCCCACGACCAGGCGATTGCCTTCATCGAGCACGCCCTCGCCGTGAGCCCGGATCCGGCCGACCGGGCCGAGCTCCACGAACGGGCGCGCGTCTCCGCGATGCAGGGCCTGGTGGCCGAGCTGATCGAGCGTCATGCGCTCGGGGCCCTCGAGGCGAGGAGGCAACTCGGCGATCGCGAGCCGATCGCGCTCGCGACGGCTTGGTACGCGCGGGCCCTCACGATGCACGGGGGCGGCGGCGACCGCGCGCTCGCGGTCGCGTTGCCCGCCTGGGAGGAGTTCTCGGACCTGGAGGCCACCCCGGCCGGAGTCCGCCTGATGCTGGCGCTCACGGGCGGTTCCATCGCGAACGAGGACTACGACTCGGCCCAAACCTGGCTGGAGCGCCTCCTCCCGGTCGCCGAGCGCCTCGACCTCCTCCCGGAGCTGGCCGAGGGGCTCTCGCGACGGAGCGGCATCCTCTACCGGGCCAAGCGCCCCCGCGAGGCCCTGATCCTCCTTCGGGGCACGCACGCGCTGGCGGTCGCCAACGACATCCGCGACGTCGAAGTGGGGACCAGGACACAGCTGACGTTCGGCGAGCAGTTCGCGGACCCGGTCGCCGGCCTCGCCCTGGCACGCGAGGGGCTCGAGCTCGCCGGCCGTCGGGGATCGCTCGTGCTCGGGTTCATGATGGTCGGGAACGCTGCCTCGTGCGCGATCCGGGTCGGGGAGTGGGCCTGGGCCTCGGCGATGCTTGACGAGTGGCTCGCGAACGAGATCACGGGCGGCTTCTACCTCGAGCTGTACATCGACAGGGCCGTGCTGACGGCGCTGACCGGCGGGGATGCCTCCGGCGACCTCGCCGCCGCCGAACGGCTCGTCTCGTCGATGAAGGACCCGCAGTACACCTCGTACCTCCACTGGGGGCGGGCCTGGGCGGCGTTGACGGGGGGACGTCTGAGGCAGGCCAGCGAGGCAGGCGCGACCGCGGCGGATGTGACGTCGTACTTCGCGGCGATCGGCCTGCCGCTCGCCGCTCGCGCAGCGCTGTGGGCCGGCGACCCCGAGGCGTCCGCCGATCTCGTCGCTCGCCTCGACGCCTCGGTCGAGCGCGGCCAGGCCATCGAGCTCGATCGCGTGACGCTGCGGGCCGGGCTGGCTGCCCTCCAGGGCCGCCGAACCGACGCGATCGACGGGTATCGCGATGCGTTACGCGGCTGGCGGCAGCTCGGTCTCCTGTTCGACGAAGCACTCGCAGTCGTGGACCTTGCGCTCCTCCTCGCCCCGACGGACCGCGAGATGGCCGAGGCACCGGCGGCGATCGCGGCGGCCCGCGACACGCTCACCCGGCTGCGCGCAACGCCGATCCTGGCCCGGCTCGATGAGGCCGGGGCGAGCGCGACGATGGCCGCGCCTGCCGAGGCAGGCGCCCAGCAACCCACGCGGGCCGACGTGCCCCGGTAGCTCCCCCGCCGCTCGGCGCTATGTCTCGGCTTCGATCAGCTCCTTGATCCGCCGGGCGCTCTGGGCAATCGGAAAGGGATCCAGCGGGTTGGGCATGCCGGGGATGTCCACGCTGATCGTGAACCGGCAGCGACCGTCGCCGAGCGGCTCGATCGACTGTCGGCCGAACATCTCGACGGGACCGTCATGGATGCGCATCGCGATCGCGCGCGGCGGATCGAATTCGATGACCTCCATCGTCCCCTCGATCGGGGCGCCCGCGCGCGTATGACGGCGCCGGAGGACGGTTCCCAGCCCGATCGGCCCGTCCGTGACCTGCTCCAGGTGCATGTGCAGGTCCCAGCGCGGGTGGTTCCGAAGGTGGTTCACCGCCACAAAGTCGAAGACGATCTCCGGGGACCGTTCGATGACCTCCGAGACCTCGAGTTGCATGCTCCTGCTCCGTACGCCGATCAGGCTCGCCCGACCAGGAAATACGTCGGGGTGAGGCCCTTGCCCTTGATGTCGATGAGCCCGCGCGGCTCCACCACGAACGTGCCGTCGAGGCGGTCCGCGACCGCCTGGGTCACCTGGACCCGGCCCGGCGCGCCGTGCGACTCCATCCGGCTGGCCAGGTTGACCGTGTCGCCCCAGATGTCGTAGATGAACTTCTTCGTGCCGATCACGCCGGCCACGACCGGGCCGCAGTTGATCCCGATCCGGAACTGGATCCCGAGCCTCGATGCCGATTCGATCCGAGCCACGGCCGCGGCGAGGTCGAGGGCCATGCCGGCGGCCCGGGCCGTGTGGTCGCCGGACGTGTCGAGCATCCCGCCGACGACCATGTACGCGTCGCCGATGGTCTTCACCTTCTCGAGGCCGTAGGCATCGACGAGGCCATCGAAGACCGTGAACACGTCGTTGAGCACGCGGACGAGCTCGGATGGGGACATCGTCGAGGAGAGGCGGGTGAACTCGACGATGTCCGCGAACAGCAGGGTCACGTCGTCGAACCGGTCGGCGATGAGCGGCTCGCCGTCGCGCAGGCGCTGCGCAATCGGTCCGGGCAGGATGTTGAGGAGGAGGCGCTCGTTCTCACGCGCGAGCCGCTCCCGCTCCTTCGCGGCGGTGACATCGGTGCCGTACACGTTCACGAAGCCGAACTCGGGCACGTCCACCGGCAGGAGCTCGTAGATGCACGGCCCAGCCTCGACGTCGAGGGTCGAGCGGTCCGCGGCGCGGGCAAGGTCGAGCAGGGCGCTCGCGAGCGCCGCCGGCATGGGCGACCCGATGGCCAGGCCGAGCCCATCGACCAGCACCGCACACGCCGGGTTGGCGTACACGAGGGTGCCGCGCCAGTCCATCCGGAAGACCGGGTTGGGATTCTGGTCCGGGAACTTGACGATCGCGCGCTCGGCCGTGACGTCCGTCCCGTACAGGTTGGTGAACCCGAGGTCCGGGATCGGGACGGGCCAGACGGCGTACGTCCGGTTGTTGGCGACCAGTTCGACAAACCCGTGCGCCGGTGCCGCCGCATCGAAGCGCGCGAGCATCTCGGCCGGCAGGCGATCGCCAACCCGGGCGCCGAGCGCCGCGACCATCCCGGTGCTGGCCGGGTTCGCGTAGATGAGGTGCCCGTCGGCATCGATTCGCAGGACGGGGTTCGGGTTCGCGTCGGGGAAGCGGTTGATCGCGCTGATCTGCTCGCCGGTCAGGCGCGCGCCGCCCTCATGGGGCTCGGTCGGCGACCCGGGCGGGACGCGAGGGGTCATCATGCGGATCGTACGGCCGTCATCAAAGCAGCGTCCGGTGCCGCTGCCGGTCGCCCCGGTTGTCGCCCCAGGGTGGACGACCCTTGGCGCGGTCAGGCAGGACGGCAGGAAACTCCCGGTCGTGAGGCCCCCGAACTGAGTCGACGCTCGACTTGGACCGGTCTGCCAGTCCCGTTTTCGGGTCCAAGCCGACGCAGAATGGACCCGTAGACCCGTCACCAACATGGATCGGCTCCCACCGCGGGTCGAATCGGCCGCAGATCGGCCTACGAGTCCTTGTCCACGCAATTCGGTCGGGAATTCGGGACCACGAGTCCAGTCGGGTCCTCGCTCCCGGGTTCGACGTCATCGACGGCATCGGCAAGGATCAGCCACCTGACCGATGGAGCTTGTCTCGCGAGGAGCGATCCGGGCGGGCGAGCCTCCATCGATTCCGCGGACCGGATCAGGCTGGCGCGCAGTCGGCGAACCGCTGATCGAGCGCAGGCGGGACGACCGGAGCGCGGGCGGCGGCCGGCCGTGTCGGCCCGGGTGCCGAACGGCACGGTCGGAAGGCGCGGGTGCGCCCTTGGCGGCGGTCCGCGCTCCCCCGATGGTGGGCCTGATCCGCCAGGAGCGGCGTGCCGCCTCGGCGACCCGCAGCTCGATCAACCCGGGATGGTCGCCATGGCCCACGTCACGACCCGCCACGCGTACCAGGCGCTCTCCGATCGGCTGAACCGGTTCCCGCAGGGCGCCCCGCCGTCAGAGCTGCTGTTCCAGATCCTGCAGATGCTCTTCAGCGAGCGCGAAGCGGGGCTGGTGGCGCAGCTGCCGATCAAGCCCGTCACGGCAGCGACGGCGGCACGGATCTGGAAGATGCCCGAGCCGGAGGCACGGGCCGCGCTCGAAGCGCTCGCGTCGCGGGCGATCCTGCTGGACATGGAGGGCCCGGACGGGACGGTCTACATCCTGCCGCCGCCGATGGCCGGGTTCTTCGAATTCTCGATGATGCGGGTCCGCGATGACATCGACCAGCGGCTGCTGAGCGAGCTGTTCTACCAGTACATCACCGTCGAGGACGCCTTCATCCTCAACCTGTTCACGAACGGCGAGACGCAGCTCGGGCGCGTCTTCGTCAACGAAGCCGCCCTGGCCGCGTCAGGCGAGCTGTCTCGGCGGGAGGAGGTGAGGGCACCGAGCGACGCGGCGCCGTCGTGGCCCGCAGGCGCCGTGCCCCCGCCGCCCGACGGCGGCCTCCACGTCCTCGATTACGAACGTGCCAGCGAGGTGATCCAGACCGCCGAGCACCTCGGCGTGGGCGTCTGCTACTGCCGCCACAAGATGGAGCACGTGGGCCGCGCCTGCCGGGCGCCGAAGAACATCTGCATGACCTTCGGGGGCACAGCCGATTCGCTCATCCGCCACGACCACGCCAGGCGGATCGACGAGGTCGAGGGGATGGACCTGCTCCAGGAGGCCTACGCGAGCAACCTCGTCCAGTTCGGCGAGAACGTCCAGTCAGGGGTCAACTTCATCTGCAACTGCTGCGGCTGCTGCTGCGAGGCGATGATCGCGGCCCGCCGGTTCGGGATGCTGAACCCGGTCCACACCACGAACTTCCTGCCCCATGTCGAGGACGCCCTGTGCAACGGCTGCGGCAAGTGCGCGAACGTCTGCCCGGTGGAGGCGATGACGCTCGTCTCGGCCAACGACCCGCACAAGCCGCAGAAGCGGAAGGCGGTGCTCAACGCCGACCTGTGCCTCGGCTGCGGGGTGTGCACGCGCGTCTGCCCGACGAAGGGGATGTGGCTCGAGGCGCGCCCCGGACGAGTCATCACCCCGGTGGACACGCTCCACCGCACGGTCCTGATGGCCATCGAGCGGGGCCGCCTGCAGGACTGCATCTTCGACAACCGGGCGCTCGCGAGCCACCGCGCGATGGCGGCGATCCTCGGGGTGATCCTGCGGCTGCCGCCGATCCACCAGGCGATGGCGTCTGACCAGATGCGCTCCCGCTACCTCGTGAGCCTCCTTTCGAGGGTGCGTGTCTGACCGGGCGATTCACGGTGGGCCAAAGGGGCCCCGCCGATGGGCCAATGGACCTTGACGCGTGCGACGGCCGCTGGCAACACTCGCCCCATGAGCGCCAGCGTCCCAGGGTCCGCGAGCCCGCCTTCCCCGCCCATCGGCCTGATCGTCGTTCCGATCGTCGGGATGACCTGTCGCGCCTGCGAGCGGCGGATCGAGCGGCACGTCCGGCGCATCCCCAACGTCCAGACAGCCACCGCGTCCGCCTCGCGGGCCCGCGTGGAGGTCGTCACCTCCGGCCCTGTCTCCGGCGTCGACGTGGCCGAGGCGATCGAAGCCGCGGGCTATGAAGTGGGAACCACGCCATGGGTCACCCGGGATAGCGGGCCCTGGCTTGCGGCTGGTGGAGGGCTCGCCCTCATCGTGGCGGTCGCCGTCGTTGCCGACGTGACCGGGCTCGCCGGGTTCGCGTCCGGTGCCGGCGACATCCGCGAGGGGGGTCTCGTCGTTGCCGGTCTCCTCGGGCTGGCGGCCGGGGTCTCGACCTGCATGGCGCTCGTCGGGGGCCTGGTCCTGGCGCTGTCGGCCGCGGCCGCTGCCGGCCGCCCGGCCGATGCGGATCCCTCCCTCGCCGTCCGGCTCCGGCCGACGCTCCTCTTCCTCGTCGGGCGCGTGGCCGGGTTCGCCGCGCTCGGAGCGGGACTCGGGGCACTCGGATCGCAAGTGGTCCTCCCGCCGGCGGCGATCGCGGTCCTGATGATCGTCGTCGCCGTCGTGATGACCGTCCTCGGGATTCGCCTGACGGGCCTCTCGCCTCGCCTCGCCGGCTGGTCGCCGACCCTGCCGGGCGGCCTGGGAGGTCGCCTGGGGTTGGACGCGGGGTCGGTCGCGAGCTACTCGGACACACGGGCGGCGGCGCTCGGCGCGGCCTCCTTCTTCCTGCCCTGCGGCTTCACCCAGGCCGTCCAGGTCTACGCGCTGTCGACCGGCTCGCCGCTCGTCGCCGGCGGGATCATGGCCGTCTTCGCGCTCGGCACGGTGCCCGGGCTGCTCGCCCTCGGGGGGCTGCCGACGCTCCTCCCGAAGCGCTCGCGACCCGGCCTGCTCCGCGCGATCGGGGTGGTCGTCATCGGCTTCGCCGTCGTCAACGGAACGGCCGGCCTGCGGCTGGCCGGCTTCACGCCGACGCTCTTCGCTGCGCAGGCGCCCGCGGTCCCGGTGGTCACGATCGAGAACGGCGTGCAGACGCTCCGGACCTTCCAGCTCGGCTACGGCTACGAGCCGGCGAGGGCCGCGCTGTACTCCGGGATGCGGACCCGCTGGATCATCGAATCCCTCGAGCCCCGGTCCTGCGCGGTCTTCCTCCAGGTGCCGTCGCTCAATTTCGCGGTCACGCTCCGCCGGGGCGAGAACGTCATCGAGCTGCCGCCCCTTCGGGCGGGCCGGATCCCGTACATGTGCTCGATGGGGATGTACGGCGGCGAGCTGACGGTCGTGGATCCAGCGCCGGTCGAGGTTGGCGCCCCGGCGAGCGGCTGACCGGGTCGTGAGCGACCTCGAGCGGATTCGCGCGCTCCTCGCCGGCATCCGCGCGGAGAGCCGGACGGCGCTCCTCGAGCCCGAGGGCTACGAGCTCCTCCGCGTCGCCGGGATCGCGGTGCCACCGCATCTGTTCGTGCGGGACGCGGCCGAGGCGGAGGCCTGCGACCTCGAGGCACTCCCCGGGGACCGGCTCGTGGTCAAGGTCGCGGCAACGGGCATCGCCCACAAGACGGAGGCGGGCGGCGTGGTCGTGGTGGTCCGCGACCGGCAGGCCGTCGTCGACGCGATCCGTGCGATGGCGAGCCGCCTGGGCGATCTCGCGGCCGCCGAGTCCGCGCTCACCGGACGGGTGCCCGTCGGGGCCGCGATCGCCGGGTACATGATCGCCGCGTTCGTCGACCATGAGCCGGGGCTCGGCGGCGAGCTCCTCGTCTCGCTGCGCTGGACGGACGACTTCGGACCGATCGTCACGGTCGGGGCAGGCGGCACGGATGCCGAGGCGGTCGCCGGACACCTTCGACCGGGATCGCGGACCGCCATCGTCGCCGCGCTGGATCCGCCGCGCGAGTCGGGGGAGCTGGCGGCTCGCCTCGTCCGGTCGATGGGCGTCGAGCTCGCCACCGCGTCGCTGCGCGGCCGGCCGCCGTGGCTGGCGATGGACCGCCTCGTCGAGGTCGTCGAACGGCTGCTGGCGCTGGCTCCGATCTGCCGGCCGGACGAGCTCGTGGAGATCGAGGTCAACCCGTTTGCCGTGACGCCGGACGGCCTTATCGCGCTCGACGTCCTCGCGTCGCTCGGCTCTCGCCGCTTCGAGCCTCGGCCGAATCGGCCCGTCGGCGAGTTGCGGCGGCTCCTGGAGCCCGAATCGGTGGCGATCGTGGGCGTCTCGTCGAGGATGAACCCGGGCCGGATCATCCTGCGCAACCTGCTCCGTGACGGCTTCGAGGCGGCCAGGGTCCGGGTCGTGAAGCCCGGCGCCGAGGAGATCGACGGCTGCCGATGCGTCGCCGACCTCGACGCCCTGCCGGGGAAGGTGGACCTCCTGATCGTCGCGGTCGCCGCGGCCGAGGCCCCGGGCATCGTCGTCCAGGCGATCGAGACGGACGCCGCCGCGAGCCTGATCGTCATCCCGGGCGGACTCGAGGAGAAGCAGGGGACGGGGGAGCTCGTGGGCCGGATGCACGACGCCCTCGCGGCGGCGCGGGCGCGCGGTGGCGGCCCCCTCGTCAACGGCGGGAACTGCCTCGGGATCCGCTCTCGCCCGGGCCGCTACGACACCCTGTTCATCCCGGAAACCAAGCTGGCCGCGCCCGCGGGTCCCCCCGGGCCGGTGGCGATCCTGTCCGGGAGCGGCGGTTTCGCGATCTCCCGCCTGAGCCGGCTCCGCGGAATCGAGCCGCGCTACGTGATCACGGTCGGCAACCAGATGGACCTCACCATCGGCGACCATCTTGAGTACCTTTCCGGCGATCCGTCGGTCCATGTCGTGGCGGCCTACGTCGAGGGCTTCGTGCCGCTCGACGGGCTCCGTTTCCTCGGCGCGGCGCGATCGATGGCCGGTGCCGGCGGCGCCGTGATCCTGTACCAGGCCGGTCGGACGTCGGCCGGGGCGGTCGCCTCCGCGAGCCATACGGCCTCGATCGCCGGGGATACCGCGGTGACCCGGGCCCTTGCCGAGGCGGCCGGCGTCGTGGTCGCGAATTCGATCGATGAGTTCGATGACCTGGTCGGCCTCTTCGCCCGGCTCCACGGTCGGGCCGCCGCCGGCCCGGGCCTCGGTGGCGTCACGAACGCGGGGTTCGAATGCGTCGCGATCGCCGACAACCTCGGGCCGTTCCGGCTGGCCCGCTTCTCCGGTCCGACCTCGGCGCAGCTCGGCGAGATCCTCGCCGGCCGGGCGATCGACGGTGTCGTTGACGTTCACAACCCGATCGATCTCACGCCCATGGCCGACGACGCCTCCTTCGGAGCCGCGGTTCGCGCCGTGCTCGACGACCCGGCGGTGGACCTCGGCGTGATCGGCGTGGTGCCGTTGAGCGCGGAGAACCGGACGCTCGAACCGGGCCCCGGTCACGACGATGACGTCGGCGCCCCCGACGCGATCGCCGCCCGTCTGGTGGGACTCTGGGCTGGCACCACGAAACCGTGGGTCGCGGCTGTCGATGCGGGCGAGCGCTACGACGCGCTGGCGGGGCTCCTCGAGGAGGGCGGCATCCCGACCTTCCGGACGGTCGACCGGGCGGTGCGGGCGCTTGGCCGCTGGTACACGGCCCGCGGTCTCGGGGACGGAGCCCGCCCCTCGCCGCCCTGGAGCTTGCCCTAGAGATCGGCGACGCTCAGGACCCCCCGCCGGATCGCGTACTTCAGGAGCTCGACCCGGTCGTGGAAACCGAGCTTCTCCATGACGGCCGCCCGGTAGTTGTGGATCGTCTGCTCGCTGAGGTGGAGGGCCTTGGCGATCTCGCGATTGGTGTGGCCGACGGCGGCGAGGAGGAGGACCTCGCGCTCCCGGTCGCTCAGGGTGTCGTAGACGTCCTCGAGGGAGTGCTCGGGGCTGCGCAGGACGTAGGTGTTGACCATCTTCGTCACGAGCGCCGGGCTGATGTAGGTCTCCCCCCGGGCGATGCAGCGGAGCGCCGCGACGACGTCGGCAGGCTCGGATTCGCGGGTCAGGAAGCCATCCGCCCCGGCCTTCAGGGCAAGACTGAACTGCTCGGCGCCGGTGCGGCACTCGAGGGCGAGGATCTTGAGCGCCGGCTTCGTGCTCCGGATCGCCTCGATCGCCTGGAAGATTGAGCAGCTCTCCCTGGTGAAGGGCAGGCACTCGGCGACCGCGACGTCGGCCGGGACCGTCTCCATCAGGGTCCGCAGCTCCGCATGACTCGTCGCCTCGCCGACGACCCGCATGTCCGGCTCGGCGTCGATCGCCGCCCGGAGGCCGGCGTTGACGAGCGGGAAGTCGAAGATCGCGAGCAGGACCCGCAGCTTCTCGCCGTTGGAGCGAAATCCGTTGCCGGTCACCCGATGCCTCATTTGCCCAGTCGGGGGCGCGGTCAACCGGCCGCGTCCCGGGGATGCGTCCAACTATCCGTCCGAGGGGGACACCGCCCGGAAGGGCCATCGGACCCGCCACGTCCATGACCACGGCAGGGCTGGAACGGGACCATGGGACCCCCCGCGCAACAGGCCCGCACGCCGGGGTGTGACAGGGGCGGCCGAGGGCCGGAGCGACGGGTGCCGGGACGGCGGGGCTCCCGTCGCGAACCCTACGGTGTCTCCGCGGGGCCGGCGAACAGGTCCTCGAACTCGGTTCCGCTGTGGCAGATCCAGCAGTTGGTCCGGCCGGCCATGTCCGTCGGCAGGGGCGCCTCCGTGCCGTGGCACGACGCACACGCGGCGCCGGTGACGAGGTGGTGGGGCCGCGGCGGCGCCGTTCCAAGGGTGCTCGGAACCTTGTGGCAGGCGAGGCACTGTTCCTTGTGCAGGCTCGAGTGGCCGGCGGCGGTCTTCACCAGGCGGTCGTTCGCGTGGCAGGCCGTGCAGTCCTTCCAGCCCTCCAGCGGATGGGCGAGCGGCGGGATCTGCTTCGTGGTGACCTCGCCGGTCGCGTCGATGTGGCAGGCGCCACAGTCGGCATCCTCGGCCATGGTGACCCCACCGGGGCCCAGCGCCATCGGGGCCGTGGCCGCCGGCGTGGAGGTCGGCGATGGGCTGGGGCTCGGCACGGCGAACGCGGCTTCGTACAGGCGGGCGAGCTGGGGCTGCGCCACCGCCAGGGCAAACCCGACCAGGAGGAACGCGACTGCCGCGAGCGAGACTGCGCCGACCGGGAAGCGGTGACGGGCGGCGGGCTGGTGGATCATCGTGCGTCGGCCTCGCGGCGGGCGCCGCGCAGGCGGCGCCGGATCGACGACAGCGAGAGCGGCGCATGGACCTCATGCGACTCGCTGAGATCCAGGTATCGCTCGGCAAGCGTATAGCCAAGGGCGACGAAGGCCGTCGCGCCGATGATCACGCCGATCTCGACGAGCGACGGCGTGTACGTGGCATACGGCGCTGCGACGACCCCGGACGCGGACGTCGGGGCGATCTGGCCCGCCGACACGAAGGTCATCCGGTCGACGAAGACGCCGACGAGCGCAAGGCCCGCGGCAATGAACGTGCCGGCCGGGGTTCGCGTCACCGGGACCGCCACGAGGACGAGCGGGATCACGAGCCCAAGCCCCACGCGAACGGCCCAGAACTCGACGGCCAGCGGCCCGGAGACGAGCGCCTGCGTCGCCTCGACGAGGGCGGGCCGTTCTCCGGCCAGCCCGGCGACGACCTGCCGGGCGACGAGGAGCGAGACGATCACGAGCCCGATCGTCAGCAGCGCCCGGATCGCCGGGATCGCCAGGCTGACGGCCCGCTCGGCTCCCTCGAGCCGGAGCCGGTGGACGACGAAGAAGACCACCCCGAGGAGCGAGGTGCCGGACAGGAACGCAGAGGCGACCATGAGGATCGGCGTGAACGGCCCGTGCCAGAACGGCCGCGCCACGAGCACGCCGAAGACGGCCCCCAGCGTCGCCGGGGCGACGATCGCCGTGCAGGCCGCCATCGTGCAGGCGGCCTGATGGATCCTCGGGTGGTGGGTGAACATGCTCCAGACCTCGACGACGAGCACACACAGGTAGATGCCGTAGAAGACGCCCATCCACCACATCGGCGAGCTCGGCGACGGGACGAGCATGGCCCCCAGGACCATCCGCACCGGGTAGTGGAGGTCGAGGGCGATGATCCCGAAGGCCGTGATCAGGCACAGGAGCGCCAGGATCGCGTGCCGCTTCTCGAGCGGTCGGAAGCGCTCGATGCCGAAGACGGTGCCGAGCGACGACGCGAGGCAGAGGCCGCTCGTGGTGATCGCGAAGAAGACGTAGCCGACGATCAGCAGTCCCCACTCGAAGGTCGGCGTGGTGCCCAGAACTTCCCAACCCGGCGGCAGCGCAAGGAACGCGGCCGGCATGGCCAGGGCGACCATCCCGAGGAGGAAGGCCATCCACAGCTGGAGCGGACGCGGCATCCGGATCGCCTCGTGGGCGACCGCCGCGATCGCGGCCCGCGGAGCGAAGTGAACCGCGTGTCCGGCGAGCGTGAGCGATCGTCCGGTTGCGTGCATCGCTCAGGCCTCCTGGACCGATGGCCCGAGGTAGACGACCCGTGGCTTCGTGCCGAACTCGGGGTGGAGCGCCGCGGGCCGTTGCTCGCGCAGGATGGCCGCGATCTCGCTCTCCGGGTCGGCCGCGTCGCCGAACCTGCGGGCGCCGACGGGGCAGACCTCGACGCACGCCGGCAGGCTGCCCCGAGCGATCCGGTGGTAGCACCAGGTGCACTTGTCGGCGACACCGGGCGTGTCGTTCGGTGAACGATCGGCGGCCGGGGCGATGTAGCGGGCGCCATACGGGCAGGCGACCACGCAGTAGCCGCAGCCGATGCACCGGCGCGGGTCGACGAGGACGATCCCGTCCTCGGTCTTGTAGGTCGCACCGACCGGGCAGACCGACGTGCACGGCGGTTCCTCGCACTGCATGCACAGCCGCGGCTCGAAGAAGGCGTTCGCGATCGTCTTGCCTTCCGCACCCGGGGCCGTGGACGCCGGCGGGAAGCCGTCGGCACCGCCCTCGGGCGAGTCCACGTAGCGGGCACCGTCGGTCGTCTCGGCGTGCCGCTCGACCCATGTCCGGGCGAAGCGGGCGTCCTCGGTGACCTCGTTCTCCTCCTTGCACGCGAGGACGCACAGGCCGCAGCCGATGCACGAGCCGGAGTCGACGACGAACGACCAGCGCTTCGCGGCCGCGTCGTAGGCCGGCACGATCGGCGGCGGTGCGCCGGCGGGCTCCTCGAAGATCGGGACGAGGCGCGACAGCGCGGTCGCGCCGGCCAACCCGCCGAGGATCGTCAGGCCGAACCCGAGAAATCGGCGCCGGGAGACGGAGGCGGCGGCGATGGCCGGCGCGATCTCGACCAGCGGCACGAGTCCGGCCGGCGGGGTCTCGGGCAGGAGCCCGGCCGCTGGGGTCTCGGGCAGGAGCCCGGCCGCTGGAGTTTCAGCCACGGGGGTCATCAGTCGCCTCCCGGGCCGCGCCCCGGCGCGTGGCAGTCGAGGCACGGCTCATCATCCAGGACCTCCGGGTGGCGCTGGTTGCGCGCCTTGAACCCCTCAGGGCCGTGGCAGGTGACGCAGGGCGGGAGGTTGACATCGGTGTGGAGGAGGACCGGCGGCCGCTGCGAGATCCCCGTGTGCGGGTCGTGGCACTGCAGGCAGAACTCGACGTAGTGGCCGGAGACGATGACCTGGCGGATCTCGGTCGGGCGGCCGGCGGCGGCCGCATGGCACCGGACGCAGATGTCGTCGGTCGGGACGTCGAG
>DATIUS010000039.1:0-4058 GCA_035466655.1 Candidatus Sulfomarinibacteraceae bacterium
CCGGCAGGCTCGGCGTGCCCGAGGGGCGCCTCGGCTTCTGCATGGACACCGCACACGCCTGGGGCGCCGGGATCCGGCTGGACGAGCCGCGCTCGATCGACCGGCTCCTCGATGCGTTCGATCGGCGGATCGGGCTGGGCCGCCTCGTGCTCGTCCACTTCAACGACTCGAAGGCGGAGCCCGGCTCGCGCCACGATCGGCACGAGCACCTCGGTGGCGGGCGGATCGGCGAGGCCGGGCTGGGCCACCTGATCCGGCACCCGCGGCTCCGGCACGCGACCTTCATCCTCGAGACGCCGGGAATGGACGCGGGCTACGACGCGGTCAACGTCGGGCGGGCGCGTGACCTGCTGGCCGGGCGCGCCCTGACCGCGCTTCCGGTCGAGGCCTTCCGCCTCCGCGGCAGCCGCTCCCGGGCTGTCGCCACGGGCGCGGACGATGCCCGGCGCGAGGACGCGGGGAGCGCGGCGCCACAGTGATGGGCGGCACACCCTCGGCCGACGCCGGCCCGAAGCGCGAGACGGGGCTGCGCTCGGTGGCCTCGACCCTCCGCTCGCTGTTCGAGCGGGATTCCAGGCCCAGGAAACGCGAACGCCGGCGCCCCGAACGCCGGCGTTCGCTGTCCCCGAGACCCGGACGTGGAGGTCATCCGGGCCGTGTGAAAGGCTGATCAGTACCGGTCGGTGCTCCGCCCGGTGGTGCGCGGCAAGGTTGAGATGCCCTGGACCCGGGGCGCGGCGCTGACCCGCGGGCCGACACCGGCCGGCTGCGAGGTCCGGAAGCCCATCGGCCGAGGCGTCGACGGATCCGATCGTCCGTTGCCCTGGGTGCCATCGGCCGGCTGGAAGACGCGGCCGAAGCGGCGCATCCGGACGGCGAGGTAGTACTCCATGATCTGACGGACCTGCGCCTCGGTCAGCGCCTCGTCCGCGCGGAGCGCGTACTCGACGCGGGCGGTCGGGTTCTGCGGCCCGTTCGCGACCAGGCCCAGGTATTGGGCGGTGTCCGCGTCCTCTCGGATCTCGCGCAGCCCCTTGGCAAGCTTCGTCGCCGTCCCGAGGGACGGCATCCGATCGCCGCGGATGAGGCGGGAGATCGTCGAATGGTCGACCCCGGACTGCTGGGCGAGCTGTCGCTGGGACATCTTCTTCGCCTTGAGCTGGGCTCGGAGCCACTCGTTGAAGGCTCGACCGTTGTGGGTGGTCATCGGTTGGTACCGGGCGCTCCGTGGTGGTGGGCGGACCGTGCCGCGATGCCTTGACTATCGACGCGACGCACCGCCGTCAACATCACCCGTTCGTACCTCGACCGGTGGGCCGGCAGCGGCCCACGGTGGTCCGGTCGTGTGCGGTGGATGCGACTCTGTGGCGGTCCGCGGTACCGGGACCGTCAGGCCGGAATCGCCACTCCGGCACCGCGGCGCTTGGGCGAGAGCGCGTAGGCGACCGCGCCGATCGCGATGATCGAGAGGACGCTGATCGTGCGGTCGACGATCGTGATTGCCAGCGCCTCGGTCTGTGGCACGCCGTAGACGATCGTGAGCAGGCCGACGACCGCGCCCTCCACGAACCCGAGGCCGGCCGGCGTGATCGGGATGGCCGTGAGAAGCGACGCGGACAGGGCGATGAAGAAGGCGCCGCTGATCCCGAGATGGACGTCCGGCAGGCCGAGCGCCTGGACCACGAGGTAGAGCCGGGTCGCCTCCGTGGCCCATACGAGGCCCGTGATGAGCACCAGGCCCGGCAGCGCGCGCAGCCCGACCGAGGCGAACACGCCCTCCTCGAAGCGATCGTAGAACTCGACGATCCGGTGCGGGAGCGGCAGCGAGGTGATGATCCGGCGCCCGAAGTTCCGCATCGTGAGCAGGCCCGCGGCGAGCAGGACGACGAAGCCGACGCCGGCAGCGAAGACGATCTGGACCTCCGGCGGCAGGCCGGTCCGGAACGAGACGTAGCCGGCGGCAAGGCCGAGGACGACGATCGCGAAGAGGTCGAGGATCCGCTCGATGAAGACCGTCCCGAACGTGCGCGACAGCGAGACCGGGCTGTTGATCTTGAGCAGGTAGGCCCGGTAGATGTCGCCGAGCTTGGCCGGCACGAGGCAGTTCACGAGCCAGGACAGGAAGATGATCTCCGTCCCGTCGCGGACCCGGAGCGGGAAGCCGGTCCGGCGGATGAGGATCGTCCAGCGCAGTCCGCGGAGCGGGAAGCCGGCGTAGAAGATGCCGAAGGCGAGGAGCAGGACGATCCCGTTCGCCCGGAGGATCTTGTCGGGCAGCTCGTCGAGGTGGAAGCCCGGCAGGCTGCGGACGAACAGGGTGAGCAGCACGAGCGGCAGGACGAGCGAGATGATGGTCCGCGGCTGACGGAGCCGGCGAGCCAGCGACAGCTGCTCCGCGGTGACCTCGGGCTCGGGCTCGGGCCCGTTGCGACCGGTCTCGAGCGCGCCCCGATCCGTGGGTCCCGGCCCGCTCACGGGTTCGACACCGGGCGAACCCGGCGGCGGCCCCGGGCCCGCTGGATGACCTTGGCGATCGGTGTCACCAGCCGGACGTAGGCGGAGGCTCGACCGGCCACCAGCATCGGCCCGTCGCCGAGTGTGGCCGTGAGGGCCTCCCGCAGGCCATCGGGCGTGGACGGGTCGCCGGCGAGGATCGTGAATGCGACGCCGACCTCGATCGTCGTGTGCGCGTCGGAGACCGCGACCCCCGGCACGCCGGCCGTCCCGGCCAGGTCCGCGGCGCGGGCGTTCCCGTCACCGAACATGAGCCGCGCGTTCCAGGTCTCCACCCAGTCCACCGAGGTCACGAGCGCCTCCAGGTTCCCCGGCAGCTCCCCCCGCGAGAGCGACCCGCGGAACCGATCGAACGGGTGCGGGATCCCGACGAGGCCGCCCTGCTCGCGAACGGCCGCGATCGTCTCCGCCGCGGACAGGCCCGGCGGGACGGCCCGGGACAGGAAGACCGCGATGAGGTCGCCGTCGCGGGTCCGGATCTCCTCCCCGACGAGGACGCTGAGGCCGTCGGGCGCGGCGTCGCGGGCCGCGAGGGCGCCGTCGATCCGGTCGTGGTCCGTGATCGCAAGGTGGGTCAGGCCGCGGCGGGCCGCGGCCGCGACGACCGCCCGCGGCGAGGCGAGCGAATCGAAGCTCGCCGACGTGTGGCAGTGGAGGTCCACGAAGGCCGGGGCGAGGGGCACCGGCGCGCCGTCCGAACCTAGAACGACTGGACGAGCGACTTCTTGAAGAAGCCGTAGTGCTTGAGCGCCTCGCCCGTCCCGAGCGCGACGCAGTTCAGGGGGTTCTCCGCGACGTGGCAGGGCACCCCGGTGACCTGGGTCAGGAGCTTGTCGATGTTGCGGAGGAGTGCCCCGCCGCCGGACATGACCATCCCCTTGTCGATGATGTCGGACGAGAGCTCCGGCGGGGTCTGCTCCAGGACGCGCCGGACGGCGGCGACGAGCTGCTGGAGGGGAGCCTCGATCGCCTCCATCACCTCGGACGAGGTGATCGGGATCGTCCGCGGCAGGCCGGCGATGAGGTCCCGGCCGCGGACCTCCATCGTCAGCTCGCGCTCGAGCGGGAGGGCCGTCCCGATCTGGATCTTGACCTCCTCGGCCGTCCGCTCCCCGATCATCAGGTTGTACTTCTTGCGGATGTACGAGGCGATGTGCTCGTCGAACTTGTTGCCGCCCACCCGGAGCGAGGTGGAGACGACGATCCCGCCGAGGGCGATGACGGCGATCTCGCTCGTCCCGCCGCCGATGTCGATGACCATGTTCCCGGACGGGCCGCTGATCGGGACGTTCGCGCCGATCGCCGCTGCGAGCGGCTCCTCGATCAGGTACGCCTCCTTGGCGCCGGCCTTGAGGGCGGCGTCGCGGACGGCGCGCTTCTCGACCGAGGTGACCCCGGCCGGCACGCTGATCATCACCTCGGGCCGGCTGAACATCAGCTTGCCGCGGGTCGCCTTGCCGATGAAGAAGCGGAGCATCGCCTCGGTGATGACGTAGTCGGCAATGACCCCGTCCTTCATCGGCCGGATCGCGTGGATGTTGCCG